>NZ_BAAAVT010000001.1:196239-306752 GCF_039534665.1 Nesterenkonia aethiopica | reverse complement strand
TGTGCTTGCCCATGCTCGTGGCAACGCCGCTGCCCTCGGCGTCGAGGCCTGCACTGGTGTCAACGATGTCGCGAGACAGGTGTCAACTATCACTACCGGGACCCCGCGCCAGAGAGTGTCAACTATGTTCTGAGACTGGACACCGCTTCGGGCATCGGAACGACGCGGGTCGAGCGCCCATTGTGGGCGAGAGGCCCCGATTTGTGGGCGAAGAGTCAGTGCTGCGCCGTACGCGCCACCCTATGGCCGATCCGCACCCGGCACAAGAAGAACGGCCGCCCCTCCTCCACGGTGGAGTACGGTCACCGAAGCGCGTGAGCACCACGTGGACCGGCTGCGCGACATCGACGGCGCCGCCCGTGCGGACTACCGGCGCGCCATCGGCACCACGTCACCCGGTGCGCCCTGGACGCCATGCCGGTGGACAGGAGCACCGAGGGCGCGGTCACCGCCTGGCTCGACTCGCTCACGCCCGTCAGAGGCACCCAGCCGATGGCTGACAAGACGCAGAAGAACCTCCCCAGTCTGCTGTCTGCTGTCCGCTGCCCTGGCACGGCAGGTCGACGTCGGCGCCATCGGCATCCACCCGGCCAAGGGTCTGACACCGAAGATCACCACCCCGGAGAAGGATCCGGTCTACCTCTCCCCCGAGGCTGTCGAGCGGTGGGTGAAGGTGACCCTGCCCCATCTCCAAGACCTTCCGACCCACAGCGTCAGCGAGAAGGTGAACACCGCATGGGAAGCCCTGGGCAAGGTCAGCAACTCGTGCCTGGACGACGTGACAGTGGGCGCTCCTGCGACTGTCTCTTGGGTCACCTCCGCCGCCTTCGGCGGTGCCCGGGCTGCGAAGCTGTGGGCTGCTTGCCGAAGCGTCGGCGCACGAGCCGCAGGAGGAAGCGGCCGACCTTCATGATGAGGTATCGGATGATCATGATCGGATAGTAACCCACCCCACCGGGAGCCAGCCCGGTCAGCGCTCGTCCCTGGCCACGATCTCCACCACCGCGTCGGAGCAGTCCTCGTCAGTGAGGGTCTCGAGGTAGTCACGGACCTGGTCCTCGGCCTGGTCGAGGGTGCGGCACTGAGTGACGCCCACATCGACGATGTGGAGCTCCCAGCCGCCTGACCAGCGGCGGGCGTCGACTTCGTACGTGGTGCTCATGGGTACCTTCCTTCCAACCCATTGAGGCTATCCCGGCCCCGAGACAGTACCGGCCACTACCCTGGGGCCATGCCCGATCTCCGCCCCTGCCGGTGCTGCGGTGCGCTCATCGGCTGGTAACGCCGGCTCGATCACCTCACCTGGCACTCCACCATCGACCCCGAGCTCGAGACGCCCACCAGCAACCACGGTTTCCGGACCAGCTCGGCGAGTGGGTTGCGACCGACCCATGAGATGGCACGCCCAACAGTGCCCCGCGTGCGGTGTCCTGGTCGAGGAGCGGCACCTGGTCGTCCACCACGACGTCCACGCCCACCTGGATGCCCTGTCCGCCGAGTGATCCGGCCGGACATGAGAAGACCCCCGGAGCTGGCCGGCGTGAGGGGGACGCTGAATCGGCCAGGCCCGGGGGTCCGAATCACTCGCACCTTGATGAGGCAGAGCCAGTCTATGATCCACCCCTGAGAAGAACCCTGCGCCCCGCTGGCTGAAGGCTAGATGCTTGTCCGCGTCACGGACGGACCCCCTCGGACGGCGGTCTCATTCACCCACAGACACGGACAGAATCAGCATGGTTCCGGGGATGCAGGCGTCACAGACCTCTCACACGTCATTCCCGCACCCCTTCGAGCACCGGAATGACGCGGACCGACCGCCCATGGTGGGCGAGAGGCCCTGGGCCGCAGACGGAACAGGGCGCAACGACACCGAGGCGGTGAACGTCGGCCCCACGACTCGCGCGGGTCCAGTTCAGACGGCTGGGTTCGCCCGTCCAGCCCGCTGGCGGATGAAACCGACGACCAACGTGCCGACGAAGAGAACGATGCCGACGGCTGCCAGCCACATGAGGCCCTCAAACACGAACCCCACGATGGCCAACACCGCCCAAGCGATCAGCAATACCACGATGAGTGTCCACATGCTTCGAATGTACGCTTCTCCATGCTCGGCGAACAGGTGCGGTGATCGCGGATGCCGAACCGTGACCATCCCCTCGGAGCGCCCCGGGCCGACAGAGGGTTCCCCCGGCTGAACCGACGGTATCGGCGCTGGTGGCCTCGGCTGATGGCGACGCACCGTTCAGCGCCCTGGGAGCCGTCGTCTGCATGGTCGCTGCATCCGTCTCCCCGCACGAGAGTGCGCACCGCAGGCCGACCGGCGGTCACCACCTCCACCGCCCCAGCGGAGCAGTCGTGGCCGGCGAGGCTGCTGAGACAGTCCGGCACCTGACCATCGGCAACGTCCTGACGTGACATGCCGACCCGCTCCCTGCGGACCCCGTGGCCTCAGGACGTGAGAAGACCCCCGGGTCTGGCCAGCGTGAGGGGGACGCTGCGACGGCCAGGCCCGGGGGTCCGAATCACTCGCACCTTGATGAGGCAGAACCAGCCTACGGCCCGCTCCTGAGCGAAGCCCGGTGCCGCACTGACCGTCGGCTGGATGCACCTCCGCGGCGCAGGCAGAACCTGTGCGATCACCCTCTCAGGCTCCCAGATGCCGGCGGCCTCCGCATGCTTCTCGGGGTCCTGCCGTCACGATGGCGGCTGCCGCACCCCGCGACGGCTCGTCCCTGGCACGCGTCCGGCACTGGTCCGCCACCGGTGTCCCTGCTCCGCGCCGGCCCGATGGGCTCACCCGATGACCGCCAGGAGATCAGCGCACGCCTGCTCACAACGCCGGCACGCCTCCGCACAGAGGCGGCAGTGCTCATGCATCTGAGCATGGGCCTCGCAGTCCGCCGCACACTGGGCGCAGGCCGTCCGGCACGCTTCCAGCACGGCCCGGACCATGGTCAGCCCTCCCCCGGTGCGCCGACTGAGGATCGACGCGGTCGCCGCGCAGATGTCGGCGCAGTCCAGGTCGGTGCGGATGCACCCGGCCAGGTGTGCCACGTCCTCCTCCCCGAGACAGGCGTCGGCGCAGGCCGTGCAGGCCTGTGCACATTCCAGGCAGGCGACGATGCACTCCGAGAGCGCCTGCACGTCCACTCCGTCGGTGGTGTTCGGATGGCTCTGGATGAGCTCCGTGATCCGTGACATGGGTGAGACCTCCTGGTCGGTTCTGCTGCCGTCTTCGCCCCGGCACCGACGCTAGTCACCGTCCGCCGCTCGTCTCAAGGGCCCCCGGCCCGCCGCTCTCCCCAGCGGCACAGTGCGCGGAGCGCCGCGAACGATTGTCAGCGGTCCGCCCTAGTCTCAGAGTCCGCCCGGCACCGCGGCGGAGGGCTGAGGGGGGTGAGACCTGTGCGACCGTCCCGACCCATGCCGACCGAGGAGGTCCGCACCCTGTTCACGGAGGGCTGCCTCCAGCACCACAGACCGCGACCCGGCCAAGATGTCGCGTCCGTACGCCGCGCCTACGCCGCGGCCTTCGACTCCTGGCTGGCCGAGATCGTGCAGGCCTCCCGTGACGAGGGCCGCCGGGCGGCTGAACGCCATCTGGCCCGGGACGGGTGGATCTCGTGGGCCACAGCCCTGCCGCCGTCCGAAGACACCACCAGGTGATCCCGCACCGTAGAATCGTGCCCCATGCGACGCCGAGCCCGACTCCGTCTCGCTCAGGTCCTGACCGAGCTCCTGAGCCCGTCTCCCCTCATCGCCGTGCTGCTGGTCCACGTCGCGGTGGCCACCGATCCCACCTGGTGGTGGTCCTCTTCGATCTCGGTGGCGTTCCTGGCCGTCCTGCCCTGGACGATCACCCTGATGCTGGTGCGGCGGGGGGCCGCTACCGACCTCCACGTGCGGCACCGGGACCAGCGGCACCTGGTCTACGCCCTGGCGCTGGGCTCCATGCTCCTCGGCATGGCCCTGCTCCTGTTCCTGCCGACCACCTCCGACGTGCGTCTCGCGGCCGCGGTCGGGATCCTCACGCTGCTGATCGTCATGGCCGTGAACACCAGGCTGAAGATCAGCGTCCATGCCGTGCTCGCGGCTCTGGCCGGACTCGTCATCCCCGCGGGGCTGCCCGGGGCGGGCTGGTGGGTGCTGGGCGCAGCCGGTTGGCTGCTGGTGTGCTGGTCCCGTCTCACCCTCAGGCGGCACAGCGCCCTGGAGGTGATCTCCGGCAGCCTGCTCGGAGGCGTCGCGGGGTGGGCATTCCTCGCCATGGCCCCGCAGTACCCCGGCTGACCCTCCCTCTGCCCGCCGCCTGCCGCATCCGGACGACGTCGGCGACGTCGCAGACATGACGGAGCCCCGTGACATCGTGACGTCACGGGGCTCCGTTCATCGGGGTCCAGCAGGATCAACCCCAGCGGGATCACCGGCGCGGCTCAGGCCCAGCGGCCCCGACATGCTCGGCTCAGAGCGCGCTGTCTGCGCTCCGGGCCGGCCACGGGCCGACCGGCTCGCGGTTCGGCGGCGCGTCGCCGCGGCGCAAGGAATCGATGTCCGCGGCCTCCGGGATGTCGCCGATGCGGTGCACCTTGACCATGTTGGTGGTCCCGGCCTGCCCGGGGGGCGAACCGGCCGCGATGATGACCAGCTCGTCCGGCTGGGCGATGCCCTCTTCCAACAGGAGCTTGTCCACCTGGGCGGTCATCTTGTCCGTGTGGGACGCGAACTCCACCCACCGGGGCTGCACGCCCCAGCTGAGGCACATGATGTTGTGCGTGTGCTCCACATGCGTGAAGGCGAAGATCGGCTGCTCCCGGCGCAGACGTGAGAGCCGGCGAGCAGAGTCGCCGGACCGTGTGAACGTGGCGAGGTACTTCACTCCCAGCTGCTCGGCCATCTCGGCCGCCGCGCGGGTCACTGCCCCGCCGCGGGTCCGCGGAGTCGAGCCCAGCGGGGGGATGCGTCCCAGGCCCTTGCTCTCGGTCGCCTCGATGATCGCGGCCATGGTCTCCACCGTCTTGACCGGGTACTTGCCCACGGAAGTCTCACCGGAGAGCATGACCGCGTCGGCGCCGTCGAGCACCGCGTTGGCGCAGTCGGAGGCCTCCGCCCGGGTGGGGCGGGGGTTGTCGATCATGGACTCCAGGACCTGGGTGGCCACGATGACCGGCTTGGCCCAGCGCCGAGCCAGCTCGATGGCGCGCTTCTGCACCACCGGGACCTCCTCCAGCGGAAGTTCCACGCCGAGGTCCCCGCGGGCCACCATGATCGCGTCGAAGGCGTCGACGACGTCCTGGAGGGCGTCCACCGCCTGCGGCTTCTCGACTTTGGCGATGACCGGCACACGCCGGCCCTCCTCGTCCATGATGCGGTGCACGGACTCGATGTCGGCCGCATCCCGGACGAAGGACAGCGCGATCATGTCGAAGCCCATGCGCAGGGCCCACCGCAGATCCTCCTCGTCCTTCTCGCTCAAGGCGGGGACGGAGACGGCCACACCGGGCAGGTTGATGCCCTTGTTGTTGGACACCTTGCCGGGCACGACGACCTCGGTCACCACATCGGTGTCCGTCACCTCGACTGCTCGCAGGGCGACCTTGCCGTCGTCGATGAGCAGCGTGTCGCCGACGTTGACGTCGCCGGGCAGTCCCTTGAACGTGGTGGAGCAGCGCTCCTTGATGCCCTCGACGTCGTCGATCGTGATCGTGAATCTGTCACCCTCAGCAAGCTCATGCTCGCCCTCGACGAAGCGACCCAGTCGGATCTTGGGGCCCTGGAGGTCCGCGAAGATGGCCACCGCCTGGCGCAGGTCTTTGGACACCTCGCGGACGGTCCGGTACGTCTCCTCATGGACGGTGTAGTCGCCGTGGCTCATGTTCACCCGTGCGACGTCGACACCTGCCTCGATGAGCTGGCGCGTCTTCTCATAGCCGGCGGTCGCCGGGCCGAAGGTGGCGACGATCTTCGCGTGTCTCATGCCTCACCCTTGTCGTATAGGACGGTTCGATCTTCTGATCCCCTGGCACGACGTTGGGCCAGCTGGAGGGCGCACCGAATTCCGGGCGCCGACATGACAGAGCCTATCTCACTCAGGCTCGGGGCTCACCCGCTCAGCGAGATCGCCCGATCCGACGGCTTCACCGGCGCCGGGAGGCGGGAGGACCCTTCGAGGTACTCGTCCACCTCCTTGGCGGCCGCCCGGCCCTCCGCGATGGCCCAGACCACCAGAGAGGCCCCGCGGCCGGCGTCGCCGACCGCGAAGACGCCCTCGGCCGAGGTCATGTAGTCCTCCGAACGCTGGACATTGCCGCGCCGGTCGAACTCCACCGATCCCTGACCGGACAGCGTCTCCTGCTCCGCCCCGGTGAAGCCCAGGGCCAGCAGCACCAGATCCGCGGGGATCTCGCGCTCGGTACCGGGCATCGGCGTACGGGAGCCGTCGTCGTTGTACTGGGTCTCTGCGACGCGCAGCGCACGCACGTGGCCGTTCTCGTCCCCGAGGAACTCCACGGTGGAGGCCAAGTAGCGACGCTCCCCGCCCTCCTCGTCGGCCGAGGTGACCTCGAAGACCTTCGGGTCCATGGGCCACGGCTCGTGGGCGGCCCTCGACTCGGGCGGCTGCGTGCCGATCGCCAGCGTGGTCACCGAGGCCGCACCGTGGCGATGCGCGGTGCCGATGCAGTCGGCGCCGGTGTCGCCGCCGCCGAGCACGATCACGTGCTTGCCCTCGGCGTGGATCTGCTCGGGGACGTCGTCTCCGGCAAGAGCCTTGTTGGACTGGACCAGATACTCCATCGCGAAGTGCACCCCGTCCAGACCACGGCCCGGGATGGGCAGATCGCGAGGCACCATGGCGCCGGTGGCCACCACCACGGCGTCATAGCTCTCGCGCAGCGAGTCCCAGGTGATGTCCTCACCGATCGCGGTGGAGGTGTAGAAGCGGGTCCCCTCGGCCTCCATCTGGTCGATGCGGAAGTCGATGTGGTGCTTCTCCATCTTGAAGTCCGGAATGCCATAGCGCAGCAGGCCACCGAGACGGTCGTCCCGCTCATAGACGGCGACGGTGTGACCGGCTCGGGTCAGCTGCTGGGCCGCCGCCAGACCGGCCGGTCCTGAGCCCACCACGGCCACGGTCTTGCCGGTCAGCCGCTGCGGCAGCACCGGCTCCACCCAGCCGTTGGCGATCGCCTCATCGGCGATGGAGACCTCGGACTGTTTGATGGTCACCGCGGGCTGGTTGATCCCCAGCACACAGGACGTCTCACACGGAGCCGGGCAGATGCGACCGGTGAACTCCGGGAAGTTGTTCGTCATGTGCAGCCGCGAGGAGGCCTCCTCCATCTGGTCCCGCCAGATGAGGTCGTTCCACTCCGGGATCAGGTTCCCCAACGGGCAACCGGTGTGGCAGAACGGGATGCCGCAGTCCATGCAGCGGCTCGCCTGCGTCTGCACCGCACCCTTCTGCTGACGCTCGTAGACCTCCTTGAAGTCCATGATGCGCACGGGCACGGGGCGTGAGGGCCGGTCCTGCCGCTCACGGTGCTTCAGGAATCCGCGCGGGTCAGCCACGGGTCACCTCCAGGATCTTCTGCCAGGTCTCGTCCCCGTTCGGATCCAGCCCCTCGTCCAGGGCGGTGGAACGGGCACGAAGCACGGCGTCGTAGTTGCGGGGCAGCACCTTCGTGATACGGCCGAAGGCGCCCGCCGGGTCGGCCAGGAGCCGTTCGGCGACGGTCGACCCGGTCTCCTCCAGGTGTCGGCGGAGCAGGTCGAGGATGATCTGCTGGTCCTCCTCGTCCGGCGGCAGGAGCAGCAGGTCGCCGGCGGAGCGGGCCTGGGTGTTCATGCGGTGCTCGTCGAAGTCGAGCACGAAGGCCGTGCCTCCGGACATGCCGGCGCCGAAGTTGCGTCCGGTCGGGCCCAGGATCAGTGCCTGACCGCCGGTCATGTACTCGCAGCCGTGATCACCGATGCCTTCCACGACGGCCGTCGCCCCCGAGTTGCGCACCAGGAACCGTTCCCCGACCTGCCCGCGGAGGAACAGTTCGCCGGAGGTGGCGCCGTAGCCGATCACATTGCCGGCGATGACGTTGGTCTCCGCCTGGAGCGGCGCCGAGGGGTCCGGGTGGACGACGACGCGCCCGCCCGACAGCCCCTTGCCGACGTAGTCGTTGGCGTCACCCGAGAGCCGCAGCGTGATGCCGTGCGGCAGGAACGCTCCCAGGGACTGGCCGGCCTCGCCCACGAGGTCCACCTCGATGGTGTCCTGGTCCAGGGTCCTCAGCCCCAACGCCTTGGTGACCTCGTGTCCCAGCATGGTGCCCACCGAGCGGTCGGTGTTGATGATCTTGCGCTCCAGGCGCACATGCTGGCCATGGCGGATCGCCGGCTGAGCCTGCTCGATCAGCGCGACGTCGAAGTGCTTCTCCAGCTCGTGGTCCTGCCCGCCGGTGCGGCGCAGCATGGCCTGCACGGCCGGGTCCTCGGGGTCGTAGCCGCCCAGCACTGCGTCGAGGTTCAGCCCTTCCGTCTTCCAGTGGCGCTTGGCGTCGTCGAGGTCCAGGGCGTCGATGTGCCCGATCGCCTCGTCGAGGCTCCGGAAGCCCAGCTCGGCGAGATACTCACGCACCTCCTGAGCCACGAACTCGAAGAAGTTCACCACGTGGTCCGCCTTGCCCGTGTACCGCTCACGCAGCACCGGGTTCTGCGTGGCCACACCCACCGGGCAGGTGTCCAGGTGGCAGACACGCATCATGATGCAGCCGGAGACCACCAGCGGGGCGGTCGCGAAGCCATACTCCTCGGCACCCAGCAGCGCGGCGATCACGACGTCGCGCCCGGTCTTGAGCTGTCCGTCCACCTGCACGGTGACGCGCTCGCGCAGACCGTTGAGCATCAGCGTCTGCTGAGCCTCGGCCAGGCCGAGCTCCCAGGGCGCCCCGGCGTGCTTGAGCGAGTTCAGCGGAGAGGCACCGGTGCCGCCGTCGTGACCGGAGATCAGCACGACGTCGGCCTTGGCCTTGGTCACGCCGGCTGCCACAGTGCCTACACCGTTGAGCGCCACGAGCTTCACATGGACCCGCGCACCCGTGTTCGAGCGCTTGAGGTCGTAGATCAGCTGGGCGAGGTCCTCGATCGAGTAGATGTCATGGTGCGGCGGCGGCGAGACCAGCGAGACCCCCGGGGTGGAGTGCCGGGTCTCGGCGACCCACGGGTAGACCTTCTTCCCCATGAGCTGGCCGCCCTCACCGGGCTTCGCGCCCTGGGCCATCTTGATCTGCAGGTCATCAGCGTGGGTCAGGTACTGGCTGGTGACGCCGAACCGGCCGGAGGCGATCTGCTTGATCGCGCTGCGCCGCTCCGGATCCACCAGGCGGGCCGGGTGCTCGCCGCCCTCACCGGTGTTGGACCGTGCCTTGAGACGGTTCATGGCGATCGCCAGCGTCTCGTGAGCCTCCTGGGAGATGGAGCCGTAGCTCATCGCCCCGGTGTTGAACCGCTTGACGATCTCACTGACCGGCTCGACCTCGGAGACCGGGATCGGGGCGCGGCCGCTGGTGAAGCGGATGAGACCGCGCAGGGTCATCAGCGCCTGGGACTGGTCGTCCACCGCCTTGGTGTACTGCTTGAAGATGTCATAGCGACGCGACTTCGTGGAATGCTGCAGCTTGAAGACCGTCTCGGGGTTGAACAGGTGCGGCGGACCTTCGCGCCGCCACTGGTACTCTCCCCCGATCTCCAGCTCGTCACCGCGCCCGAGGTCGTTGCCGTCCTGCGGGTAGGCCTTGGCGTGACGGGCCAGGGCCTCCGCAGAGATGACGTCCAGACCGACCCCGCCCATCGGCGAGTGGGTGCCGGAGAAGTACTGGTCCACGACGTTCTGCGCCAGACCGATCGCTTCGAAGGTCTGCGCCCCGCAGTAGGAGGCGACCGTGGAGATGCCCATCTTGGACATGATCTTCAGCACGCCCTTGCCGAGGGCGGTGAGCAGGTTGTGCACCGCCTGGGACTCGGTGACCCCGGTGATCTCCCCGCGCCGGACCATGTCCTCGGCGGACTCCATGGCGAGATACGGGTTGACCGCGGCCGCACCGTAGCCGATCAGGCAGGCCACATGGTGGACCTCGCGGACGTCGCCGGCCTCCACGATGAGCGAGGCACGGGTCCGGTTGGCGGACTTGAGCAGGTGATGGTGGATCGCCGAGAGCAGCAGCAGCGAGGGGATCGGGGCCCACTGGGCATTGGAGTCGCGGTCGGAGACCACGATGTAGCCCACTCCGCGGTTGACCGCCGCGGAGACCTGCTCGCACAGGTCACGGATGCGCTGGCGGAACTCCTCCTCCGAGCTGCCCACCCGGTAGAGACCGCGCACCTTCATGGCGATCTTCTGACCCTCGTCGCTGCGGATGTTCGCGATCTTGGCGAGCTGGTCGTTGTCGATGACGGGGAAGTCCAGGGCGACCTGCTTGGCCGTGACCTTCTCCGTGGTCAGCACGTTGCCGTTGGGGCCGATGTGCAGCCCCAAGGAGGTCACCAGCTCCTCGCGGATCGCGTCCAGCGGCGGGTTGGTCACCTGGGCGAAGTTCTGCACGAAGTAGTCGAACAGCAGCCGAGGTCGGTCCGCGAGGACGGCGATCGGCGTGTCCGTACCCATGGCACCGATAGGCTCCGCGCCGGTTGAGGCCATGGGACCGACCAGGATGCGCAGCTCCTCATGCGTGTACCCGAAGGTCTGTTGACGCAGGCGGACCGACTCGGTGGGGTGGCGCACGTGCAGCCGCTCCGGGAGGTCCTCCAACTCGATGAGGTTCTCCTCGACCCATTCCTGCCAGGGCTGGGAGGAGGCGAAGCCGGACTTGATCTCCTCGTCCTCGATGATGCGCCCCTCGACCGTGTCGAGGAGGAACATCATGCCGGGAGCCACACGCCCCTTGCGCACGATCGTGGAAGGATCGAGGTCGACGACGCCGACCTCCGAAGACATCACCACGAGCCCGTCGTCGGTCACCCAGTAGCGCGCCGGGCGCAGTCCGTTGCGGTCCAGGACCGCGCCGACCTGCTGACCGTCGGTGAAGGCGATGGCCGCCGGACCGTCCCAGGCCTCCATCAGCATGGAGTGGTACCGGTAGAAGGCCCGCAGGTCCGGGTCCATGGACTCGTGGTTCTCCCACGCCTCAGGAACCATCATGCGCATGGCCTGGGCCAGCGGACGGCCCGAGAGCATCAGCAGCTCAGCGGCCTCGTCGAAGGACGTGGAGTCGGAGGCCCCCGGCGTGCAGATCGGGAAGAGGTACTCGGGGTCCTCGCCGAGCAGCTCTCCGGCCATCATGGACTGGCGGGCACGCATCCAGTTCCGGTTGCCCTTGACGGTGTTGATCTCCCCGTTGTGGGCGATATTGCGCAGCGGCTGCGCGAGGGGCCACGAGGGGAAGGTGTTGGTGGAGAACCGCGAGTGAACGATGCCCAAGGTGGTCTTGAAGCGCTCGTCGGAGAGGTCCGGGAAGAAGGGCTCGAGCTGCGCCGTGGTGAGCATGCCCTTGTAGGTGATCGTCTTCGACGACAGCGACGGGAAGTAGACGCCCAGCCGGTTCTGGCCGCGCTTGCGCAGCCGCCAGGCGCGCTGGTCCAGGGTTCCGGAGGCGGAGAAGCGGAACTCCTCAGAGTCCTCCTCGGCCAGCGCGACGAACAGCTGCCGGAAGTGCGGCATCGATTCCCGGGCCAGGGTCCCGATCATCGAATCGTCGATGGGGACCTCACGCCAGCCGATGACCGTCAGCCCCTGCTCCGCCGCCAGATCTTCCAACGAGGCGCACATCTGCTCCCGCTCGGACTCGGACTGGGGCAGGAAGGCCGTGCCGACTGCGTACTCGCCCGCGGAGGGGAGCTCGAAGTCGACCACCGCCCGGAAGAATTCGTCCGGCACCTGAGTGAGCAGGCCTGCACCGTCGCCGGTACCCACGTCACTGCCGACGGCACCGCGGTGCTCGAGGTTGCGCAGAGCGACCAGGGCGTGGTCGACGATGTCGTGACCGGGCTCACCGCGCAGCGTGGCGATGGCGGCCATCCCGCAGTTCTCGTGCTCGTTCTCGGGGCTGTAGAGCCCCGCCTTCTCCGGGTACGCGGAGAACCGCACGAACGGGCTGACGACGCCGTCGTCGGCACCCGGCGCGACGTCGGCGGGAGCCGAGCTGTGCGTAGCCGACAATCCCTTTGTGGACATGACGGTGTTCCTTCCTCCGCATACGGACGTTCCATGGGAGGGGACATCATCGACCCCTTATGAGCTGGAGTGACGCAGGTCGACCCGACGGACCGCACCGCCGCCGTCGTGCGTGGTGGACGGTCGGGGGCCCTCGATATGCGTCTCATGCGTCGCGGCGCGCAGGCCGAGCGCGGGGTGCGCGCTCCGGCATGGGCCGACGCCAGCATCGGGTGCCCGTCGCCAACGGGTGCGAGTCGACGGGCACACCAGTGTTGCCTGAGTCTCAGGCTGATCAGATCAATCTTCCGCGTGCAGGCACCCCGGAAGCAAATCGCATCTCAAGATCTGGACCTTGCCGGCGGCCCTCCGAGTGGTTCAGCTCTCTCTGCGAGAGTCCTCCCGAGGATCGGGCCCGTCCTCCGCCACAGGTGTCTCAGCATCCGGAATCACGGAGGACTCGTCCTCCGCGTCGGCCGGCTCGGCAGCATCCTGCTCGTCAGACTCGTCAGACTCGTCGGCTTCGGCTTCGTCCAGCTCAGACTCGTCGGCTTCGACCTCGTCCAGCGCAGTCTCTGCTTCATCCAGCTCCGCCTCGCCCGCGTCGGTCCCCTCAGCGCGAGGACCATGCCCCGCGCGGAAGACCTCCTGCTCCTCAGCCAGCTGCTCTGCGGTGCGAGGCCGCTTGGACCACAGCACGTAGAGCATCACGACGGCGACGAGGAAGGTGAGCACGGAGGCCCACATGTTCAGACGCCAGTCCAGCCCGAAGATGTTGATGAACTGGGTGGACTTGTCGAGCTCGTCGATGCGCAGGCTCTCGATCCAGAAGCGGCCCAAGGTGTAGTAGGCCACATAGGTCCAGGCGAGCAGCCCCTGTTTGACCTGGAAGCGCCGGTAGAGGACCAGCAGGAGGGCCACACCCAGCAGGTTCCAGACGCTCTCGTAGAGGAACGTCGGGTGGAACAGGGTGGACTCGCTCATGTGCGAGACCTGCGGCACCCGGTGCTCCAGCTCGACGGTGAGCCCCCAGGGCAGGTTCGTGGGTCCGCCGTAGAGCTCCTGGTTGAACCAGTTGCCCCAGCGCCCGATGGCCTGGGCCAGCAGCACCCCCGGCACCACGGCGTCGGCGAAGGCGCCGAACTTCATGCCGTAGCGACGGCAGGCGAACCAGACGCCCACCGCGCCCAGCAGGATGGCGCCCCAGATGCCGAGTCCTCCGCGCCAGATCTGCGGGATCAGCGAGAGATCGCCGGAGCCGTCGAAGTTCGGACCGAAGTAGGCGTCAGGAGAGGAGAAGACGTGGTAGAGCCGTCCACCGACGATGCCCAGCAGCACCGCCCACAGGGTGGCGTCCATGACGTTCTCGGAGCTGCCGCCCCTCGACTTCCACAGCTTGGAGGTCAGCAGGATCGCCACGACGATGCCTGCGACGATACACAGCGCGTAGAAGTTCAGGGTCAGCGGACCCAGGTCGAGTCCGCTGGAGGGCGGTGCGGGGAATCCCGCCAGCAGGTCGCCGTCGGTCGCGGCCGCCGCTGCAGTGGAAGTCATTGACGCGTCGTCCTCTCGGTGGTGGGGCTGGACCGCCCCTGAGGTGGCGGGACAGCCGGGTGCAGTCTAAGCGGTCAGGCTGATCATGGCGACCAGGCTGACTCGTCGGGCGCGCCCCGCAGACGGGCGAGGCGCCCGCCTCAGGCCGGTGCTGGGCGGCCGGAGAGCTCGCCGGCGAGCCGGCCGACCGCCGCTGGGCCACCGTCGCGCAGAGCGGCCACCAGCGCAGTGCCGACGATGACTCCGTCGGCGTAGCGACCGATCTCCTCCACATGTGCCCGGGTGGAGACGCCGAGTCCGACGCAGACCCGCTCCGCCCCGGCCTCATGGGCGGCTCGGACGACTCGTTCCGCGGCGTCCGAGACCTCCGAGCGAGCTCCGGTGACACCCATCAAGGACACGCCGTAGACGAATCCGCGGGAGGCCTCCACGATCTTGGCGACACGCTCCGCAGATGAGGTGGGCGCGGAGAGGAACACGCGGTCCAGACCGTACGCGTCGGTCGCGGCGATCCAGTCCTCGGCCTCGTCCGGGATCAGATCCGGCGTGATGGCCCCTGCTCCCCCGGCCTCGGCCAGACGGCGGGCGAACTCCTCGGCTCCCATGCGATCGATGAGGTTGTAGTAGGTCATCACCAGCACGGCGGCGTCGGTGGCTTCGGTGACTGCTCGGACGATCTCGAAGACCTCGTCGATGCGGAACCCGCGCCGGAGCACCTGGGTGGTGGCCTGCTGGATCACGGGCCCGTCCATGACCGGGTCCGAGTACGGGATGCCGATCTCGATGACCTCGGCCCCGTTACGGGCCAGCTCGATCGCCGCGGTGATCGAGGTCTCACGGTCCGGGTAGCCGGCCGGCAGGTAGCCCACGAAGGCCGAACGTCCTGCGGCACGGGCGGCCTCGATGGCCGTCGCCGTCTTCGACGGAGCAGCTGCCCCGCGGCTGGTCTGCACGCTCATGCCTGCACTCCCGTCTCCGGCGCGCGGCCGGCATGGTCGTCGGTCTCCCCGTCAGCACCCTCGGCCTCCTGGCCCGGCAGCAGGCGGAACCATTCGGCGGCGGTGGCCACGTCCTTGTCGCCGCGCCCGGAGAGGTTGACGATGATGATGCGGTGCGCCGCGGCCTCGGCGTCATCCTCCGTCCAACGCGCCGAGAGCCGGGCCGCCCCCGCCAGGGCGTGGGCCGACTCGATGGCCGGGATGATCCCCTCGGTGCGACAGAGCGCCTCGAAGGCGGTCATGCACTCGGCGTCGGTGACCGGCTCGTAGACGGCCCGGCCCACGTCGGCCAGGTGGGCGTGCTCCGGGCCCACGGACGGGTAGTCCAGTCCTGCGGAGATGGAGTGCGAGTCCACGGTCTGCCCATCCTCGTCCTGCATGAGGTAGGAGCGTGCACCGTGGAGCACTCCGGAACGGCCCAGCGTGATGGCCGCCGCGTGCCGACCCGTGTCCACACCGTCGCCCCCGGCTTCGAAGCCGTACAGGGCGACATCGGCGTCGTCGAGGAAGCCGTGGAAGATGCCCATCGCGTTGGACCCTCCCCCGACGCAGGCGCAGACGGCGTCAGGCAGACGCCCCGTCTGCTGCAGGATCTGCTGCCGGGCCTCCTCGCCGATGACCTGATGGAACCAGCGGACCATGGCCGGGAACGGGTGCGGACCGGCCACGGTGCCCAACAGGTAGTGGGTGTTCTCCACCGTGGCGACCCAGTCGCGCAGCGCCTCGTTGATCGCGTCCTTGAGGGTCTGAGCGCCATGTTCGACGGGGACGACCTCGGCACCCAGCAGCCGCATGCGGGCCACGTTCAACGCCTGACGCCGAGTGTCCTCGGCACCCATGTAGACCACGCACTCCATGCCCATCAGCGCCGCCGCCGTCGCCGTGGCGACCCCGTGCTGGCCTGCCCCGGTCTCGGCGATCAGCCGGGTCTTGCCCATCCGGCGCGCCAGCAGCGCCTGCCCGAGGACGTTGTTGATCTTGTGGGAGCCGGTGTGATTGAGGTCCTCCCGCTTGAGGAACACACGGGCCGCACCCTGCTCGGCGGCGAACCGCGGGACCTCGGCCAGCAGCGAGGGACGACCGGTGTAGTCCCGGCAGAGCCGCTCGAACTCCGCGATGAACTCCTCATCCTCGCGTGCCTCGAGGAAGGTCCTCTCCACCTCGTCGAGCGCAGCGACCAGGGACTCGGGCATCCATCGGCCGCCGTAGGGGCCGAAATAGGGGCCGGCGGCGTCGCGGTAGCTCGCGGAGTCGGACTCTGCAGTCATGGGTTCTCCTGTTCAGGTGATGGTGCGTGCCGCTCGGCGACGCCGTGCCGGGAGCCGGAGTCAGGAGCGGCTGGCTGCTCGGAAGCGGCCCAGGGCGGCGGCAGGGTCCCCGTCGCGGACCAGCGCCTCCCCCACGAGCACCGCATCCGCACCCCGAGAGGCGTAGTCGGCGACCACGTCCGGACCGTCCACGCCGGACTCCGCGATACGGACGACGTCATCGGGAAGATGGCGGGCCATGGTGCCGTAGTGCGCCACGTCGACGTCGAGGGTCTTCAGATTGCGCACGTTGACACCAACGATGCGGGCGCCCACGTCGACGGCGCGGGAGATCTCCTCCTCCGTATGGGCCTCTACGAGCGCCTCCATCCCCAGCTCATGGGTCAGCGCGAGGAAGTCCCGGAGCCGAGTGTCGTCGAGGGCGGCCACGATGAGCAGGACCAGGTCCGCGCCATGGGCGCGGGCCTCGAGGAACTGATACTCGTCGACCATGAAGTCCTTGCGCAGGACGGGAAGGTCGACGGCGGCACGGACGGCGTCCAGATCCGCTAGCGATCCGGCGAATCGGCGACGCTCCGTCAGAACGCTCACGGCGGAGGCTCCGCCGGCCTGGTAGGCCCGGGCCAACTCCGCGGGATCGGGGATCTCGGCCAGGGAGCCCTTCGACGGCGAGGACCGCTTCACCTCGGAGATGATGCGGACTCCTGCGGCGTCGTCACGGCCGCCGCGCAGCGCGGCCAGCCCGTCGAGGGCCAGCGGGACGTCAGCGACGCGGGCGCGGAGCTCGGCCAGCGGAACCTCGGCGCGACGGGCCTGCAGATCCTCACGGACGCCGGCGATGATGCCGTCCAGCACCGTGCCGGTTCCGGCGGCGGAGGCGGGTGTCTCGGTGTTCACCGGCGGCTCAGTTGGTGGAGGCGTCGGGGATGCGCTCGCCCTTGCCGGAGGTGTTGTCCGGCACGGCGGGCCCCTGGTGGCGCCGAGGGTCCTCGCCGTGCTTCAGCACCGACGAGCTGTCCATCTCGACGCCGAGACCCGCCTTCTTCAGGGCGTAGCCCAGGATCAGGGCGAGCGGAACACAGGCCGCACCGATGTAGGCCAAGACCCAGATCTCGGCGACGAAGCCGATGCCGGCGATGATCGAGCCGACGATCAGCGTCAGGCTCAGCGTCCAGGCGGCAGGGGTCGACCCGTGACCGATGTGGTCATAGTGGATGAAGGCGTCATCCGGCTGCTCGCCGACGGCCGGCTGCTGCTCGACATCGCGCACGGTCCGCTGCTGCGTGGTGGTCATCAGAGTCCTCTCTCGGTCACTTCAGCTCAGCATCCATTCTGCCATGCCTGCTCCCCGCGGCCCGACCAGATTTCCTCCCGTGCAGACCAGGTGGTCTCCCCTGCTGTGGCGGCGGGCTGGACAGCGGAGGGGTCTCGGAGCAGGGTGGTGGTCATGCAGACACTCATCACCGCCGACGAGCTCCACAGCCTGCTGGGCTCCGCCGAGCCGCCACATGTGCTCGACGTCAGATGGAGGCTCGACCAGCCGGACGGCTCCGCCGACCACCGCGCCGGCCACATCCCCGGTGCGGTCTACGTGGACCTGGACCATGAGCTCAGCGACCATGGGCGTCCCGCCGTCGCAGGACGTCACCCGCTCCCGCGGCATGAGACGCTACAGCAGGCCGCGCGACGGTGGGGGCTCCTGCCGGGACGCACCGTGGTGGTCCACGACGACCTGCAGAACCTCGCCGCGGCCCGCGCCTGGTGGCTGCTGCGCCGCGCCGGAGTCCATGACGTCCGGGTGCTCGACGGGGCGTTGGAGGCCTGGCGGCGGGCAGGACTGCCGCTGGAGGAAGGCGATGTGCGCCCGGAGCCGTCGACGATCCGGCTTCAGGACCCGCAGCGGGACGTCACCGACACGGCTGCCGCGGCGGCCGTCGATCTGGAGTCCGTGCGAGACCTCTCCTCCCGGCTGAGCCAGGGGCTCCCTGCCGACGCCGTGCTGCTGGACGTCCGCGCACCGGAGAGGTTCCGCGGAGAGCACGAGCCGATCGATCCGCGGGCCGGCCACATCCCCGGGGCGCGGAACCTCCCCACGGCCGGCAACGTCGACGCCGCCGGCCGGTTCCTGACGCCCCAGGCGCTGCGTGAGCGGCTGCTCGCGGCCGGCGCGGACGACCACCGGCCGGTGGTGAGCTACTGCGGCTCCGGCGTCAACGCAGCCCACGCCACCCTGGCGGCCCACCTGGCCGGCTTCGACGCCGTGCTGTACCCGGGCAGCTTCAGCCAGTGGTCTCAGCATGCCGAGCTGGAGGTCGCCGTCGGCGAATGAGACCCACCGCATGATCTGCGCCTCTTTCTCGAGGTTCGGCAGACTCCGCCGCCGGGACAGCGCGTGACGAGCGCACCGGGAGAGGCCGTGTCTGCCGACCCTCGGCGCAGAGGAGGAGGCTGGGGGCGGTGACAGAGTTCGCCGGGCTCAGCCTCGACGCTCGGATGTCGGGTCGTCCCCGGCGCTGAGTCCGTCCCACAGGTCGAACTCATCGGGGTCCTCCTGCGGCGCCGCGCCTGCCTCGCGGGCTGTGGCGTATCGCCGCGAGGACCGATCCCGCCAGCGCGGGGAGAAGATCAGCAGCGCCAGCGCCGCCAGCGCCAGCAGCACAGCACCGGCCAGACCAGCCCACACTGCCGGACCGAGGACATACTCACCGGCGAGCTCCGTGGTGCCGGTGACCTCGCCCAGGGCGGGCCCCGAGGCCTCCCCGGGCGCAGCGATCACCCGGGCCACCGTCACAACGGCCGAGACGCCCGCGGCGAGCATCACGACGCCGATGATGAGTCGAGCGATGCGTCGGGCGATCGTCACAGCCACGGAGGAGGCCAGCCCGACCAGGGCCATGGCGGTCACCGTGTCTGAGACATCGGTGCCGGGGATCTCCACCTGGCCCGCCGCGGAGGTGTCCCCCAGCCCGACGGCGGTCACCCACGTCTGTGTGGCCGAGGCCAGCAGCAGCACGCCTGCAGCCAGGCCCACCAGCACCACCGCGCGGCGGCTCATGGCTGCTCCTGGAGCCGATCGGCGGCCAGCACCGCACGCAGGGGCGCGGCGGCCTTGTTCACCGTCTCCTGACGTTCGGCGTCGTCGTCGCTGTCCGCGACGATGCCGCCGCCGGCCTGCACGTAGGCCCGGCCGTCCTTCAGCAGTGCGCTGCGGATCGCGATGGCCGCATCCATCCGCCCAGAGAGGTCAAAATAGCCGACCACTCCCCCGTAGACCCCCCGTCGAGCCGGCTCCCAGGCGTCGAGCAGCTGGAGGGCCCTGGGCTTCGGCGCTCCGGAGAGGGTGCCGGCCGGGAAAGTCGCCGCCAGGACGTCATAGGACGAGGCCTCCGGCGCCAGCTCTCCCTGCACATGCGAGGTCAGGTGCATCACATGGCTGAAGTGCTCCACCGCCATGAACCGCGTGACCTGCACCGAGCCCGGCACGCACACCTTGGCGAGATCGTTGCGGGCCAGGTCGACCAGCATGATGTGCTCGGCACGCTCCTTCTCATCAGCGAGCAGGTCATCGGCGAGCGCCTCGTCCTCCGCGGGGGTGTCACCTCGCGGACGTGTGCCAGCGATCGGATGTGTCACCACGGTGTCATCCTCCACGGTGACCAGCGCCTCCGGGGAAGCGCCCACCACCTGGTAGGGCTCCCCATCGGGAGTCTCGAAGTGCAGCAGGTACATGTAGGGGCTGGGGTTCAGCAGCCGGAGCATGCGGTAGACCGCCAGCGCGTCCACCTCCGTAGCGACCTGGAAGCGTCGGGAGACCACGATCTGGAAGACTTCGCCGTCGATGATCGCCTGCTTGGCCCTGCCCAACGTGGCCAGGTACTCGTCCTGGTCCCAGGCATGCTCGACGCGGTCCTCGAGATCTCGTTCGACCGTCTCCTGCCAGTCCGCCGGGGCCACCGCGACCCCGGGGCGGACCGGTTCGGCGAGCGCGGCACGCATCCGCTCCAGCCGGGCCACCGCATCGGCGTAGGCCCGCTCGACGCCGGAGTCGCGTCCGTCCTGGTTGAAGGCGTTCGCCACCAGGGTGACGGTGCCGTCCCGGTTATCGTGCACGACGAGGTCGCTCACGAGGTTCATGGCCATCTCGGGCACATGCAGGTCGTCAGCGGGCGGGTGCGGCAGCCGCTCCCAGTGACGCACGACCTCCCAGCCGATGTACCCGACCAGCCCGGAGGTCAGATGCGGCAGGGCCACCGTGCGTGCTCGGCCGTTGTCGCCGCCCAGGAAGTCGAGACTGGCCCGCAGCACCTCAGCAGTGTTGCCATGCTGCGGGGTACCGGCAGGAGGGTCTCCCAGCCAGACCGCCCGGCCGTCACCCTCGGAGAGGGTGGCCTGCGAGCGCACGCCGATGAAGGAGTGCCGGGACCACGCAGCGCCGGGAGCGGCGGATTCCATGAGGAAGCTGCCGGGCCGCCCGTCAGCCAGCGTCCGGTAGATGCTCAGCGGCGTGTGGCCGTCGGCCAGCAGGCGCATGGTCACCGGGATGACCCGGTGGTCGCAGGCGAGCTCGGAGAACTCCTCCGCACTCGGGGACACCACTCCGAAGCGCCGATCAGACCTGGTCATCGCGACCTCCCTCCAGGGTGATCTCCCGCGAGGTGAAGCAGGTGCGGGTGCCGGTGTGGCAGGCCGGGCCCGTCTGGTCCACGGTCAGCAGGACGGTGTCCCCGTCGCAGTCGAGGGCCACACGGCGGACCTGCTGCACATGTCCGGAGGTCTCCCCCTTGCGCCAGAGCTGACCGCGGGACCGGGACCAGTAGGTCGCCCGGCCGGTGGACAGCGTCGCCGCGAGAGCCTCCTCATCCATCCAGGCCATCATCAGCACCTCGCCGCTGACGGCGTCCTGTGCGATGGCCGGGACGAGGCCGGCGTCGTCGAAGCTGACCTTCTGGCGGATCTCGGCGGGAAGCGGGGTCGTGGTCATGGGGAGGTCCTCGGCTGGTGGGCGGGCGGGAGGTGTGCTGGGGGCCGCGTCAGCGCACGGGATGGCCGGCGGCGCGGATGGCCTCCTTGACGCGGGCGATCATGTCCACCGGGCCGAAGTGGAACATGGAGGCGGCGAGCACCGCGTCGGCGCCGGCATCGATGGCGGCCGGGAAGTGCTCGGGGCGGCCGGCGCCACCGGAGGCGATGAGCGGCACTGAGGTCACCTGGCGGACCGCACGGATCATCTCCACATCGAATCCGGCCTGGGTGCCGTCGGCGTCGATGGAGTTCAGCAGGATCTCCCCCACTCCGCGCGCGGAGGCCTCGCGGCACCAGGAGATCGCGTCGATGCCGGTGCCGCGGCGACCTCCATGGGTGGTGACCTCGAAGCCGGAGGCGATCTGCGGGTCATCGGTGCGGCGGGCGTCCAGGGACAGCACCAGGACCTGGGAGCCGAAGCGGTCGGTGATCTCGTCGATGACCTCCGGTCGGTTCACCGCGGCCGTATTGATGGAAGCCTTGTCCGCCCCGCTGCGCAGCAGTGTGGCCACATCCTCCTGGGTGCGCACCCCGCCGCCGACGGTCAGCGGGATGAAGACCTCCTCCGCGGTGCGGGTGACCACGTCATAGGTGGTCTCCCGGTCGGAGGACGAGGCGGTGACGTCCAGGAACGTCAGCTCGTCGGCACCGGCGTCGTTGTACCGGTGCGCCAGCTCCACCGGATCTCCCGCATCGCGCAGATTCTCGAAGTTCACGCCTTTGACGACGCGGCCGGCGTCCACGTCGAGGCACGGGATGACTCTGACGGCCAGTGACATGTGGTGTGCCCTCCCTGCTCAGACCCGGCAGGCGTGGATGGAGGTGACCAGGATCGCCCGAGCCCCGAGCTCGTAGAGCTCATCCATCAGCTGGTTGGTCTTCTTCGCCGGAACCATGGAGCGCACGGCCACCCAGTTCTCGTCGGCCAGCGGAGAGATGGTCGGCGACTCCAGTCCGGGGGTGATCGCGCTGGCGGCCTGAAGGTGCTCACGACGGATGTCGTAGTCCATCATCACGTACTGCCGAGCCACGAGCACGCCCTGCAGTCGGCGGGTCACCCGGTCGGTCCCGGCGGGACGCTCCCCGTGGCGGGAGATCATGATCGCCTCAGAGCGCATGATCGCCTCCCCGAAGGTCTCCATGCCGGCGGCCTTGAGCGTGTTCCCGGTCTCCACGACGTCGGCGATCGCATCGGCCACTCCCAGACGCACCGCGGTCTCGACCGCGCCGTCGAGGTGGACGACCTCCACGTCGTCCAGCCGCTGGTCCTCGAGCCACCGACTGAGCAGACCGTCATAGCTGGTGGCGATCCGCTTGCCGGCCAGGTCCTCGGCCGAGCGGAACCGCCCAGCCGGTCCGGCCAGCCGGAACGTGGACCCGCCGAAGCCCAGTCCCATGATCTCCTCGGCGCCATGGTCCACCCGCGCGTCCTGGAAGAGGTCGCGTCCGGTGATCCCGACGTCGAGGGTCCCGGAGCCGACATAGACGGCGATGTCCCGGGGCCTGAGGTAGAAGAACTCGACGCCGTTCTCCTCGTCGACCATGACCAGCTCGCGCTTGTCACGGCGCTGGACGTATCCGGCCTCGGAGAGCATGGCCATGGCGGCCTCGGAGAGGGCGCCCTTGTTCGGTACAGCTACACGCAGCATGGAGGTGTCGTTCCCTGTTCGGATGTCGTTCGGGTGTGGTGCACGGAGCCGTCGGCCTGCGGCCGACCCTCAGAGATGTCGATAGACGTCTTCGAGGCTGAGCCCCTTGGCCAGCATCATCACCTGCAGGTGGTACAGCAGCTGGGAGATCTCCTCGGCGGCGGCCTCGTCGGTCTCATGCTCGCAGGCCATCCAGACCTCAGCGGCCTCCTCGACGATCTTCTTGCCGATGCTGTGGACGCCGGCGTCGAGGGCAGCCACCGTGCCGGACCCCTCGGGGCGGGCGACGGCCTTCTCGGCGAGTTCGGCGTAGAGCTGGTCGAAGTTCTTCACCGTCCCAGGGTATGCCTTTCCGTGGGTCGAGGACGATTTCCAGCGCGGATGCGTCACCTGGGACGTCATGACGTGAGCCGTGCCACCTCGACGGCGGCGGAGACGGCGGCATGCGCCGCCTCGAAGCCCTTGTCCTCCTTCGAGCCGTCCAGACCTGCGCGATCCAGGGCCTGCTGCTCGTCATCGCAGGTCAGCAGGCCGAAGCCGACCGGGACGCCGGAGTCCAGGGCCACCCGGCCCAGCCCGTCCGTGGCCGCCTGGCATACGTAGTCGAAGTGCGGGGTGCCGCCACGGATGACCACGCCGAGGGCGATGACGACGTCGTGGCGCGTCGCGGCGGCCGCGCTGAGAACCGGCAGCTCGAAGCTGCCCGGGGCGCGGACCAGGGTCACGTCATGGATGCCGATGCCGTCCAGGAAGCGACGGGCGCCGGCGATCAGGCCGTCCATGACCGGGGTGTGCCAGCGGGAGGCCACCACGGCCACACGGAGGGGCTTCTCGGCGGCCGCGGTGCGCAGCTGCTCCAGCTCGGTGGCGTCGATCTCAGGGGTTCCGGTGCTGCTCATCTCTCTCCTTGTTCGTCAAGCGGACGCGTGCGCTCCGCAGGCTCCTCATGGTCGGCCACCAGCTCCTCCGGCGGCAGGTCATGCCCTGCGCCACGGGCCTCACGATCCTCCAGGCCCAAGTGGTCCAGCAGGTGGCGCATCCGGTCCCGCTTGGTGCGCAGGTACCGGCGGTTCTCGTCATGGACGACACCGTCGGCCGGCACCTGCTCGACGTCCAGTCCGGCCTTCTGCAGGGATTCGACCTTGTCCGGGTTGTTGGTCAGCAGCCTCAGGCGGGTGATGCCGCAGCTGTGCAGGATCGCCGCCGCGCCGGTGTAGTTCCGCAGCTCCGCGGCCAGGCCCAGCATCTCATTGGCCTCGACCGTGTCCGCGCCCTCCTCCTGGAGCTTGTAGGCACGCAGTTTGTTGGCCAGTCCGATCCCCCGGCCTTCGTGGCCGCGCAGGTACAGCAGGTGGCCGCCGTCGCGCTGGATCGACTCCAGGGCGGAGGCCAGCTGGGTGCCGCAGTCGCAGCGGTGGGAGCCCAGCACATCACCGGTGACACACTCCGAGTGCATCCGGATCAGGGGGCGGTGCTCCTGGGCGCCGGCCTCGGAGGCCGGGCGGGACCGGGCGGAGATCAGCAGGTGCTCATGGCCGGTCGAGTGCTCGGTCCATACCTGGGCGGCGAAGATCCCATGGTCGGTGGGCAGGGTCACCACGGGGCCAGGGGTCACCAGGGCGCTGGACTCCTCCTCGGGGTGCTCCCAGGACGCCTGCACGGCGTCCATGACGGCCTCCGGACTGGGCTCGCCGCCGCGGTAGGCGATGAGGTCCGCGATGGAGATCAGCGCCAACCGGTGATCGTCGGCGAACTCGCGCAGCGCCGGCAGTCGCATCATGCGCCCGTCGTCGTGGACCAGCTCGGCGATGACCCCGACCTCCGGGTGCCCGGAGAGCCGGCAGAGATCGACGGCGGCTTCGGTGTGGCCGTCCCGACCCAGCACGCCGGCGTCGTCGGCGATGAGCGGGAACAGATGTCCGGGCCGCGTGAGGTCCTCGGGCCCTGAGGCGGCGTCGGCCAGCAGCGCCGCCGTGCGGGCGCGGTCGGCCGCGCTGATGCCGGTGGTGATGCCGGAGGCGGCGTCGCAGCTGATGGTGTAGGCGGTGCCCTTGGGGTCCTGGTTGTCGGTGACCATGGGAGGCAGGCGCAGATGGTCGGCCCGCTCCCGGCTCATCGGCACGCAGATCACCCCGGAGGAGTGCCGCACCGTGAAGGCCATGAGCTCCTCGGTGGCCGCCGTCGCGGGGAAGATGAGGTCGCCTTCATTCTCCCGGTCGGCATCGTCGACGACGACGACGGGGCGGCCCTTCGCCAGCTGGTTCAGGGCGACCTCCACAGGGTCGAGCACGGGCGCGGGAGTGTCGGGACGGCGCACCGCCGGCGTGACGGCCGCACCGGGTGCGGAGGCCGCCGGCGCGGGCTCTACGAGCGCGGGCCCCTCCGCGCCGCGCTCGAGTGCGCTGCTGCCCGCCTCGGCGTCGAGGTCGAGCATCCTGCGGGTGTACTTGGCCAGCACGTCCACCTCGAGGTTGACCTGGCCGCCGTCTGCGAGTCCGCCGAGCGTCGTCTCGGCGAGCGTGGTGGGGATCAGGCCCACCTCGAACCATGCCTCGAGCGCACCGGGTGCGGAGACCGCGGTGACAGTCAGCGAGACGCCGTCGACGGCGATGGAGCCCTTCTCCGCCAGGAAGGGCGCCAGATCCCGCGGCACGGCGAAGCGGTGGCGCCCGTCGTGGAGGTCACGCTCCACCAGGGTGCCCATCCCGTCGACATGGCCCTGGACGACGTGACCGTCGAGCCGGGCTCCCGAGGGGAGGCACCGTTCGAGGTTGACGGCGTCGCCGACGCCGAGCTGTCCCATCGTGGTGCGTTTGAGCGTCTCGGTGATGAGGTCCACGGTGACGTTCTCATCGTCGATGGCCGTGGCGCTCACGCACACGCCGTTGACGGCGATCGAGCCTCCCAGGGCCAGTCCCTCCACGTGTCCCGGCGCCTCGAAGGTCAGCCGTTCCACCCCGCGGGCCGGGTCGGGGTGCCGTTCGAGCACCCGACCGACGCCTGTCACGATTCCGGTGAACATGGGTCTGTGCAGCTCCTGTCTTCTCCGGCGCCGGCCAGGTCGGCCGCCGCGTCCGATGCGTGATGGGTCGGCGCGGATGCGCCGCGCGGCCCGATGCTGAGCGGGTCCGTGCTGTGCTCCGGCCAGGTCAGAGCGCCCTCTGCCGGCTGGAGATGGACGCAGACGTCGTCGTCGAGGATCCGGACTGCTCCGCCCTCCGCCTGATCGCGGGTGTAGCGCCTCGCCTGCGCCAGCGTGGTGACGCCGATGTCCCCCACGCTGGACGCCCCGGCGCCGAGGATAAGCGGCGCCTGGTACGCGAAGATCTCGTCGACCAGATCCTGGGCGAAGAACGCGGCGAGCACCCGGGAGCCGCCTTCGACCAGCACATGACGGACCGGATGCCCGTCATGCTCGATCGCCCCCAGCCGCTGCAGCGCCTCGAGGGGGTCGTGGGTGCGCAGCTGCACCCAGCCGTCTCCCTCCGGCCGCCCCTGTCGCAGCCGGGCACGTTCCGCCAGCGGTCGCCGCCCCATCACGCAGCGCAGCGGCTGCCGGTCGGCCAGGGTCCCGTCCGGCAGGCGGGCGGTGAGCCGGGGATCGTCCACCTCGGCGGTGTTGCTGCCCACCAGGATCGCGTCGATGCGACGCCGGATGCGGTGCGTGTGCAGCCGGGAGGCCGATGAGGTGATCCATTGACTGGTGCCGTCAGCGGCGGCGATGCGCCCGTCGAGGCTCTGGGCGAGGTGCACGGTGACGAAGGGCCGACCCTCCCGGCGCGCCCGGGCCCAGCGGTTGTTGACCGCGAGCGCAGGGCCGGAGAGCACGCCGGAGACCACCTCGACGCCAGCTGCGCGAAGCACCGCCGCTCCTCCGGAGGCGTCAGGCGTCGGGTCGTCGGCCCCATAGACGACACGTCCCACGCCGGCCTCGAGGATCGCCTCGGTGCACGGGGGCTGACGGCCGTGGTGGCGGCAGGGCTCCAGCGTGCAGTAGAGCGTGGCCCCGTGGAGATCCACAGCTCCGTGGTCACCGCCCGCCGCGACCTGACGCAGCGCGTCACGCTCGGCATGGAGGTGTCCGGCCCCCCGGTGGTGTCCCACTGCCAGGACCTCTCCCTCCGGGGAGACCAGCACCGCGCCGACCAGGGGGTTCGCGCCGCGCGGCCCACGGTGCGCGGCCTCGATCGCGAGCCGCATGGTCTGCTCATGCGCACCGGCGGGATCCGGTGGGCAGACGACGTCGACCGGTTCATCCATCGAGGGACACCTCCCGAGGCCGTGATCGGGACGCCCCCGGGGCGCCGGGGGTCTCCCCGGTGTCTGCGGCGACGTCGTGGCGGACGCCAGTCGTCGCGACGTCTGCGGTCTGACGTCGCTGGACTCGGCTCCAGACGATGAATCCGATCAGCGTGAACACGCCGTAGACGGCGTACATTCCGGCGGAGGCGTAGTAGCCGGCCGACCACAGCAGCGGCACTCCGACGACGTCGACCGCGATCCACAGCAGCCAGAACTCGACCCAGCGGCGGGCCATGCCGTAGGTGGCCAGCAGCGATCCCACAAAGGTCCACGCATCGGCCCACACCGGCTCATAGGAGCCGAGGGCACGCAGCACGGGCGTCAGCGCGGCGGTGCCGAGCACCAGGGCCAGGATCAGGGCGAGCCGGGCACGCGGGGGCGCCCAGCGGGGGGCGACGGCGGCGACTCCGCCGCCGGACTGCTGCGCCCGACGCGCCGACCTCCACTGGTGCCAGCCGTAGACCGAGACGATGAGGAACATGACCTGCCGCCCAGCCTGCCCAAGCAGCGCGGGGTCATCGCTGAGACCCAAGAAGGATCCCAGGAAGACGGTCAGCAGAAGCAGGTTGCCGGCGATGCCCACCGGCCAGGCCCAGACACGGCGCAGCATGCCGCCGAGGGCGCAGGCCAGGCCGAAGACATTGCCGAGGACCTCACGGAGCAGCAGAGGACTGCCGAAGACCAGGACTTCGGCCTCGAGAAGCCAGCGCAGGGCGTCCATTCAGCAGCTCGTCCTTCCCAGACCCGACGGTGGAGTCGGCTCCGGGGATGACGATGCCTGCGCGGCGGCCGGAAAGACGTCGAGGGTGCGCCAGAGGCACCGCCGTCGACCGGCCTTCGTGCTTCTCCCATCCAGACTGTGACTGTCGGTACCGGAGTTCCACCGGTTCAACCGAGGCCGCCGAGGCGGCTCGGGTCGCGGACTTTCACCGCCGGTTCGGACTTTCACCGACCCCGGAGCACGAAGTGTGTCGGGGACAAGTCTGCCACACCGACGACGAAGGCCCGGAATCCACGAGGGATTCCGGGCCTTCTGCTGAGCGGATGACGAGATTCGAACTCGCGACCCTCACCATGGCAAGGTGATGCTCTAGCCAGCTGAGCTACATCCGCACGAGTGATCAGTATAGACCACTCAGTGCGCGATACTGGGATCGAACCAGTGACCTCTTCCGTGTCAGGGAAGCGCGCTACCGCTGCGCCAATCGCGCCTATTCAACTGTTCGGACCGCAGGCGGCCCGAGCGAGGTGGGGACGGGAATCGAACCCGCGTATACGGCTTTGCAGGCCGCTGCCTCGCCACTCGGCCACCCCACCGTCCCCGTCTCCGGGATTCGGGATCGACTCCTTCGAGCCCATCGAGCGGATGACGAGATTCGAACTCGCGACCCTCACCATGGCAAGGTGATGCTCTAGCCAGCTGAGCTACATCCGCACATCGGCTTCTCCGCGGCTTTCCGGAAGGCCTTTCGACCGTCCGTGCTGTCCGCTTTCCGACGACATGAAACTCTAGCTCAGCCCTCGGCCCCTCGTCCAATCGAACCCCTGTGACCACCCCCACACACCCGCCTGTGACCTGGCGGATCCCTGTCATTCCGGGGGTTCCGGGCTTCACCGGTGAGCCGCATCGCGCTCCGTGGCGACGCGCGGGCAGCGCCGGACACGCGTCCGGGCCTCCCTGCGGACCCGAGACGCCTGCGTGGCAGACTGGACCCGATGACACAGCCCACTCTCGCCCACGCCACCGAGTTCGGTCGGATGTACTCCCGCTCGCTCACCTCCGCGCCCGAGGTCCCCTCCATCACCACGGTGATCGGCCAGGAGCACAAGGACCTCACCGGATGGGCAGGCCACCTGGCCACCCAGGAACTGATCCAGGACGATCGCCTCGCCGCCGCCGTCGGCTCCGCCTCCCAGCTGAAGACCCTGGCCCGTCACGCTGCCTCGGCCGCCGAGCGGTTCCGCGACGCGGCGGCGCAACGCGGTGATCGCGTCCACCACTACGCGGAGCAGGTCGCGCTGCGTGCTCTGGGCACCGACCACGAGGTCGACACCGCGCGGGCGACGCTGGTCCAGCATGGCGAGACCGCCTTCGCCGACCGCTTCGACGAATGGTGGGACCTCTACGGGGTGCGCCCCCTGGCCGCGGAGGTCACGGTCTGGAACCACACGATCGGCTACGCCGGAACCCTGGACCTGATCGCCGAGATCGCCGGGCGGACCTGCGTGATCGACTTCAAGACCAAGGGCCTCGACCGCAGGGGCCGCGCCAAGCCGCTGAGCGAATCCGTCGTCATGCAGCTGGTGGCCGGCATGCAGGCCGAGGAGCGGCTGGTCGACGCGCAGGCCGGCATCTGGGAGCCCTGGCCCCACGGACAGGACTGCCTTCTGATGGCGGTGGCCGTCTCGGAGACGGAGGTCGTCCCCGTCCAGGCGACCCCCGCGGCGCTGAAGGCGCACTGGCACAAGTTCTGGGCGCTGCGGCAGGTCTGGGAGCACGGACGCCGGACTGCTGAGGCCGGGCCCTCGCTGCGCCCGCTCGCACCCCCGCCCGCAGCGGCGTCGGCAGGTGCGACGACGTCGACGGCGAAAGCCCCCGGAGGCGACGGGGTGCCGCCTGTCACTCCGGCGGCCTGACCACGCCGAGCGTCGAGCGACCAGCACCGTGCGGCAGTAGGATCGAGGACATGGCAGTTCTTCCGCTCCGCACCCTCGGCGATCCCGTCCTGCGCACCCCGGCTCAGGAGGTCCCCGCGCTGGATGCACGCATCGTCCAGCTCGTCGAGGACATGTACCAGACGATGGACGCCGCCGGCGGCATCGGGCTGGCCGCCCCGCAGATCGGAGTCGGGCTGAGGATCTTCACCTTCGACGCCGCCGGCTCCCGCGGCGCCGTCATCAACCCGGAGCTCTCCCTGACCGGTCCGATCGGTCCCACCCCCCGCGAGCCGAGCCGACCGGCGGAGGGCGAGAACCTGCTGCGCGAAGGGTGCCTGTCGGTCGACGGCGTCTACTCCCCCGTCGACCGGTCGCAGACCGTCGTCCTCACCGGGACGACGCCCGAGGGCGCCGCAGTGCACGTCGAGGCCGCCGGACTCCTCGCGGCCTGCTTCCAGCACGAGGTCGACCATCTCGACGGCCGCCTGTTCATCGACAGGCTCACCGGAGAGGACCGCCGGCACGCCATGCGCGCACTGCGTGAGCCCTCCGCGGGCGGGACGGGGCCACAGCGCCGAGCCGCCGGGGCCGGGCCGGAGTCCCGCCCCGACGCAGGCTCCGGAAGCAGCTTCTTCGCCGGACCCCGCACCTGAGGCGAGAGGACATCATGACCCCCGCACCGAGACCACGGATCCTGTCCGAGGACGACCTCCACGAGGCCCATGGCGCCGTGGACCCCGCCGACCTGCGCGCCGGAGCCCGTCAGGGTCGCATCATCTTCGCCGGCACCCCACCCATCGCTGCCGACTGTCTGCGCTCCCTGCTGGACGACGGCGTCCAGGTGGCGGGCGTGCTGACCCGCCCCGACGCCCCCGTGGGACGCCGCCGCCGGCTGACCCCCTCCCCTGTCGCGCAGGCCGCCGAAGACGCCGACATCCCCGTGGTCAAGGCTGACCGAGTCGACGCGGCGACCCTGGAGGAGCTGACCGCCCTCGACGCCGAACTGGGGGTGGTCGTGGCCTACGGGGCCCTTCTGCCCGCCCCCGCGCTCGAGGCCCTCCCGCGCGGCTGGGTGAACCTGCATTACTCTGCGCTGCCGCGTCACCGCGGAGCCGCACCCGTACAGCATGCGATCCTCGCCGGGGACGCCACCGCTGCGGCCACGGTCTTCCAGCTGGAGACCGGCATGGACACCGGTCCGATCCATGCCATGTGCGAAGTCCCTCTCTCGCCCGAGCACAGCGCCGGCGTCGTCCTGCAGGACCTCACACGCCTCGGCGGCGCTCTGCTCGCCACGCTGCTGCCCGAACTCCTCACCGGAGCCTCCGTGCCGGTCCCGCAGGAGGGCGCCCCGAGCCATGCCCGCAAGCTCACCCGGGAGGACGCCTACGTGGATCCTCACCAGGAGGCTGAGGCCGTGGTCCGACGCATCAACGCGACGATCCCGGAGCCGGGGGCCTGGACCCTCCACGACGACCAGCGGCTCAAGCTGGGCACCGCGAGGGTGTACGAGGCGGAGCTGCCGGAGCCGCTGGCTCGGTCCCGCCCCGGCGAGGTCTCGCTCGCCCCGGCGGATCGCACGCCCCAGCACCCCGAGGTCGTGCTCCGCGCCGTCGACGGGGGCGTGGTGCTCAGCGCGGTCCAGCCTGCGGGCAAGCGGATGATCGCCGCCGCGGACTGGCTCCGCGGGCTGCGTGGCCGCGTGACGCTGGGGGCGGCCGCCCCCACCCCCGACGGCCCCACCACCAGCACACGCCCCACCGACACGTCCCGGGAGGACCGATGAGCGGACAGCGCCCACGCCGAGGCGGCACCCCCGGAGCCGACGGCGGTCGCCGCCGGGAAGACCACCGGGAGGACCGCCGGGACGCCACCGGCCGACAGCGGAACCGCGGAGGCCCCGACGGGTCCCGGCCGCGCAGCCGCAGCGCCCAGGCGCCGAGCGGGAGACGGAGGAAGGCCGACCCCGCCCGACTGGTGGCCTTCCGAGTCCTGCGGGCGGTGAGTCGCGACGACGCCTACGCGAACCTCACACTCCCCGGAGAGATCCGTCGCGCCCGGCTGGACCGTCGGGACGCAGGTTTCGCCACCGAACTCGCCTACGGCGCCCTGCGCGCCCAGGGGACCTACGACGCGATCATTGCGGCCTGCGTGGACCGGCCCTTGGACGCGCTCGACGCGCCGGTGCTCGATGCCCTGCGCCTCGGCGCCCACCAGCTCCTGGGGATGCGAGTGGACCCCCATGCCGCCGTCTCGGAGACCGTGGCCTTGGTGCGCGCCGAGATCGGGGCCGGACCGGGAGGCTTCGTCAACGCCGTGCTGCGGCGCCTGAGCGCCGAGGACCGTGAGACGTGGATGACGCGGCTTGCCGAGGAGAAGTCGCTGGAGCCGGGCTCCGACGAGGACCTCGGCCTCCGGCACGCGCACCCCTCCTGGGTGGTGCGGGCCATGAAGCAGGCGCTGCGACTCGACGGTCGCTCCGGCGAGCTGGAGGCCGCCCTCGCCGCTGACAATGCCGCCCCGGTGGTGCATCTGGTCGACCTCCCCGCCGCTGGGGAGCCGCGTCTCGCCGGCGCCTTGGCGGCAGGCGCGGAGCCCAGCGACCTGCTCGAGGGGGCGGCGGTGTTCCGCGGAGGGGACGTCGGACGCCTGCCCGGCGTCCGCGAGGGTGAGCTGCGCGTCCAGGACATCGGCTCGCAATGGATCGCCCGCGCCGTGGCGGGTTCCTTCACCCCTGAGACCGTGGACCCCGACGTCGCCGGTGAACACTGGTTGGACCTGTGCGCAGGCCCCGGCGGCAAGGCGGCCCTGCTGGCCGCGCTGGCCGCTGAGCAGGACGCCGCGCTGGTGGCCAACGAGCCCTCCGCGCATCGCGCCGAGCTGGTGCGCCAGGCCCTGGCTCCGATCCGGACCGACGCCTGGACGGTGCGCGAAGGCGACGGCCGCACCATCGGCGAGGATCCGGCCGTGGCTGATCTGGTCTCCACCCATGGCGGGTTCGACCGGATCCTGGTGGACGCCCCCTGCACCGGGCTGGGAGCCCTGCGGCGGCGCCCCGAGGCACGCTGGCGTCGCCGCCCCGCAGACCTCGCGGAGCTGACGGTGCTGCAGGAGGAGCTGCTCGACGCCGCCGCCGATGTGCTCGCGCCCGGCGGGCTGCTGGCCTACGTGACCTGTTCACCGCATGTGGCCGAGACAGTGGTGCAGGTCGAGGATCTGCTGCGGCGTCGCCCGGACCTGCGGCTGCTGGACGCCCATGACGCCATGACGGCCGTCAGCTCTCCGCAGGGGGCCGAGCTCCTCCGCTCCGGGCCCCCGCGCGAAGCAGGCGGCGAGACCAGCACGAACAGCCGAACGGTGCAGCTGTGGCCCCATGTCCACGGCACCGATGCGATGTTCTTCGCCCTCCTGCTCCGCCCCACCCAGTCCGACTGACGCATAGGATCAGACCCGTGAACACTCCTGCCGACCCTGCTGCCAGCCCTGCTGCCGACCCTGCTTCCGACCTGGCGGCCGACGCCCAGCACCGACGCTCCCCCTGCATCCACCCGAGCATCCTCAACGCGGACTTCGCGAACCTCGCACGGGAGATCTCCCGGATCAGCACTGCAGACGCCGTGCATGTGGACGTCATGGACAACCACTTCGTCCCGAACCTCACCCTCGGGCTGCCGGTGGTGGAGTCGATCCGGAAGACCACCGACCTGCCCCTGGACATCCACCTGATGATCGAGGACCCCGACATCTGGGCTCCGCAGTACGCGGAGCTGGGCTGCGAGTCGGTGACCTTCCACGCGGAGGCGGCGAAGGCCCCGGTCCGCCTGGCCCGGGAGCTGCACGCCCAGCAGGCCCAGGCGGCGATGGCGCTCAAGCCGGCCACCGGGATCGAACCCTACCTGGACATGCTCGGCGAGCTGGACATGCTGTTGATGATGACGGTGGAACCCGGCTTCGGGGGCCAGGCGTTCCTGGATCTGGTGCTGCCCAAGATCCGACGGGCCCGCCGTGCGGTCGACGACCTCGGCGGGGAGATCGCCATCCAGGTCGACGGCGGCATCAACGCCGAGACCATCCTGCGTGCCGCGGACGCGGGCGCCGACACCTTCGTGGCCGGCTCGGCGGTCTATTCCGCTGAGGATCCCGACGCCGCGATCGCCGACCTGCGGGCGCTGCTGGCCCGTTGAGAGGGGCCAACACACAGTCGGGCCTCACGGCCCGGAACAGGCCCGGAGATGACAGAACCGGCGGTGCTCTCAACCTTCCCCTGAAGAGAGCACCGCCGGTACATCTGGAAGTCTAGCGGAAACCGAAGCGCGGCTGCACCACCGTGGTGTGGTCGCCTCCTACCGGGTGCAGCTCCTCGCGGCGCAGCTCCCCGATGGCCTCCTCGAAGTCATCGAGGTTGTCGAAGCCCCGGTAGACGGAGGCGAAACGCAGATAGGCGACCACGTCGAGCTTGCGCAGCGGTCCCAGAATCGCCAGGCCGACGTCGTTGGCGTCCACCTCGGCATTGCCCGAGGCGCGGACCGCCTCCTCCACCTCCTGGGCGAGGACGGCCAGGTCATCGCTGGAGACCGGGCGGCCCTGGCATGCCTTGCGCACACCATTGATGACCTTCGAGCGGTCGAACGGCTCAGCGGCGCCAGAGCGCTTGATCACGTTGAGGGAGGTCGTCTCCATGGTGGTGAACCGCTTGGAGCACTGGGGACACTGCCGCCGACGGCGGATGCCGGAGCCGTCCTCGAGCATGCGCGAGTCCACGACTCGCGAGGAGTCATGCCGACAGTACGGACAGAACATCTCGGCACCCTCCTCTCGTCCTCATCGTGGGGCACCGGACCACGACCTGTGATGCCATGATTGTATCCACAACATGTAGAGCGGACAAAATCATTCACCACAAGATGTAGTGCCTCAGCCGTTCAGGCAGCTCGGTCCCAGCAGGACTTTCAGGTCCCCGTACAGCGACGGCGACGGCGTCACCTGGTACTGCGGACCCAGACGCATGACCTCCACCTTGTCGCCTGAGAGCAGCTGGACATGCACCTCGTTGCCGCCGCGATGCCGCTGCAGCACCTCGCCGAGCTGGGTGACGACCTTCTCGTTGGCTCGCTGGCTGGGCACGGTGAGCACCACCGGTCCGCTGTTGGCCTCGCCGTCGAGCTCCGGGACGATCATCTCCTGGGCGGAGATCGACACCGAGCCGTCGTCGCGCCGCTGCAGCCGACCCTTGATGGCGACCACCAGGTCCTCGGCGAGCACCGTCGAGATCGGCTGATACGCCTTGCCGAAGAACATGACCTCGATCGACCCGGCCAGGTCCTCCACCTCGACCTTCGCATAGGGGTTCCCCGACGACTTCGCGATGCGTCGCTGCAACGTGGTGATCATGCCCGCGATCGTCACCGTCGCCCCGTCCGGGGGACCCTCCTCGCTCAGCAGCGAGGAGATCGAGCGGTCCGCATGCTGGGCCAGGACCCGCTCCAGGCCCTGCAGCGGGTGGTCGGAGACATAGAGTCCCAGCATCTCCCGTTCGAAGGCCAGCTTGTCCTTCTTGTCCCACTCGGGCAGGTCGGGCACCGTGACCTTCACCGAGTCGCCCAGGTCCACATCGGCGTCGGCGAAGAGGTCGAACTGGTTCTCGGCCTCCTTCTTCTTCTGCCCGATGGACTGGTCGATGGCCTGCTCATGCACCGAGACCAGAGCCCGCCTCGTGTCCCCGAGCTCGTCGAACGCTCCAGCCTTGATCATGGACTCCACCGTGCGTTTGTTGCACACGTGCAGCGGAACCTTCTGCAGGAAGTCTGCGAACGATTCGTAGGCGCCCTTCTCCTGGCGGGCGTCCACCAGACCGGCGACGACGTTGGCGCCCACATTGCGGACCGCACCCATGCCGAAGCGGATCATGTCATCCCCGACCGGGGTGAACGTCAGCGCCGACTCGTTCACGCTGGGCGGCGTCACCGTGATGCCCATGCGGCGGCACTCGGCCAGGTACAGGGCCAGCTTGTCCCGGTTCTCCCCCACCGAGGTGAGCAGGGCCGCCAGATACTCTGCCGGATAGTTGGCCTTCAGATAGGCGGTCCAGTACGCGACCAGCCCATAGGCGGCGGTGTGCGCCTTGTTGAACGCATAGTCGGAGAAGGGCAGCAGGATGTCCCACAGGGCCTGGGCCGCCGCCTCCGAATAGCCGCTCTCCTTCATCCCTTCGAAGAAGCCGACCTGCTGCTTGTCCAGCTCGGCCTTCTTCTTCTTGCCCATCACGCGACGCAGGATGTCGGCCTGTCCCAGCGAATAGCCCGCCACCCGCTGGGCGATGGCCATGACCTGCTCCTGGTAGATGATCAGGCCGTAGGTGGTGTCGAGGATGTCCTCCAGCGGCTCCTCGAGCTCCGCATGGATCGGGCTGACCTCCTGCTGGCCGTTCTTGCGCAGCGCGTAGTTCGTATGCGAGTTCGCGCCCATGGGCCCCGGACGATACAGCGCCAGCGCCGCGGAGATGTCCTCAAAGTTGTCCGGCCGCATCAGCCGCAGCAGGGAGCGCATGCCTCCGCCGTCGAGCTGGAACACGCCCAGCGTGTCCCCCCGGGCCAGCAGGTCATAGGCCGGCCGGTCGTCCAGGTCGAGGGTCTCCAGGTCGACGTCCACGCCCTTGTTGTTCCTGATGTTCTCCAGGGCGTCAGAGATGATCGTCAGGTTCCGCAGACCCAGGAAGTCCATCTTGATCAGACCCAGCGACTCGCAGATCGGATAGTCGAACTGGGTGATGATCGCGCCGTCCTGCTCACGCTTCATCAGCGGGATGATGTCGATCAGCGGATCCGAGGACATGATCACCCCGGCCGCGTGGACGCCCCACTGGCGCTTCAGACCCTCCAGGCCCGACGCGAGGTCGAAGATCTCCTTCATCCGCGGATCGGAATCCAGGAACTCCCGCATCTCCACAGCCTCGGAGTAGCGGGGCGAGTTCTCGTCATAGATCTGCGACAGCGGCATGGGCTTGCCCATGGCGTCCGGCGGCATCTTCTTCGTGAGCTGGTCGCCGGTGGAGAACGGCTCACCCATCACGCGGGCCGAGTCCTTCAGCGCCTGCTTGGACTTGATGGTGCCGTAGGTGACGATCATAGCGACGCGCTCGTCGCCGTACTTGCGCACCACGTAGTCGATGACTTCGCCTCGACGACGGTCGTCGAAGTCGACGTCGAAGTCAGGCATGGACACACGGTCCGGGTTGAGGAAGCGCTCGAAGATCAGTCCGTGCTGCAGCGGGTCCAGGTCGGTGATGCGCATCGCGTAGGCGACCATCGATCCCGCGCCGGAGCCGCGGCCCGGCCCCACGCGGATGCCGTTGTCCTTGGCCCACTTGATGAAGTCGGCGACCACCAGGAAGTAGCCCGGGAAGCCCATCTGGGTGATGACGCCGATCTCATACTCGGCCTGCTTCCTGACGTCGTCGGGCACCCCGGAGGGGTACCGGTAGGCCAGCCCCCGCTCGACCTCTTGGATGAACCAGGACTCCTCGGTCTCACCCTCCGGGACGGGGAAGCGGGGCATGTAGGAGGCCGACTCGTTGAACTCCACCTGGCAACGCTCCGCGATCGCCAACGTGTTGTCGCAGGCCTCCGGGAAGTCGCGGAAGAGATGCCGCATCTCCGCCGCCGATTTCAGGTAGAACTCCTCGGAGTCGAACTTGAACCGGTTCGGATCGTCCAGGGTCGAGTTCGACTGCACGCACAGCAGCGCGCCGTGGGCCTTGTGGTCATGCTGGTGGGTGTAGTGGAGGTCGTTGGTGGCCACCAGCGGGAGGTTCATCTCCTTGGCCAGCTTGAGCAGATCCGCCTTGACCCTTCGCTCGATCTCGAGCCCGTGGTCCATCAGCTCGCAGTAGAAGTTCTCCTTGCCGAAGATGTCCTGGAAGTCACCGGCGGCCCGCTTGGCCTCCTCGTACTGCCCCAGGTGCAGACGGGTCTGGATCTCCCCGGACGGACAGCCGGTGGTGGCGATGATGCCCTTGCCGTAGGTCTCGAGGATCTCCCGGTCCATGCGCGGCTTGAAGTAGTAGCCCTCGATGGAGGCCAGGGAGCCCATCCGGAAGAGGTTGTGCATTCCCCGGGTGTCCTCGGCCCACATGGTCATGTGGGTATAGGCACCGCCGCCGGAGACGTCCTTCTCCCCTGCCACACCGTCGCCCCACTTCACCCGACGACGCTCGGACCGGTGCGTACCCGGCGTCAGATACGCCTCCAGACCGATGATGGGTTTGACATCGTACTGCTGCGCGGTCTTCCAGAACTCATAGGCCCCGAAGAGGAACCCATGGTCCGTGGTGGCCACCGCCGGCATGCCCAGACGCTGGGTCTCCTCGAAGAGCTCTCCGATCTTCGCGGCGCCGTCGAGCATCGAGTACTCGGTGTGGTTGTGCAGATGGACGAAATCTCCGGACATCGTCAGACCTCCTCGATGATGCGCAGGGCCTCCACGAGGTCCTGCGGATACTCGGAGCGGAAGCTCACCCAGTCGCCCGACGCGGGATGGGTGAAGCCGAGCTCATAGGCGTGCAGCCACTGACGGGTCAGCCCCAGTCGGGCCGCCAGGGTCGGATCCGCGCCATAGGTCAGGTCACCCGCGCAGGGGTGCCCCAGGGCGGAGAAGTGCACACGGATCTGATGCGTCCTCCCCGTCTCCAGTGAGACCTCCACCAGGCTGGCCCGGCCATAGGCCTCGAGCAGCCGGTAGTGCGTGCGGGAGTCTCGCCCGTCCTCGATGACGGCGAAGCGCCACTCGTGCCCGGGATGCCGACCGATGGGCGCGTCGATGGTGCCGTCGACCGGGTCGGGCAGCCCCTGCACGAGGGCGTGATAGGTCTTGCTGGGGGTCCGGGTGCGGAAGGCCTCCTTGAGCATGCTGTAGGCCCGTTCGGTCTTCGCCACGACCATGATCCCGGAGGTCCCGACGTCGAGCCGGTGCACGATGCCCCGGCGCTCCTGGGCGCCTGAGGTGGAGATCTCGACCCCCAGGGCGAGCAGGCCGCCGATCACGGTGGGTCCGGTCCAGCCGGGCGACGGGTGAGCAGCCACGCCCACGGGCTTGTCGACGACGACGATGTCATCGTCCTGGTGCAGCACGTGAAGATCCTCCACGACGTCCTCCACCACCTCCAGGGGGTCGTTCCGCACGGGCACCGTCACCTGGAGCGACGTGCCCGCCGGGAGCTTCTCGGACTTCTTCACCGGACGGCCCATGCGCCGCCCGTCCGCGTGGACCGCCGCCCCGGACGCGAGCCAGCCGGCCGCCTCCGTGCGGGAGATGCCGAAACGTTCGGCGAGCACGGCGTCCGCACGGGATCCGTCACGGTCCGAAGAGACCTCGACGAGCACCGTCGACGCCTCCTCGAGGCCGGTCATCGGGGATCCTCCTCCGGCTCGCCGCCGTCGGCCTGCTCCTCAGCGTCGCGGGCCTTCCCCTCGCGCGTCCCGTCGATGTCGAGGCCGAAGACCAGCATCGCGCAGATGCCGATCATGGAGCAGACGATGAACGAATCCGCGACGTTGAAGATCGCGAAGTTCGGCACCGCGATGAAGTCGACGACCTCACCGTGTCCGAAGCCGGGCGGCCGGAAGAGTCGGTCCGTGAGGTTCCCCGCCACTCCTCCGGCGAGGCCTCCCAGGCCGAGCGCCCACAGCCACGATCCCCCAAGCCTGCGGGAGTGCCAGAGGACGAACAGCAGCACGCCGGACATCACCAGGGTGAAGAACCAGGTGTGGTCGGTGCCCAGGGAGAAGGCGGCGCCGGGATTGAGATGGTACCGCCAGTAGAGCACCGGCGGAAGCACGTCGATCTGCTCGCCCAGTGTCATGGTCGACTCGACCCACCATTTGGTGAGCTGATCGGTGGACCAGGCCAGGACGGCCACGGCGGCGGCCGTCAGGACCGCCGCCCGGCGGGACGGGCCTTCTGCCGAGGAGGGCGTCGACACAGGAGGGAGCTGACCGGTGCTCACAGCTCGGCGCCGGTGGCTTCCTTCTCGATGGAGCCGCGGCTGTTGAGATCCGCGAGCTGGCCCTCGATGTAGTCCTTCAGACGTGCTCGGTAGTCGCGCTCGAAGCTGGTGAGCTCGCTGACCTTGGTCTCCAGGTCGGCCTTCTTGCGCTCCAGAACAGCCAGGGTCCGGGATGAGGTGAGCTCCGCCTCTTCGATCATGTTCTCCGCGCGGGTCTCCGCCTCGGTCACGATCTCCGCACGCTTGCGCTCAGCCTCGGCGATGTACTCGGCCCGGGTCTTCTCACCCTCGGCGATGTACTGGTCCCGGGTGGTCTCACCCTCGGCGATGTACGCCGCCCGCGTCTGCTCACCCTCAGTGATGTACTGCTCGCGGGTGGTCTCTCCCTCGGAGATGTACGCCGCCCGGGTCTCCTCGCCCTCAGAGATGTACGCCGCGCGAGTCTGTTCGCCCTCGGCGATGTAGGCCGCCCGGGTCTGCTCACCCTCCGCGATGTAGGCCGCGCGGGTCTGCTCACCCTCAGCGACGTACTGATCGTGCAGCTTCTGAGCCATCGCGAGCACGCCGGTGGCGGTGGAGGCCACACCGTCGGCGTCAGCGCCGGACTCGTCGACGGTCTGCACCTCAGGCGCCGGCTGGGCCGGCCGGGTGCCCAGCGGGTACTCCGGGTACGCCGTGACGGCGCTGTCCTGGGCGGACGGAGCCTCAGGCTGCTCCTCCGACTCCGGCGCGTCGGTCTCCTCGGATGCCTCCGGCTCGACCTCCGCCTCCGCCTCAGAGTCCTCGGTGATCGGTGCGAACGTCCCGGTGACCTCGGCGGCGGTGCCGGCGTAGCCGGACAGGCCGGCGTCCTTGAGCTCGTCGGGCTCGAGGTTCGCGGGGTGCTCCTCGAGCTGCTCCTCGAGGGCCGCGACCTGGGCCTTGAGATCCTCGTTCTCCTGGATCAGGCGACGGAACTCGACGACCACGTCATCGAGGAAGTCGTCGACAGCGTCCTTTTCGTAGCCGGGACGGAACTTGGTCTCCGGGAACTCCTTGTTCAGGAGGTCGTCGGGAGTCAGGGCCATGCAGTGTCACCTCGTCGAGAAGCGGTTCAGCGTGAAGGCGCGGTGCCCATCGTCGGCCCGCAGACCTACAGCGTCCTGGGGATGTCGAGCGGTCACCGGACAGAATACCCGGTCCGCGGCCTGGGGTTCGACCTCAACCTTCAAGCGAGGCTTGGAGCTGGACCGCAGAAGGACCTGATCAGGCCATGCCGATGCCGCGCACCACCATCTTGGCGATGACGACCCCCAGGAAGACGATGATGAATCCCATGTCCAGGGCGATTCCGCCGAGATTCAGCGGCGGGATGCGCTTCTGGAGCCAGCGGATCGGCGGGTCGGTGACCGCATAGACCGCCATGGCCACTGCCAGTGCCAGGCCCTTGGGGCGCCACTGGCGCGCATACTGCTGGGTGATGTCGAAGATGATCCGAATCACCAGGGCCAGCTGGTAGACGGTCAGCAGCAGATAGATCGGAGCGGCGATGAGGTCCACGGTTCGGCGTCGTTCCTCTGATCAGTGTTGGTGTCATGTCAGGGCTCGGGCAGATGCCCCGCAGGACCTCGTGTCAGCCCCGGAGGCTCAGCTCTGGTTGAAGAACTGCGCGGACGACGGCGAATCGCCGGCCGCGCGCTCCTCGGCGAGGACCTCCACGTTCTTGGGGGTCAGCAGAAAGACCTTGTTCGTCACACGCTCGATCGACCCGCCCAGGCCGAAGACGAGGCCTGCAGAGAAGTCGACCAGTCGCTTGGCCTCCGCCTCCCCCATATCGGTGACGTTCATGATCACCGGGATGCTGTCGCGGAAGGACTCACCGATGACCTTAGCATCGTTGTAGGAGCGCGGGTGGACGGTGGTGATTCGACGCATGGCGGAACTCTCATCCCGGGAGGAGGGGGCACGCTTGATGGGGGTCACCGGAGCACGGTACTCGGGATCCACCGCGAGGCTGGAGCTGTTGTAGGCGGAGGAGTCCCCCTGATCGGCGGCTCCCCACGCCTCGACGTTCCGTGCGCTGCTCGCCGCACCTGCACCGTGTGCCGCCGCATCGATCGAGACGACCTCGGACCCGCGCGAGGTGCTCGAGGCCGGGACGGCCGCCACAGGCCCGGTGCGGAGCGATGAGGCACTGGGCTCGGGAGCCCGCGACGCGGCGGATCCCTGGCGCGGAGCGGGGGCCTCAGCACGCGCCGCGGGACGCTCCTCGGCGCGTGCGCGCTCGTCTTCGTACTCGTCTCCGTCGGCCAGGCCGAGGTAGATCATGGTCTTCTTGAATGCACCGGCCATGAGGTCACTCCTGGGAAGGTCGGGACCTCCGTCGCCCCGCTGGATTCGAGCAGGAATCGCACGCAGGGCGGGAGGTCCTGGGGTTGTCACTGCGCGTCTCCGACACTATCGCGGCGCCGGGCGGTTCCCGAGGACATCCCGTCCGATGCGCAGGTGTGTCGCGCCGTGCGCCACGGCCTCCTCCAGGTCATTGCTCATCCCCGCTGAGACCATGACTGCCTCCGGATGCACCGTGCGCAGCTCCGCGGACAGTTCGGCGAGTCTGGCGAACGCCGGGCCGGGCGGCTCGTCCAGCGGCGCCACGGCCATGAGCCCCGCCAGCCGCAGGCCCTCCGCCGCCTGCACCGAATCGGCGAGCTGCGCGATCTGCTCCGGCCGTGCTCCGCCTCGAGCGTCCGAGGGGATCTCGGTGCGCAGATCCACCTGGATGAGACAGTCGACCTCACGGGCCCGCCCTGCTGCGGGCGCCCCCGCCTCCTGAGACTCGGCACTGCCGGCCGCGGCACGTCGCAGCGCCTTGAGCAGCGAGGAGCGATCCACAGAGTGGACGCTGGAGGCGTAGCGCAGGACCGATCGGGCCTTGTTGGACTGCAGCTGCCCGATGAAGTGCCAGCGCGGTGGGGCGAGCGGCAGGTCTGGATGGGCCGCGGTGTGGGCGGCGATGAGCCGATCCACCGCGTCCGCCTTGGCCGAGGCCTCCTGGTCCCGGTTCTCCCCCACATCCGTGACGCCCAGATGCAGCAGCCGCAGGACATCCTCGGCGGGGAAGAACTTGGTGACCACGATCAGCTCCGGGCGTTCACGCCGGCCGACCAGCGCCACGGCCCGATCGATGCGCGCCCGGACGGCGTCGAGCCGTTCCCGGAGCTCCTCGGTGCGGTCGTCCTCCAGCTCGGGCGATGAGGTGCTGTGCAGTTCCACCCCTCCACTCTAGGTCAGGGACGGTGCGGATGCCCGGTGGCTCAGCGTGCGCGCCAGACGAGGCCCGCGAACCGACCCTCGCCCGGTGCACGCCGATGGGAGAACAGCGTGTCGTCCTCGATGGTGCAGCCGGCCAGCTGGCGGACCTCCACGCCGCGGCCGCGCAGCACTTCCTCCGCCTCGGAGCGAAGATCCAGAGCAGGTGTCCCCCAGGTCGTCTCGGAGGCGATCGCGGGCCTGCGCACGGCCAGCTCGTCCCGCATGGCGGCAGGCACCTCGTAGCAGGAGCCGCAGGCTCCCGGACCGATCCAGGCCTGGATCCGTTCGGCGCCATACTCGTGCAGCGCCGCCACCGTGTTCTCCAGCACTCCGTCCAGGAGCCCGGCACGGCCCGCATGCGCCGCGGCCGTCACCAGGGCCTCGCCGCCAGGGGCCCTGGACGTCCCGCCCGACGCCGTGCGGCCGACCATCAGCACCGGCAGGCAGTCGGCGACCATGATGGCCAGGGGCTCGGCGCCGGCCCGGGAGAACCAGGCGTCGCCGGTCGGTGCGGCGCCCGGAGAGGCAGGATGTGCCGCGGCGTCGAGCACCGTGGCCGAGTGCACCTGATCCAGGAACCGGAGGGTCCCCGGCTCCACACCCATGCGCTGCTGCAGCGCGCGACGGCGGACCTCGATCTGTTCGACGTCCTCATCGCCCACGTGTCGGGCCAGATTGCCGGCCCTGACAGACGTGAAGGCGACGTGGACGTCGCCTCCGGCGGCTGTGTCATGCCACCAGTACAGCGAGTCCACGCCGCCAGCCTCCGTCATCGACGGGTCGTCACTTCAGGAAGTCGGGCACGTCCAGGTCATCGCTGCGGCTGCCGGTGTAGTCCGACTCCACGATGTCCGGGATGTCCTGCTCCTCCTGGCCCTGATGCGCCTGGCGCTGGACCGGCGCGGTGTCGTGCTCGCCGCCGTGGTGCTGCGGAGCGGCGTGGGAGGGCTGCTGGACGGGCACGGTCCCGGGCACGGAGTTTCCGGAGACGGGGACCGTCCCCGGAACGGTCGCCGGGGCGGGACGCTGCGCGGGTGCCGGGGACGCGGCCCGCGGCGCCTGCGGAGCGGACGCCTGCGGCGCCGCCTGAGCAGGAGCCGAGGTGGCGTCGACCTGGTCGAAGCCTGCGGCGATCACCGTGACGCGAGCCTCGTCGCCGAGCGCATCGTCGATGACCGCGCCGAAGATGATGTTCGCCTCGGGATGGGCGACCTCCTGCACGAGACGGGCGGCCTCGTTGATCTCGAACAGACCCAGGTCGCTGCCGCCCTGGATGGACAGGAGCACGCCGTGGGCGCCGTCGATGGAGGCCTCGAGCAGCGGCGAGGCAATCGCCAGCTCAGCGGCCTTGACCGCACGGTCCTCGCCGTTGGCCGAGCCGATGCCCATCAGTGCCGATCCGGCGCCCTGCATCACGGACTTGACGTCGGCGAAGTCGAGGTTGATCAGACCCGGGGTGGTGATCAGGTCGGTGATGCCCTGGACACCGGAGAGCAGCACCTGGTCCGCCGAGCGGAAGGCGTCGAGGACCGAGACGTTCTTGTCGGAGATCGAGAGGAGACGATCGTTGGGGATGACGATGAGGGTGTCGACCTCGTCGCGCAGCGCCTCGATGCCGGTCTCGGCCGAGGACGCCCGGCGGCGGCCTTCGAACGTGAACGGACGGGTCACCACACCGATGGTCAGCGCACCCAGGGAGCGCGCGATGCGCGCGACGACGGGCGCACCGCCGGTGCCGGTCCCACCGCCCTCGCCGGCGGTCACGAAGACCATGTCAGCACCCGTGAGCACCTCTTCGATCTCCTGGGCGTGGTCCTCGGCGGCCTGTCGGCCGACCTCCGGGTTGGCGCCGGCGCCGAGACCTCGCGTCAGCTCGCGGCCGACGTCGAGCTTCACATCGGCGTCGCTCATCAGCAGTGCCTGGGCGTCGGTGTTGATGGCGATGAACTCGACGCCCCGCAGGCCCACCTCGATCATCCGGTTGACGGCGTTGACTCCGCCTCCACCGATGCCGACGACCTTGATCACGGCCAGGTAGTTGTTCGGTGTTGCCACGTTGTGTGTCCCTTGCTCGTCTCTCACGTCATGGGCACGGAGACCCCCGTCGCCCGCTGAGTCGCTGCGCGACTCCTCACTGTCCATCCACCGAAACCGCCTGGGCTGTTCCGGCTGACCCGTCGGACTTCCCGGCCGGACCGGTATGGTTCGCGGTCACACCGGGCCGGTGCTCGGGAAGCCCTGACGTCGCTGCGCTCGTCGAGCAGACGGGAGCCTCCGTGCTCATGACATTCTTCTGCTGGTCCACAACCCTCGGCAACGTTCAAGTTGCACTTGAACCTTAGGTCTCCCGCGAACGTTCGACCTGGCTCGAAGGTTGTTCTGCCCGCCACTCTACCGGCGCCGCCTGGACACCGCCCGACCATCCGGCGCGGCGGCGCGCCACGGAGCCCTGACGGGCGAGTTCACCGCGTCACGGGCGTGTCCGGAGTGGAGATGTCGATCGTGTCGACCTCCGTGAAGTCCTCGGCCTCGGAGGCCAGGATGGCTTCCAGGACGACGGCCTTCTCAGCGCCGCGCTCGGCTCCTCCCCAGACGACGGTCCTGCCGTCGTCCAGGATCAGCCGGACCGAGTCGATCGAGTCCGCCGTCGCGGAGTCCATGGCCTCGCGCGCGCTGGCCGGCAGCTCCCCCAGCACGGCCACGATGGTGCTGAACACGGCGTCGTCCCGCAGGGCGGCCTCCTCGCTGATCCGCGGCGTCGCGTGGTCGTCCGCCTCGGGGTCCTCCGGATCCGCGAAGGTGCGGATCACCTCGCCGTGCTCGTTGTAGAACTGCAGCTCGTCGCCGTCGAGGACCTCCGCCACCGGCGGATGCTCGATGATCTCCACCGTCAGCGTGTCCGGGAGCTCCCCTTGGACCACGACGTCGTCCACCACCGGTTCCTCGGCGAGCAGCTCCTGGACCTGGGCGTTGCCCACCTGTGGCAGCGGTCTGCCGTACAGCGGCTGGAGAAGGTCCTGGGCGCGGGACTCGGTGAGCAGATCGTTGCGCTCCACCTGGATGTGATGGATCGTCAGCAGCGGCGAGAAGTACAGCACCCCGACCACGGCGACGAGGACCCCGACCAGTCCTATCGTCAACCCGAGGCGACGACGTCGGCGACGACGGGTGCTGACCACCTCGGGCTCGGGGAAGGGCAGCGGCTCGGCGTCGTCGTCCTCGTCCAGGTGCCAGTCCTGTGACTCGGAGGGAGGCCCCGCGACCGGGCGACTGCTCGATCGTTGCGGAGGCGCGTCACCGGGGTCCTCGAAGACCTCCTCGGCAGTGCGCCGTGATCGGCGCGGCATCTCGGTCTCGAGAGGCACGACGACGTCCCCCTCGGTGGGCCCGGCCCCTGCCGGGCCGCTCTCGGCGACCCGTGAGGCGGTCTCCTGCGCAGGGGCCTCCTGGGAGACGTCGTCCTGTGGCGGCTCGGCGGCGGCGTCCCCGTCGACCGACGGGGGCCTCGCCGCGGCCCCCGTCGGTCGACGAGGTCGGCGCGGTGGGCGCGGTGGGCGGGGGCTCATCCGCGCAGAGCCTCCACGAGGTCCGGCCCCAGGGCGGTCACGTCCCCCGCCCCGAGCGTGAGGACGATGTCGCCGGAACGGGCCGCGTCGGCCACCGCCCGCACCGCGTCCTCCCGGCCCATCCGGGCACCCCGTGGAGCGTCGTCCCGAGCGAAGAGCGGGTCAGCGATGAGCCCCGAGGTGACTCCCGGCAGCGGCTCCTCCCGGGCAGGATAGATCTCCAGCACGGCGACCGTGTCGGCCGCGGCCAGGGCCTCGGCGAACTCCTCGGCGAAGAGACTCGTCCGGCTGAACAGGTGCGGCTGGAAGACCGCGTGGACCTGCCCGTGCTCCCCCACCGCGGAACGGGCGGCGGCGAGCACGGCGGCCACCTCGGTGGGATGGTGGGCATAGTCGTCATAGACGCGCACACCCCGGTGCTCGCCCCGGTGGTCGAAACGGCGGGCCGCCCCTTGGAAGTGCTCGAGCGCCTGGGCGCCCTCGTGCAGATCCAGGCCCGCCCGCAGGCCGACGGCCAGGGCCGCGAGGGCGTTCAGCGCATTGTGACGGCCTGGGACGGCCAGCTGCACCTCGGCGCTCTCCCGGTGCTCCGGCACCCCCGACGTGCCCGCGGTCACCCCGGAGTCCTCACCGTTCCCGGCCCGCGTGACGACGAACCGCTGGCCCAGGGCGCCGACGGCCGCTTCGATGTGCTCCCCCAGGCGCAGGTCCGCCTCCGCGGAGGAGCCGTAGGTGGTGACCGTGACGCCACGCCTGGCCAGTGCCGGGCAGACCTCTGCCAGCAGGCGCCGTGCCCCGTCGTCGTCCTGGCAGATGATGAGCTCGCCGCCGTCGAGGATGCGCTCGGTGAAGTCGACGAAGACCTGGTGCACCGCCTCGGCTGTGCCGTGGTGATCGAGGTGATCAGCCTCCACATTGGTGATGACCGCCACCTCGGGCCGATAGTTCAGCAACGAGCCGTCCGATTCGTCGGCTTCGGCCACGAACCACTCCCCGCCGCCGGCGGCGGCGTTGACACCGAGGCCGGCGACCGTCGCCCCCACGGCGAAGCTGGGCTCGAGACCGGCCTGTTCGAGCAGCACCGTCGTCATGGAGGAGGTGGTGGTCTTGCCGTGCGTGCCCGCCACCGCGACGGAACGGCGGCCCGACATGACGGCGGCAAGCCCCTCGGAACGGTGAAGGACCCGCAGACCGCGGCGCACCGCCTCGTCATGTTCCGGGTTTCCGGCCGTCGCGATGGAGGAGGCGATGATCGTGGTGATCGGCTCCCCCGTCTCCTCCTCCACCGAGGACAGGTTCTCAGCCCGGTAGCCGACCCGGACAGGCGCTCCGGCAGCACGGAACTCGTCCAGGACCGGCAGCTCCTTGCCGTCAGTGCCGGAGATGGGCACTCCTGCCGCCTGCAGCAGGCGTGCCACGGCAGAGACCCCCACCCCGGCGAGTCCCAGCAGATGCACCCGCCCCAGCTGGGCCGGGGTCAGCGGGTCGCGGCCGGGCTCCCCGGCGGGGCTCGGCTCGGAGCCGGTGGCGGTGGTCATGCCTGTCCCTCCCGGCGGGCGGCGTTGAGCGCCGCCTGCGCCATACGATCGTCGGCGTCAGTGATGCCGCGTTCTGCGGCGTGGCCCTCCATGGTCCGCAGCAGTCGCGGATCCTCCAGCAGAGGCACCACATTGCGGCCGAGCCACTCCCTGGTCAGGTGCTCGTCCTTGACCAGCAGGGCGCCGCCGGCGTCGACCAGCTCCCTCGCGTTGAGCTCCTGCTCCCCGTTGCCGATCGGCAGCGGCACGAACACAGCGGGCAGCCGCACGGCGGCGATCTCGCACACGCTCGCGGCACCGGACCGGGCGATGATGAGGTCGGCGGCGGCATAGGCCCGCTGCATGCCGTCCAGGTACTCGCGCTGATGGTACCCCTCCCGGCGGACCGGGGAACCGTCGTCGCCGAGCACAGCCTTGTCCCGGCCGGTCAGGTGCAGCACCTGTGCTCCCGTGGCCAGCAGGTCATCCAGCGACTCCGCCACGGCCCGGTTGACCGAGGCAGCCCCGGAGGACCCCCCGGTCACCACCAGCGTCGTCCGATCCGGCTCCAAGCCCAGATCCTCACGGGCCGAGGCGCGGGCGGCGGTGCGGTCCAACTGAGAGATCCCCCGGGACATGGGCATCCCCACCCACTGCGCCCCCTTCAAGGGAGTGCCCTCGAAGGCCACGCCGATGAACGCCGCCACCCGAGAGCCCAGGCGGTTGGCCAGCCCAGGCCTGGCATTGGCCTCATGCACGATGATCGGCACGCCGATCCGGCGCGCGGCCAGATAGACGGGGGTGCAGACGTAGCCGCCGACGCCGATCACGACGTCGGCCCCGCGCCGGGTGAGGATCTCTGCGGCGTCGTCGATCGCTGCCCGGAAGCGCCCGGGGAAGCGCAGCATGTCCCGCGACGGTCGACGCGGCATGGGGACCTTCTCGATCGTGTCCAGCGAGAAGCCCGCCTCCGGGACCAGGCGGGTCTCCAGCCCGGTCTCGGTGCCGATCATCGACACCTCCGCCTCGGGAGCGAGGCGCCCGACGGCGTGGGCGATCGCGATCATCGGTGAGACGTGGCCGGCGGTGCCGCCGCCGGCCAGGACCACGGACAGAGTGCTCATGGTGTGTCGGCCTTCTTCCTGTCGTCGCCGGCGCCGAGGCGGATCCTCGCCGGGCGCTGACGGTGTGCGGTGGGGAGACTCACGGAAGGGGGAGCGCCGCGGGGCGCGCGGGCCGGTGCCGAAGGCGCCGGGGCGGGTCCCTCCGCGGACGTCGCGACGTCCGCAGGGGCGGCCTCCCTCGGATCGGCAGGATCCTGGGCACGTTCCTGCCGCCGACGCCGGTGGGCGAAGTTCAGCACCACGCCGACCGCCAGCAGGGCACAGGTCAGCGCCGACCCGCCATAGGAGATGAACGGCAGCGGCACACCGATGACGGGAAGCAGCCCCGTGACCATGCCGATGTTGATGAAGGCCTGGCCCACCAGCCAGGCAGCGATGCCCATGCAGGCCAGGCGAGCGAAACGGTCGTCGCTGTTGGCGGCGATGCGGAAGATCCCGACGATCAGCGCGCCGAAGAGCAGCAGCACGACCAGCGTGCCCAACAGTCCCAGCTCCTCGCCGAGCACCGTGAGGATGAAGTCGTTCTCCACCTCGGGGATGTAGTGCCACTTCTGCCGGGACTGGCCGAGCCCCACACCCCAGAAGCCGCCGGTGGCGAGCGCGTAGATCCCCTGCTGCGACTGATGGCAGGGGTCGGACGCATGGTCGCAGTTCATCCCCAACCACGCCTGGATGCGGAACAGTCGGTTGGCGCTGGTCCAGGCCAGCAGCAGCACGGCGATGACCGCCGAGGCCGCGGTCACGACGAAGTAGCGCCAGGACACGCCCACGGTGAACAGCAGCGTGCCGACCATCAGCAGGATGATCAGGCTGGTGCCGAGATCTCCGCCGAGCAGCACGAGCAGCAGGATCGACAGGGTGCCGGGCAGCACCAGAGGCATCGCCCAATGGACGAACCGGCGGACCAGTCGGCCCTTGCGGGTCAGCACGGCCGCGCCCCACAGGACGAGCGCCAGCTTCGCCAGCTCGGAGGGCTGACCGCCGATCGAGCCGATGCGGATCCAGTTCCGCGACCCGTTGACCTCGTGGCCCAACGGAGTGAAGACCACCAGCGCCAGCAGGATGCCGGAGAGGATCATCAGCACCCATCCCAGCAGACCGAGGGATCGGTCCGGGAGCCGGGAGATCACCAGCATTCCCAACAGCCCACCGACGGCCCACATCGCCTGCCGAGTGAACAGGGTGAACGAACTGCCGGACTCGCCGAAGGCGTCGACCGACGAGGAGGACAGCACCATCGTCAGTCCGATGGCGGTCAGGGCCAGCGTGGATCCCAGAACGAGCCAGAAGTTGGTGTGGGCGCTGCCACCCTCCATGAAGCCCCAGAAGCGACTGATCCGAGCAGACCAGCGGGAGGCGCGCTCGGCCTTCCAGCTGCCAGGCTCTCCGGATGCCTGGCCGGCGGCATCGCTGGACGCTGCCGAGCCGACAGACCCTGCAGGGTCGGCAGGGTCGGCAGGGTCGGCCGTACCCGCCGGATCCGGCGGGCCGGCCTCGACGAGCCGCAGCCGACTGCGCAGCTCCTCGGGGCTGGGCGTCTCGCCCGCCCCCGTCGTCGTATCGGCCTCATCACGTGCCGGGGTGCCCAGGGCCGGGGCCTGTGCTCCCGACTCCTCGACACCGCTCTCGTCCGCCTCACGGGGCGCCCCCGGCGCGGAGGATGAGCCATGCGACCCTTCCTCCGGCGCGAACCGTCTGACGGATGGGAGACGCGGTCGTCGGTCGTCCATTCCGTCCTCCTGATCGGTGGTGCTGTGCTCAGCGGTCTTCTGCCCGCCGCAGCGGCTGCTCCTCGCCCTCTGCAGGCTCCGTGTCTGCGGGCTCCATGTCTGCGGGCCCGGGATCGGCCGGTCCGTGGCCGGGCTCCGAGGTCCCCTGCGCGGATCGCCGCTCCATCAGCTCGGCCACCGCGGCGATGAAGGCATCCCCCCGGTCGCCGTAGGAGTCGAACTGGTCCATCGACGCCGCGGCCGGGGCGAGGAGGACCGTCTGCTCGGGTTCGGCGACGTCCGCGGCCGTCTCCACCGCCGCACGCATCGCCTCGGCGCCGTCGGCACCCGCCAGGCGGCGCTCCAGCAGGCTCAGCGGTGCGCCTCCATCATCACCCACACGGCCACCGACCACCGGCACGCCCGGCGCGTGTCGTGCCAGGCTGGACCTCAGCTGGGAGGAGTCTGTACCCACCAGGATGACGTGTCGGAGGCGGGAGGCCGCCTGTGCCACGAGGTCGTCGTAGACGACTCCCTTGGGCAGTCCCCCAGCGATCCAGACGACGTCCTGGAAGCTGAGCAGGGAGGCTGCCGCAGCATGCGGGTTCGTCGCCTTGGTGTCATTGATCCACAGCACGTCCTGGGATTTCGCCACCGGCTGGATGCGGTGCTGGCCGGGCTCATAGGCCCGGATGCCCTCCCGGACCGCATCCGGCGAGACGCCTACGGCACGCGCCAAGGCCGCAGCGGCCAACGCATTGGCCACCAGGTGCTGCGGGGCCACCGGGCCGAAGTCGGCGAGCTGGCCGATCTCCAGAGCCTGGTGACGACGTTCGACCAGGAAGGCACGGTCCACCAGCACGTCCTCAACCATCCCCAGCATCGAGAGCCCCGGGGTGCCCGTCGTGAAGCCGACCGCGCGGCACCCCTCCTGGACGTCCGCGTCGGCGACCATCTCCTCCGTGACTGGATCATCGACGTTGTAGACGCACGCCACGCGCGTGTTCTCGTAGATCCGAGCCTTGTCCGCGCGGTAGTCCTCGAATCCCCCATGCCAGTCGACATGGTCAGGAGCGAGGTTCAGCACGGCGGAGGCCGCCGGGTCCAGAAGCTCGGTGTAGTGGAGCTGGAAGCTGGAGAGCTCCACGGCCAGAGCGTCGAAGCCCTCAGGATCGCGGATCGCATCCAGCACCGGCATGCCCACATTGCCACAGGCGACCGCCCGGCGACCGTCCGCCCGCAGCATGGACTCGAGGAGCCCGACAGTGGTGGTCTTGCCGTTGGTGCCGGTCAGGACCAGCCACTCCGGCGTACGCGCACCGGGCCGCGGACCCAGGCGCCAGGCGAGCTCGACCTCGGACCAGACCGGGATCCCAGCCGTGGAGGCCTCCACGATGATCGACGCATCAGGGCGCCAGCCCGGAGAGGTCACCACCAGCTGGGCAGGCTCACCGGCCACCGTCGGCAGCGCCGCGGTGTGCTCCGGGCCGAGCAGCACCTCGCCGACCCCGACGATCTCGAGGGTCTGCGCATCGCGCCGCTGCTTCTCCGCCGTGCCGCCGTCGACGACGACGACCTGTGCGCCCAGCTCGACGAGGGTGTCCGCCGCGGCGAACCCGGAGACGCCCAGGCCGGTGACCACGACCCGCAGACCCTCCCACGGAGCGTCCCAGCCCATGAGGTCCGGTCGCACCGTCGGGCGTCGGCGGTCGTCGCCGTCCGGGGCGCCGTGCGCGCTGTCCTGCCCGACGCTCACTGGGTGAGCACCCACTCTCCGTAGAACACTGCCAGGCCCAGACCGACCGCCAGTGCCCCGACGATCCAGAAGCGGACCACCACGGTCACCTCCGCCCAGCCCTTGAGCTCGAAGTGGTGCTGCAGCGGCGCCATCAGGAACACCCGTCGCCCGCCGGAGATCTTGAAGTAGCCCACCTGGATGATCACCGACAGGGTGATGAGCACGAACAGCCCGCCCAGGATGATGAAGAGCAGCTGCGTGTGCGTCAGGATCGCGAAGGCGGCGAGAGCGCCGCCCAGTGCCAGCGATCCCGTGTCGCCCATGAAGATCTTCGCCGGCGAGGTGTTCCACCACAGGAACCCGATCAGGGCGCCCGTGATGATCCCGGCGAGCAGCGCCATGTCCATGGGGTCGCGGACCTGGTAGCACACGCTGTCCACGGCGCGCACGGCACCGCAGGTCTGGTTGGACTGCCAGATCGACATGATCGTATAGGCCGCCGTGACCATCGCCGTCGCACCGGCGGCCAGGCCGTCCAGCCCATCTGTGAGGTTCACCCCGTTGGTGGTGGCGGTGGCGATGAGGTTCGCCCAGATGACGAACAGGATCGCCCCGAGCACCGGGCCGGCGAAGGCCAGATCGATCACCGTCTCCCGCACGAAGGAGATCGCCGTGGACCCGGGCGTGATGCCCCGGTGGTCCGGGAAGTTCAGGGCCAGGACGGCGAACAGCACGCCCACCACGCCTTGGCCGGTGATCTTGGCCCAGGGAGTCAGCCCCAGGGACTGCTTCCGGGAGATCTTCGCGAAGTCGTCCGCGAAGCCCACCAGTCCCATGCCGACCATCAGCAGGAGCAGCAGCAGCCCTGAGGCGCTGGGCCCCGACGTCTGCTCCCGGGTGAGCAGCATGAACAGGTGCGCCAGGAAGTAGGCGACGACCACCGCGATCAGGATCACCGCACCGCCCATGGTGGGGGTGCCGCGCTTGACGTGGTGGGACGTCGGGCCGTCGTCGCGGATGAACTGTCCGTAGCCGCGCTTGACCAGCAGCCGGATGAACAAGGGGGTGCCCAGAAGAGTCAGGACAAGGCCCAGCACAGAGCCGATCACCACTGCTACCACGAGCCACCTGCCTTCCCGCCGTCGACGTCCGCGGACCCCTTCGCGGCGATCCGGTCTCCCAGCAGTCTAAGTCCTGCACTGTTCGACGACTTGAACAACACGACGTCCCCGGCGCTCAGCTCCTGGTCCAGATGGGCCTCGGCCTCCTCGACCGTGGCCACCCAGTGGACCTCGGAGCCCCAGCTTCCCTCCGCAACGGCCCCGCGGTAGAGCGGATAGGCCTCCTCGCCGACCACCAGGGTGCGATCGATGTTGAGCCGGACCACCGTCTCCCCGAGCTGCGTGTGGCGGATGATCGCTTCCTCACCCAGCTCCAACATGGCGCCGAGCACGGCCACGGACCGTCGACCCGTAGGTCGGGTGATCATCGCCAGAGTGCGCAGCGCCTCGCGCATCGACTCCGGGTTGGCGTTGTAGGCATCGTTGATGACGGTCACGCCGTCGGGCCGCTCGGTGCGCTCCATGCGCCACCGGCTCCCCGGGCCCCGGCCCTCAAGACGGGCCGCGATGCTCGCAGGGGCCACGCCCGCCGCACGGGCGGCCGCGGCGGCGGCCAAGATGTTGGTCACGTGGTGGACGCCGGTCAGTCCGCTGGCGAGCTCGTGGACCTCCTCACCGAAGGCCAAGGTCAGATGGGGGTGCCCCTCCTCGTCCAGGCGGACGTCCCGTGCTGTCACCGCCCCCGGCAGCGCATCCATCGAGTCGGAGGAGAACCAGGTGACCGGCGCGGAGGACGCGTCGGCCATCCGGCGCACCTGGGCGTCGTCGTCGTTGAGCACGACCGTCCCCTCGGGGCCGACCTCCTCCACCAGCTCCTGCTTGACCTCCGCGATCCGGTCGGCCCCGCCGAACTTGCCGGCATGGGCCGAACCGACCATCAGGACCACCCCGATGTCGGGACGCACCATCTGCGCCAGATACCGAATGTTCCCTGGGCCGTCGGCCCCCATCTCCACGACGAGGTGCCGAGTGTCCAGCGAGGCGGTGAACACCGTCAGGGGCACACCCACTTCGCCGTTGTAGGAGCCCTGCGGGGCGACGGTGGGCCCCTCCTCCTCGAGGATCCCCTTGAGCAGGTCCTTGGTGGTGGTCTTGCCCGCCGATCCGGTGATGCCGATGACGGTGGTCGGCGAATGCGCGCGGATCCGGCGGACGATCTCCGCGGCGAGCCGGCCCATCGCCGCAACGACGTCGTCGACGATGACCGCAGGGTGGGTCCGGCCGTGAGGGTCAGTCGTCTCTCGCTCGGCCAGCACCAGCACCGCGCCGGCGGCCAGGGCAGCATCGATGAAGAGATGACCGTCGGTGGTCTCGCCCGGCTTGGCGATGAACAGGGCGCCGGGCTCCATGGCGCGTGAATCGGTGTCTGCCGCCGAGGCGATCACCGCCTGCGGGTCGTCGATGCCGACGAGGCGGCCGGTGGTGATCTCGGCGATCTCCGCCGCAGAGAGCTCGATCATGCTGTCTCGGGTCCGATCTGTGGGGGTCGTGGCGGTCAGGTCGAAAGCGCGCCCACCGCGCCCGGAAGGCGCCGCGGGCGGCGGGCGGGCTCAGCCGGCGTCGTCCGGCGCGTGGGCACGGCCGGACGGCGTGCTGTCCTGGACCGTGCTGTCCTGGATCTCCAGAGGCCGGTGACCATGGCGCAGCAGCGCCTCGCGGAGCTCGACGCGATCGTCGATCGGTCGGTGGTCGCCGTCGAAGTCCTGGTGGATCTCATGGCCGCGCCCGGCCAGGATCACCGTGTCCCGCGGCGACGCCGAGGCCACGGCCCGTTCGATCGCCTCGGCCCGCGGCCAGATCTCCTCCAGAACAGTGGTCAGCCCACCGGACTCCACGGCCTCGCGGGCCCCCGCCATGACGTCGTCCCGGATCTGTGCCGGGTCCTCGCCGTGGGGGTCGTCGTCGCTGACGATGACATGATCGGCCATGCGGACGGCGATCGCACCCATGGTGGGACGCTTCGAACGGTCCCGATCCCCCGCGGCGCCGATGACCAGAATGATCCGGCCCTCCCCCTTCGTGGCGGCCACTGCGTCAAGGGTGCGGATCATCGCATCCGGGTTGTGGGCGAAGTCCACGATCGCCGCCGGCGACTCGCAGATGACCTGCATCCGGCCCGGCACGGAGATGGTGAACGGGTCCGATTCAAGGGCGTCGACGACCTCCTCGCGGGTGAAGGGCACATCCGGAGCCTCAAGGACCATGACAGCCGCCAGTGCGGCGTTGGAGACGTTGAAGAGTCCCGGCAGGCCGGTACGGGTTCTGATGCGTGCCCCGCTGCGGGCGTGATGGAGGGTGAAGCGGTGCCCCATGCCGTCGGGCACGACGTCGACCACCTCCCAGTCCACCTCCGCGGCCTGGCCCGCCGTGGCCAGGGTGACGACCCGGCCGGTGGCCACCGAGGCCATCTGATGGCCCCACGGGTCGTCCACCGTGATCACGGACGTCCTCGTCCTGCGGCGGGTGAACAGCTCGGCCTTGGTGGCGAAATACTCCTCCATGGACCCGTGCAGGTCCAGGTGGTCCTGGGTGAGGTTCGTGAAGCCGGCGACGTCGTAATGGAGCCCCGCCGTGCGCCGATAGCTGATCGCATGGGAGGAGACCTCCATGGCGGCCGCGGCGACGTCACGCTCCCGGAAGAGCGCCATGAGGCTGTGCAGCTGCACCGCCTCCGGCGTGGTCAGCTGCGAGGGGATCGTCTCCTGGCCGGCACCGATCTCGATGGTGCCGATGAGCCCGGTGCGCCGTCCTCGCCTCCCGTGCAGCGTATCGAGCAGGGAGCGCAGGAAGTACGTGGTGGTGGTCTTCCCGTTCGTTCCGGTCACACCGAACAGGGACGGCCCCGAGTCCTGCGTGTTTCCGTAGATCACCGCGGCGGCGGGGCCCGCGGCCTGGCGGACGTCCTCCACCTGCAGCACCGGGAGCCGATACCCGACCTGCTCACGCACCTTGTCCGCGCCGACGGCGTCGGTCAGCACGGCCGTCGCCCCGGCCTCCACCGCCTGACGAATGAAGTCCGCGCCGTGGGCGCGGGCGCCGCTGACGGCAACGAAGAGGTCACCTTCCCCCACGGCGTGGGGATTCATCGCCGCGCCCGTGAGCAGCGTCTCGTGCTCGCGCCGACCCACCGGAGTCAGCAGCGGCTCATGGCCCGTCGCCTGAAGCTCCTCGGCCAGTCGACCCACTGTGGTTCCCGCCACGTGGCGGGGCCTGAACACGCTGTCCTGCTCCGCGACGGAGAGCGGGGTGTGTGAGCTGGGCATCGGGCCTCTCGTTCCGGTCGGTCGATGATCATGGGGGGATGAGGGGTGGTTCCGCCTGTGGGCCGGACCGTTGAAAGTTGTATCACGGCTCGGCGCCGACGGCCTCGCCGGCACGATGCGATATGCATGACACCCGCCGTGATGCCCCGTCAGCGCCCTGCAGGGGGACGCAGGCGCCGTCGGACCGAGTCACCATGGCCGGTCCTGGTCGTCACCGGTGAAGGCGTCGTAGGACTCCGACTCCTCGCCCGACGGCGGGACGTTCCGCGTGCTCAGGACGTGGGACATCACCTCGGAGAACGTGTCCACCACGGTCCAGTCCCGCCATTCGCCCTGGGGCCGATGCACTGTGACGGCCACCAGATACTGCGGGTCGTCCAACGGGGCGACCCCGATGAAGGACGTCGTATGCCCGTCGAAGCCGCCGCCCTCTCCGGCCGCCTGCCCGGTGCCGGTCTTCCCGCCCACACGATAGCCCGGGATCTGGGCGCCCGTGGCGGTCCCGTGGTCCACCACGCCCTCCATCAGCCTGAGCATCTCCTGCGAGGTCTCCGAGGAGAAGATCCTCTCCGAACCGCTCTCGACGGGGTGCTCGGATCCGTCCGGATCGATGTAGGCGTCGATGAGCTGGGGGTCCACGCGGACGCCGTCGTTGGCGAAGGTCTGGAACTGACTGATGTTGTGCAGGACCGTCGTCGTGTACCCCTGGCCGAACTGGGTCGTGAAGGGCTGCCTGGCGTCCCACTCCTCCGGGGAGCGCAGGACCGAAGTCGCGGACGAGGTCAGGCCGACGTCGATGTCCTCGCCGATGCCGACTCGCCGCATCCAGTCATAGCGCTCCTGCTCCGTGAGCTCGTTGCCGATCATGACCGTGCCGGTGTTGTAGGAACGGGCGAAGATGCCGGCCGCCGTCATGTCGAAGGTCTCGTGCCGCATCGAGTCGTTGATCACCTGGCCGTCGAACTCCTGCCGGTTCGGCACCGTGAACGCGTCGGTGGGCGCCACCGCTCCCTCTTCGAGCGCCGCAGCGAAGGTGATCCCCTTACCTGTGGAGCCGGGCTCGAAGTCCTGGGTCAGGGCCAGCGGTCGGCGGAACAGCTCGTCCGTGGCCCCGGGATCGGCCGGGTCCACCGTCTCGGAGTCGGCCATGGCCATGATCTCTCCGGTCCGCACGTCCATCACGGTCACATTGCCCCACAGGGCGCTGTACTCGTTGGCCTTCTGAGCGATGGCCTCCTGGGCGAACCACTGCAGGTCCTGGTCGATGGTCAGGCGCACGTCCTGCCCGTCCTCGGCCGGAATCTCCTCGAACGTGGCCGTGGGGATCCTCACCCCGTCGCCGGCGATCTCGAACGTGCGCTCACCGTCCGTGCCGGACAGCGCCGAGTCCTGGGCGAGCTCGATGCCGTCCAGCGGAGTGCCGTCGGAGCCCACGAACCCGAGGATCGATCCGGCGACGGCACCCGCAGGATAGGTCCGTTGGGAGACCGGCTCCGCGTACAGGCCAGGGATGTCCAGATCCAAGGCCCTGCTGCGTTCGTCGGGGGTCACGGACCGGGCGACCACGGAGTAGGCCCGATCTCCCTCCATGCGCTCGGCCAGGTCTTCCGGCTCCGCATCCAGGATCGAGGCCAGGTCGGAGATCGCAGTCTCCAACGGCATCGTCGTCCACAGCCCGGTGACCTCGTCCCGGACCCGGAAGTCATCGATGAGCCGCTGATCGACGACCAGGTCGTAGCGCTGGACGCTGGTCGCCAGGGTGCGCCCGTCGACGTCGAGGATCTCACCGCGCTCGGCGGGAAGGGGCACGCTGCGGAGGCGTTCGGACACAGCGGCCTGCGCATGGCCCGAGGGATCGAGCCCCTGGACATGGAAGAGGCGCACCCCGAGGACGAGCAGCAGAGCGACGAGGGCGGCGAGTCCGATGCGCATGCGCTGGGACATGAGTCGTCCATCACGCGTGCGACGATCGTCCACGCTCTGAGTCGTCACCATCGCTGCTGCGGACCTCCGGGATCTGCTCGTCGGTCGGCGTCCGGTGAGGACGCCGGCGGGACAGACGGCCGGCCGGCTGGTCAGTCGAGGCCGGGCGCGGGGATCGTCCCGCCATTGAGCCGGTCGGGGCTGAACCCGCGTCCGTCGTCGGCGGCGGACTCGCTGTCCGCCTGCTGACCATTGTGCCCCGGGGTCGGCTGGGTCAGGGTGTTCAACGCGCCGGAGCCGAGCAAGCCGGCAGGCGCCCCGCCGGCCTCCTCTGCGACGTCCAGGGAGGGCGCGGCCTCATCTCCCGGCTGGACCGGGGTGGAGACGAAGCTCGAGGGCCGGTCGGACGAGTCGGCGGCCTCTGCGGGACCAGTGACGGTCCCGCCGTCCAGTTCGAAGGCGCCCGCTGCCGCAGGCATGACCATGCCCAGAGAGACGGCGTTGTCAGAGAGCACCTGGGGTGACTGCAGGTGCAGGACCTGCTGCTCGAGAGCCTGGTTCTGCTGGGTGAGGAGCTGGTGCTGCTGCGTGAGCTCCACCACGCGGTACTGGGTGTTGGAGACGTGGATGTTGATCGCCAGGACGACGGCGAGGGCAGCCACCATCAGAGCGATGATGCCCGCAGTGAGACCGCGGTGGTGCCGACGCACCTTGGGCAGGGCCCGCAGGGTCGGTGCTGCGGTGCCCAGAGACGACGGCTTCTTGTCCGGTGAGGGCGTCGCTGACAGTTCCCACTCGGGAACAGCCTGTGTGCTCATCGCGTGGTCCTCCTCGCCCTGATCTTCTCAGCTGATCGCAGTTTCGCGGAGGCGGCTCGCGGGTTCTCCGCCATCTCTGTGGCATCCGGGACCTCCGCGCCCCGGGTGACCGCCCGAAATGTCGGTCGGTGTTCCTCCAGCTCCACCGGGAGGCCGGGCGGCGCGGAGGACTTCGTCCGTGCGGCGACGGCCTGCTTGACCAGCCGGTCCTCCAGAGAGTGGTAGCTGAGCACCACGAGGCGACCACCGAGGTCGAGCGCGTCCATGGCTCGCGGGACCGCGTCCTCGAGGACGTCGAGCTCCCGGTTGACGGCGATGCGCAGAGCCTGGAACGTCCGCTTGGCGGGGTGTCCGCCGGTTCGCTTGCTCGCGGCGGGCACCGCGGCATCGACGACGGCGGCCAGGTCACCGGTGGTCAGGAAGGGGCGCTCAGCGCGGCGCGCGACGATCCGCCCGGCGATGCGCCCGGAGAAGCGCTCCTCGCCGTACTCCTTGAGAATCCGGCGCAGCTCCGGCTCGGGGATCCGCGCCAGGAGCTCGGCGGCGGTCTCATCCGCGGAGTCCTCGGCGGCGTCCATGCGCATGTCCAGCGGGGCATCGTAGGAATAGGCGAACCCACGATCGGCCTCGTCCAGCTGCAGGGAGGAGACGCCGAGGTCGAACAGGATCCCGGCGAGACCCTCGTCGGAGCTCAGCTGCTCACGGGCGACCTCGTCCGCACGGTCGTAGACGGTACGGACGCCGCGGAACCGGTCGCCGTGGACAGCCAGGCGGTCACCGGCCAGCGCGAGCGCCTCGGTGTCGCGATCGAGACCGATGACCCGGACGTCCTCGTCGGCCGCCAGGAGCGCCTCGGCGTGCCCGCCCATGCCCAGCGTCGCGTCGATGACCACGGGCCGACTGCCGGCGGCACGGACCGCAGCCACGCCGCCGAGCAGCAGCTCGATGCAGCGGTCGCGCAGGACCGGGACGTGCCGGTCGCCGGTGGCCCGCTCAGCCATGTTCGCCTCCAGATGCCGGAGAGGATCCTTGATCCAGCTCCCCCTCCGCGCCGAGGCCGCCTGACACCGGGGAAGAGATGTCAGGATGCCTTCGGAGCGGCTGGAGAACTCGCCCAAGGACCCTCTCGCCTGTTCGTCGTTTCGCACGGTGCTCGGTCCGCTGCGGCGCCATCGGGACGCCGTGCACCTGGACCGTGCTCCTAGAAGATTCCGGGGATCGCCTCCTCGTCGGTCGACGAGAACTCGGACTCCTTCTCCTCCAGGTAGGAGTTCCATGCCGCGCTGTCCCAGATCTCGGCACGGTCCCCCGCACCGATCACCGTGACATCACGATCGAGTCCCGCGTACTCCCGCAGCGCCGCCGGGATCGTGATGCGGCCCTGCTTGTCCGGAGCCTCATCCGAAGCTCCGGACAGGAACACGCGGATGTAGTCACGTGCCTGCCGAGAGGTCAGTGGGGCCTGTCGCATCTGCCGGTGCACGTTCCGGAACTCGTCCGTGCTGAACACGTAGATGCACCGCTCCTGCCCGCGGGTGAGGACCAGGCCGTCAGCCAGCTCGTCACGGTATTTCGCGGGCAGGATCAGACGACCCTTCTCGTCCATGCGCGGGGTGTAGGTGCCGAGGAACACAGCGCCCACCGCCTCACATGTCCGTGCAGTCTCGCCCTCCAGGAACCCTCTTCCCTCTGACGCCCTCCACTTTACCCCACTTTCCCCCACTTTCAACCCAATCGCCCCCACGCGTCGCCTCGACAACCCCCACCGACGGCGCCGAGCAACCCATGAACCCTTCTGACCTGCAGTTTCGTGAGGATCTGAGCCGTGGGGCACGGTGAAGGGAGGTGGAGGACCCTGCGCTCCCCCACCCCCGCGGACGGGACGCAGCAGCCCGGACACGGGCTCGAGCCGGCATCTGACGCGCCGGAGACCACGGCGCGGGGGTCCTGAGACCGCGACAGTGGAGGAAAGGTGGAGGAGAGTGGAGGAGGACGGCGAAGAGCGCCGGTCACCGGGACGGGACACGGCGGATCGCGACCATGCACGAGCAGCGCAGGTCACCCAGGGCATGATCCAGTGCCACCCAGCACCTCGTTCACCCACGGACTCATTCACCCACGGACTCATTCACCCAGGGCCTCGTTCACCCAGGGCCCCGATCACCTCGCGCGTCTGCCACCCCGCCGCGTGGCCCGCAGGCACAGGAAAGCCCTCCCGGGAGAGTTCCCAGGAGGGCTTGCGATATCACAGCCATCTCACGCGACGCCGCCGAACGGGGCACCGTCCCGCGCGGAATGTGCCTTCACACGGTGAGCTGCGGAGGTCGCGGAGTCGCTCGGATCAGCCGCTGTCCCGCGGGACGGTCGCTCACGCCTCACTCACGGCCGACGCCGTGGCGACGGCCGTGACCGGTGACGCGGCGTCATTCCTGACGACGCCGCTCTTCCCAGCGCTGCTCGAGGCCGCTCATGAACGAGCCCGACGGGCTCGGAGTCGTGCCGCGGGGGCCGCCTCCGCCTCCCCCGCCGCCGTCGCCGCCGGAGCCGCCGCGGGATGACCCGCCACTGTTGGCCCCACCGGTGGTCGCGAAGTAGACACCCGCACCCATGACGAGGAATCCGACGACGCCGACCGGAATCCACTGGCTGTAGATGCTGAAGAGCAGGACGACGAGACCCAGCACGGCCACGAGAAGGCCCAGCACCAGGTTCCGGATGTTCACCTTCCCGGTGGGGACTTCCTGCATCGAGGTCGCGAAGCTGGGATCCTCAGACTGGAGCTGCTCCTCCAGTTCCTTCAGCATGCGCTGTTCTCGCTCCGAGAGTGGCATCGTGAGGCTCCTTGCAGTCGCCGGCGGTCGCTGTCCCTGGACGTCCTTCTTCGCCCAGCGTCCAAGCTGGTTCGCCTGGAATCTCATTCTACCGTCTCGCCACGCCCGAGACCTAGCTGTGATCCGCCCCGTGACCGTGCTGTGACCGTCCGTCCAGCGGGCGTTCAGACTCGCTCCCCTCCCAAGTCGGAGCGGGTGCGAACCGGAGCGGCTGCTGCACCGCGGCGCCGAGGGCCTTCGCGTCGCACACGGCCCAGAGGTGCCGCTGAGAGGCTGTCACACTGCCGCCGGGCCGGCTCAGCAGGGATCACTCCGTGCCCGCGTCACGGCCGCTCGGTCTGCCCTGGCTGGTCCCCTCCTCGCTGCCGTGCCCCTCGGGACGCAGCAGCGAGGCAGGACCCACGGCGGCCCCCGGAAACCGGCGCGCCACCGCATCCAGGACGTTCTCCGCATCGATCCAGTTGGTCTCCGCGCGGTCGAAGCTGAGCTGCAGCGCACCCCCTTCGCGGCTGAGCCGCTCAGCCCGCACACCGATGAGCCGGACCGGCTGGGGGCGGGCTCCCAGACGATCCAGAAGGCCCGCAGCCCGGGTACGGATGGTCAGCGCCGACTGCGTCGGGTGAGTCAGTGTGGTGCTGCGAGTCAGAGTCTCGAAGTCGCGATACCGCAGCTTCAGGCTGACGCCCTGCGCCGACAGCCCTGCCGCGCGGAGCCGGGCCGCGATGCGATGGCTGAGCCGCAGAATCTCCTCGTGCAGCGCCTCCGTCGACGACACGTCCTCAGCGAACGTCTCCTCCGCACCGATGCTCTTCTCCTCGCGCTGAGTCTCCACCTCGCGTTCGTCGTCTCCCCAGGCCAGGCGTCTCAGCTGTGCGCCGGCGACGCCCAACCGCCGACGAAGCAGGTCCTCAGGCGTCTCCGCCAGCTGTCGTACGGTGGTGATCCCCAGGCCTTCCAACACTTCTGCCGTGCGTCCGCCCACTCCCCACAGCGCCCTCACCGGCAGGCTGTGCAGGAACTCCAGGCGCCGCGCCGGCGGCACCACAAGCATTCCGTCCGGCTTGGCCCTGGTGGAGGCGATCTTGGCGATGAACTTGCGGTCCGCGATGCCGACCGTGCAAGGGAGCCCGAAGATCTCCCGGATCTCTCGCCGAATCCGGGCTCCGATCTCTGCCGGAGACCCCAGTCGCCGTCGGGCGCCGGTGAGGTCCAGGAAGGCTTCGTCGACGCTGAGCTGCTCCACCGTGTCCGTCACCGTAGAGAAGTACGTCATGATCTCCTGGGAGATCTCACGGTAACGGGACTGATGCGGGGCCAGCACCAGCGCCTGCGGGCTGAGCTGCCTTGCGCGGGCCAGCGGCATTGCGGAGCGGACACCGTCGGCGCGGGCCTCGTAGGAGGCCGAGAGCACGACCGAGCGTCCAGAGCCCTGGGCCACGATGAGCTTGCGGCCGCGCAGCTCAGGGCGATCCAGCAACTCCACCTCGACGAAGTAGGCGTCCATGTCGACATGGGCCAGGACCCGGGGCGTCCGCTCCGGCTGCCGGGTTTGCTGTGCCTGCATGCTCCCAGAGTACTCAGGTCCTCCGACACGTGACGCCCGTCGCCCCACCCGCTCCGCCGCCCCACAGCTCCCGCCCCCAGCCGAGTCCCCGACAGCGCACCGGCCGCCTCCCGACAGACCCTGGCAGAACTCGGCGGACCGGATAGGCTGGCATCCGCCGCGCCGGCCACCCGGCGTCACCGGCCCCATCGCCCCACCACCAGGAGGTCTCCCGCGTGCGGACTTCGGACTTCATCGCCCACGTCACCGCCTGCGTCGCCGCCCGGCTGAGCTCCCACAGGTCCGAGGTGGCCGCCATCGCTCCGGAGGCCGCCCCGCTGGCCGACTCCCTGGAGGCGATGGCACGTGGCGGCAAACGACTCCGCCCCGTGCTGGCGTGGTTGGGATGGCGGGCCGCCGGCGGTGACGCGGCCTCCCACCCGGCGCTGGACAGCCTCTGTGTGTCCTTGGAGCTCTTCCAGGCGGCCGCCCTCGTCCATGACGACGTCATCGACCGCTCCGACACCCGCCGGGGACTGCCCAGCACGCATCGCCGGTTCGAGACCCTGCACCGCGACGAGCGTCTGGCCGGGGACGAGGGGCACTTCGGCACCGCGGCCGCCATCCTCACCGGCGATCTGGCGCTGTCCTGGGCAGGTGAGTCCTTCGCCGGGGCACTCGTCGAGGCCACGACGCTCCACGGCGCCGAGGAACCTCTGCACGCGGCGCGCCGGAGCTTCCAGCAGATGCACACGCAGGTGATCTCCGGCCAGTACCTCGATGTCCTGGCCGAAGTGGCCGGGCCCGCCCCCGATGAGGCCCAGGCGATCGACCGAGCTCGCCGGGTCGTGCGTTACAAGGCGGCCCGGTACTCGACCGAGCACCCCGTCGTCCTGGGCTCAGCGCTGGCTGGTGCGCCTGAGGCCCTTCGCAGCGGTCTGGCCGCCGCCGCGCTGCCCGTGGGCGAGGCGTTCCAGCTGCGCGACGACCTGCTCGGCGTCTTCGGCGATCCCGAGACCACCGGAAAGCCCGTGGGAGACGATCTCCGTGAGGGCAAACGGACCGAGCTCGTCGCCTACGGCCTCTTCCGCTCCTCCGCGGACGACGCGGCCGAGCTGGAGACCATGCTCGGTGACCCTGAGCTCTCCGCGGACGCCGTGGCCAGGGCACGGGAGATCCTCACCGGCTCGGGCGCCGTCGCCGAGGTGGAGCGCACCATCGACGGCCTGCTGGAGACCAGCGCCGCAGAGGTCGCCAGGCTGCGAGGTGCCGGCGTCGCCGAGGACGTGCTCGACGACTTCCAGGAGGTCAGCGACCGACTGGTGCGGCGCAACCGATGAGCACCGCCGGGACTTCGCTAGGCTGGACCCAGTGAGCACCGAACAGTCGGATCCGTGGATCGGCACCACCGTCGACGGACGTTACGAGATCGAAGACCGGGTGGCCCGCGGCGGCATGTCCACGGTCTATCTGGCGCGCGACGCCCGCCTGGGCCGTCACGTCGCCCTCAAGGTGCTCTTCCCGCACATGGCGGAGGACCGCAAGGTCGTCGAGCGCTTCGAACAGGAGGCTCGCAACGCTGCCCTGATCTCGCATCCGAACGTCGTCCAGGTCCTGGACCAGGGCCAGACCCGAGAGACCGCCTACCTGGTCATGGAGCACGTCCCCGGAGCGACGCTGCGGACGCTGCTCAAACGCGGCCCCATGACTCCTCGGCTGGCACTGACCTACGCGGAAGCCATCCTGCAGGGCCTCGGCGCCGCCCACCGGGCGGGGCTGGTGCACCGCGACATCAAACCGGAGAACGTGCTCGTCTCCCGCGACGGACGGATCAAACTCGCCGACTTCGGGCTCGCCCGGGCCGCCACCCACCACTCGGGCACCAGCACGCTCATGGGCACAGTCGCCTACATCTCCCCCGAGCTCCTCTCCGGGGAGGGCGCCGACGAACGGGCGGACATCTACGCCGTGGGGATCCTGCTCTATGAGATGCTCACCGGCGTGCAGCCCTACACCGGGGACTCCCCGGTCCGGGTGGCCTTCCAGCACGTGAACTCCACCGTCCCTGCGCCCTCATCCACGGTGCCCGGGCTCTCCTCCGCCCTGGACGAGATCGTCCGGGCGGCCACACGCCCCGCCGTCGAGGAACGGCCCAAGCATGCCGACGGGCTGCTCGCACTGGTGGTCAGGTGCCGCGAAGGACTGACCAACGAGGAGCTGGACCATCAGCCGGTCGGCGCAGACCACCCCGCCGAAGAGCTGCGCCCGGGGGCCGATCCCGCCGGCACGGCGGTCATCCCCGGGGCCGCGGGATCTGCGCTCCCCTCCGCACCGGGCGAGGGGGCCGAGACTCGGACGGGATCGGACGCTTCACCGACGGACGCCGGCGCAGGCCCCACTCCCCAGGATCCTGACGCCACCGTCGCGCTCAGCGCCCAGGAAGAGTTCCCCACCCGCGTGGAATCGGACGTTTGGGACGACGACGTGGCCGCAGCCCTGCTGCATGCCCGCTCCGGTGCCACCCTCGATGAGGACGAACGACAGACCGTGGCCGAGGTTCCCACCGAGGCCTTCCGCCTGCCGGAGGCCACCGGCGCGGGCGACGTAGGCACTGAGGACCTCTCGGGCGCCGGCCAGGACGGTGAGCAGGTCCTCACCTCCGGCCAGCATGACGAGGCGACGTCGGTGATGTCGCCGGTACGGCCCACCTCCTCCGGCCACGGGCCGGCCGAGCCGACGTCTGAGTTCTCCGCGGTCGGCGCTCCACGGCCCGTTCGAGACCCGGAGGCGGGGGATGCCGATCACGAGGACGGGACCTTCGCGCGTGGACCGGCCACCTGGCTGCGTCGACGCACGGAGTCGTCCGGCGATGATCGGCGCAGACGCCAGCGACCGCTGGTGGACCTGGACCGGCCGACGCCCACACGCACCTGGCTGACGATCGCCGTGATCATGATCTGCGGTGCTCTGCTGGTGCTCTTCGCCTGGTATCTGGGGCTCAGTCCGGACCTGATCCCCAGCCTCGGAGACGGCGACGCCCCCGAGCCCTCGGCGCTGCTGGCCGAGCTGCTCCGGGGCGACTGAGACGCCCGGCCCGCCCACACGGGCAGGCCGGGCGAGGTGGCGACGGCAGGGATCAGATCACTTCACCTGGGTGAGCGCCTCCGCCACCAGGAAGGCCATCTCAAGGGACTGCTTGTGGTTCAGTCGGGGGTCGCACAGCGACTCGTAGCGAGAGTCGAAGGCCGACTCGTCGATGATGTCCGAACCGCCGAGACACTCGGCGACGTCGTCACCGGTCATCTCCACGTGCAGGCCACCGGGGTAGGTGCCCAGAGAGCGATGCACCTCGAAGAAGCCGCGGACCTCGTCCATGACATCGTCGAACTGCCGCGTCTTGTAGCCGTTCTTGGCGGTGATGGTGTTGCCGTGCATCGGGTCGGTGACCCAGACGACCTTCGCCCCCGAGTCCCGGACGGCCTCGACCAGCGGCGGAAGCTTCTCCCGGATGTTCTTGGCCCCCATCCGCGTGATGAAGGTCAGTCGACCCGGATCGCGCTGCGGGTCGAGCTTGTCGATCAGTGCGAGGGCGTCCTCCGGGGTGGTGCCCGGGCCCAGCTTCACGCCCAGAGGGTTGTGCACTCGGGAGAGGTAGTCCACGTGTGCGCCGTCGAGCTCGCGGGTGCGCTCTCCGATCCACACGAAGTGCCCGGAGGTCACATACGGCTCGCCGGTGCGGGAGTCGATACGGGTCAGTGCGCGCTCATAGTCGAGCAGCAGCGCCTCATGGGCGGCGTAGAACTCGGTGCGCTTCAGACCGTCGAAGTCGGCCCCGCAGGCCTCCATGAACCTCACGGCGCGGTCGATCTCGCCAGCGATGGACTCATAGCGCGCGTGGGCAGGGTTCTCCATGAAGCCCTTGTTCCACTGCTGGACGGCCCGCAGGTCGGCGAATCCGCCCTCGGTGAAGGCCCGCACCAGGTTCAGCGTGGCCGCAGAGGTGTGGTAGGCCTGCACCATCCGCTTGGGGTCCGGGTGCCTGCTCTCCTCGGTGAAGTCGAACCCGTTGATGATCTCCCCACGGAAGCTCGGCAGGGTCACCTCCCCCCGGGTCTCCATGTCCGAGGAACGGGGCTTGGCGAACTGGCCGGCCATGCGGCCCATCTTCACCACGGGCAATGAAGCGCCGTACGTCAGCACCACGGCCATCTGCAGCAGAGTCTTCACCCGAGCGCTGATCTTGTCGGCGGTCGCACCCGCGAAGGTCTCGGCGCAGTCACCGCCCTGCAGGAGGAATGCCTCGCCCTGAGCCACCTTGGCCAGCCGTCGCTTCAGCTTGTCCACCTCACCGGCGAAGACCAGCGGAGGGTTCGAGGAGAGTTCACCGACGGCGGCGTCGAAGTCCGGGTGGTCACGCCAGTCCGGCTGCTGTCTGATCGGCAGTCGGCGCCACTCGTCGAGACCCGGATAGTCGGCGGCACCGGTGTGGAGGATCTCTCCGGGCGCGGTCAACGGGGTCTGGACGGGGGTCTTCTCTGGCGTAGTAGTCACGTCACCAGCCTAGCCCGGCGTCGGCGGCCGGCCCAATGCGACCATGGGCAGTCCAGATTCTGGACTGACGCGCCACAGCCCTGGGCCGACCGCCGCGCCCGCCGATCCCCGGGTCAGTCCTTCCGGTCGGCGGCCGCCTGGGCATACAGGTCGTCGACGACCTCCGCGTAGTCCTTCATGACGCTCGGACGCTTGATCTTCATCGACGGCGTCAGATGGCCGGACTCGATCGTGAAGTCCTCCTCCAGGAGCCGGAACGTGCGGATCGACTCCGCGCGGGAGACCGACTCGTTGGCCCGATCCACCACCGACTGGACGTGCGCAACGATCTCCTCCCGCCGGATGAGCTCTCCCATGGGCGTCTCCGGGTCGATCCCGTGCCGCTCGAGCCACTGCGGCAGCGTCTCTCCGTCCAAGGTCACCAGAGCGGCGACGAACGGTCGCCCGTCGCCGACGACGACCACCTGGGAGACGATCGCGTCCGCACGGATCTGGTCCTCCAGCTGGGCCGGGGCGACGTTCTTGCCCGCCGCCGTCACCAGGATCTCCTTCTTCCGCCCGGTGATGGTCAGGAAGCCGTCATCGTCCAGCGACCCCAGGTCGCCGGTGCGGAACCAGCCGTCCTCGGTGAAGGCCTCGTCCTTGAGCTCAGGGCGATTGCGGTAGCCGCTGAAGACGCAGACGCCCCTGCCCAGCACCTCGCCGTCGTCGGCGATCCGGACGGCACAGCCCGGCAGGGGAACTCCGACGGTGCCGATCCTGTAGTTCTCCGGCGTGTTGACCGTGATCGGGGCGGTGGTCTCGGTGAGACCGTAGCCTTCCATGATCATCACCCCGATGCCGTGGAAGAAGTGCCCCAGCCGCGCCCCGAGCGGACTGCCGCCCGAGACGGCATGCGTCACCCGCCCTCCCATCCGGGCATGCAGCTTGGAGTAGACCAGCTTGGAGAACAGCTTGTGCTTCAAGTTCAGCCCGAAGGGGACCTTGCCGGCCTGCTGAGCCTTCGACCAGTCGATCGCCGTCTGCGCCGCCTTGGTGAAAATTCCGCCCTTGCCCTCGGACTCGGCCTTCATCATCGCGGCGTTGTAGATCTTCTCGAACACGCGCGGCACGGCCAGCAGGAACGTGGGCCGGAAGGTGCCGAGGTCGTCCACCAGCTCCTTGATGTCGGCCGTATGGCCGACTCTGGTGCCTGCCGCCACGGACAGCACCGAGATGAACCGGGCGAAGACGTGGGCCAGCGGGATGAACAGCACCGTGGAGGAGTCCTTGTTGACCACGTGCCCCAACGAGTGCGTGGTCTGCAGAGACAGCTCGGTGAAGTTCCCATGGGTGAGTTCGCAGCCCTTCGGACGGCCGGTGGTCCCGGAGGTGTAGATGATCGTGGCGAGATCGGACAGGCCCGCCCGCGAGCGCCGTCGCTCGATCTCCGCGTCCTCCACCTCGGCCCCGGCCGCCCGCAGCTGATTCAGGTCGTCGTTGTCCAGGCGGAGCACGCCGGCCGGGATCTGCAGCTTCTCCTGCGAGACCGCGCGATCGACGACCTTCTCATGGGAGGCCGAATCCACGACGACGAGGCTGACCTCGGAGTCCTCGACGATCCAGGCCACCTGCGCCGGCGAGGACGTCTCGTAGATCGGCACAGTGATGCAGCCGGCGTACCAGATCGCGAAGTCGAGCAGAGTCCACTCGTAGCGGGTCGGGGCCATGATCGCGACCCGCCCGCCCTCATCGATGCCCCGAGCGACAAGACCCTTGGCCAGGGCCACGACGTCGTCGCGGAACTCCCGGGCCGTCACGTCGGTCCATTCCCCCGGGGACAGCTGTCGCCCGAAGAGCACGTTGGTCGGGTCCTGCTCGACCTGGCGCTCCAGCAGGTCAGTGGTGTTCAGCTCCGCAGGGACCTCGATGGCCGGGGGAACGACGTTTTCCTTCACGACGGGACTCCTCTGTCTCTGTCGACGGACCGGGGCGGGCCGGGAGCTCGTTGCCTGCCCCCGACCGGTATTTCTACTAGGTAGTAACGACCTTGTGGTGCGACTCACACTAATGAGTCGACCGGGGTCCTGTCCACGTGGGCTCCGGACCCGCTGCGCGTCCGGGCCTCAGGCGTCCGACTACACCTGCGCGCCGTCGCCGGATCCGCTGCGGTGGCGCGGCATCTGCAGGAACAGGGTGACCAGGCCGGCCAGAATGACACCGATCAGCACGGGGGCCGTCCAGGACGGCATCGTCGCCGGCAGCCAGGTCAGCACCAGGAGAGCCACGAGTCCTCCGACGGCCAGCACGGCGCCGAGTACGACCCCCGGTTTGGCGCCGGCCAGCGGATTGCGTGGATTGGGCGGCCGGAAGTCGTCGATCTCCTCGAGCGCTTCGTGGTCCACGGACCAGTCGCGCGGCCCCTGGCCTGCTCGGCCCACGGGCCGGGAACCTCCTCCACGGCTGAAGATGGCACTGGGCTCGTCATCACGGTGTCGGGTCATGCGTCCTCCCCTGAGAGTGTCGGCGTCATAGGCTGGCCCGCCTCCGCCTCGCCCCGTCGCGCGGCGGCGAGGAACTCGAGCGTCAGCCGACCGACGGCGTCGGCGTCATGGTCCAGGGTGGCGACGTGGAGCGAGCGCTCCAGCACCACCTGGGTCAGGTTCCCCGGATCCATCCTGTGCACCAGAGTATCGGCTGAGGCCCGAGGAAGGACATTGTCCGTCGCCGATCTCAGCAGCAGCACCGGTGCGCGGACGAGGTCGAGCTCCCGACGAACGTGGGCGACGATCCGCCCGAGAACGGCCACGCCGCGTACGGGGGTGCGGTCATAGGCCTCCTCCACCACCCCAGGTTTGGCGATGTCGCCCGCCACGGGCGCCACTGAGGGCAGGACTCCCCCGGCCAGTCGAGCGAACCCGAGCTGCAGGGGCTTGAGCCGCAGGCAGGGATTGATGGTGACGGCCGCGAAGGGCGCGCGCCGGGCGGCCACATGCATCGCCAGCGCACCACCCATGGAGAGTCCGACGACGGCGACGTGCGACCGTCGCGCCGCCAGGCGGTCCCAGCCCGCGAGGGCAGCGCGCAGAATCTCCCCCGCAGACGTAGCATTCAGGTCCTCCCATCGCGTGCCGTGCCCCGGCAGAAGGGGCACCTCGACGGCGTACCCCGCCTCTCGGAGCACCTGGGCCACCGGCTCCATCGAGGCGGGCGTGGAGGTGAAGCCGTGGAGCAGGAGGACTCCGGGTGCGCCCGGCTCGGGCCGCTCGGGATCATCACGCGTGTGAGGCATGGCACCACAGTAGCCGCTGGTCCACGCACTACAGTGGAGCTCGGATGAGGACGGGGCCCCTGCGCGGTCCGCCCTCTCCGGTCGTCACTGCCCCCGTCCGCCCAGGAAGGACTCCTCGGCCCGTGTTCTACTACGTCGCGAAGACCTTCGCCGTCGGCCCGGCGGTCAACGCCGTCTTCCGCCCCTGGGTCAAGGGGCTGGACAACATTCCGGCGGAGGGTGCGGCGATCCTCGCCTCGAACCACCTGTCCTTCTCGGACTCCGTCTTCCTGCCGGTGAAGGTCCCCCGACCGGTGCGCTTCCTCGCCAAGAAGGACTACTTCGTCAAGCAGGGGCCCACCGGCTGGGTGACCAGGAAGTTCTTCGACATCACGGGGCAGATTCCCATGGACCGCTCCGGAGGGCGAGCCAGCCAGGACTCGCTCAACGCCGGAGAGCGCGCCCTGCGCGAGGGCGCCCTGCTGGGCATCTATCCGGAAGGTACGCGCAGCCCGGACGGACGCCTGTACCGGGGCAAGCTCGGCGTCGCCCGTCTCGCCCTGCGGACCCAGGCCCCGGTCATCCCGGTGGCGATGATCGGGACGGACAAGGTCCAGCCCATCGGCAAGAAGCTCCCGTCGATCCGCCGGGTGGGCGTGATCATCGGGGAGCCGCTGACCTTCGAGGCCTATCACGACAACGCCGAGGACCGCTTCGCCCAACGGGCGGTGACCGACGAGATCATGTATCAGATCATGCGCCTCTCCGGGCAGGAGTACGTGGACAAGTATGCGGCCGATGTGAAGCGGCGCATGGAGTCTGGGAAAGGCTGACACCAGGGCCCCGTACCGGTCCTTGGTCTGGGCGACGCCGACACGACGACGCCGACACGACGACGCCGGGGACGCCCTGTGGGGCCCCCCCGGCGTCGTCGCACGAGCGGCGCTCGGCGGCCGGTCATCCTCGGGCCAGACGCCCTCGGGTCGGCCGATGATCACGGCGTCCGTCAGACGCCGGCCTCCTCGAGGATGCCGCGGCACTCCTCGAAGGCCGCGTCCTCGGCCCAGGAGTCTCCACCCTCCTGATGCTCCACCAGCGTGCGCTGGATGACGCAGTAGGTCGGCTTGCGCTCGTAGTCCCCCTCGTGCAGGGTCGCGTCGCCCTCACCCGGGAAGGTCCCCGGCACCCAGCTGTGGGCGTCCAAGGTGCCCCAGATGGTGAACGAGTTGCAGTTATCCACCTCCAGGCAGGCCTGCAGGACGGTCTCGAACCGTTCGGCAGCGCCGGCGCGGTCCTCATCATTCATCCTGTCGTCCTCGCCGACGTCTCCGCGGACGTCGATCTCGGTGACGGCCGTATACAGTCCCAGGGCGTCGAAACGCTCGAGGTTCTCCTGGTAGGTCTCGTCGAAGCCATAGTTCATGCTCAGGTGAGTCTGGGCACCGAAGCCGTGGACCGGGACGCCGCGCTCCAGCTGACCTTGGACGAGGTCGTAGTAGGCGTCAGACTTCGCGTTGACGCCGTCGACGTTGTAGTCGTTGTAGAACAGCAGCGCGTCAGGATCCTCCTCGTGGGCCCAGCGGAAGACGTCGTCGAGGACCTCGACGCCGAGCTCGCGGATCCAGATGTTCTCCTCGTCGCGGATCGTGGCGTCGGCGTCGTCTCCGAAGATCTCGTTGGCGACATCCCACTGCTGGATGCAGCCGGCATAGCGGGAGACCACAGTCCGCACGTGGTCCTCCAGGATCCCGCGGAGCTCTTCGGGGCTGTGGTCTCCCTCCTCCAGCCAGTCGGGGTTCTGCGAATGCCAGGACAGCGCATGACCTCGGACGTCCATGTCATGAGCCTGGGCGAACTCCACGACGGCGTCGGCGGCCTCGAAGTCGTAGACCCCCTCCTCGGGGTGGACGAACTCCCACTTGAGGTAGTTCTCATGAGTGATCGAGGAGTACTCCGCAGCCAGATGCTCCTGGTAGCCGTCCTCCCCGAAGAACGGGTCGGTGCTCCCCTCATCGTCGAAGTGGCCACCGCCGGCCGCCACATTGCCGATGCGGATGCCGTCGTCGCTGTGGGCGCGCAGCGAGTCCCGGCCGGCGTCGTAGTCGGTGCGTCCGCCCTCCGGAGCGAAGGCGCACTCCGCGGCCCCGGCGTCGTCACCGCCAGGCCGCCCAGGATTGTCCGGCTTGCCGGGATTCTCGGGGCGTCCGGCATTGCCGGAGTTGCCCGGGCTGTCGGGGCGCCCGGCGTTGCCGGAGTTGCCCGGGCTGTCGGGGCGCCCGGCGTTGCCGGAGTTGCCCGGGCTGTCGGGGCGCCCGGCGTTGCCGGAGTTGCCCGGGGCGCTCTGCTCCTGCGCACCGTCCGGACTGTAGGCCGCAGCCGGCTGCGCGGCAGCCGCGCCCAGTGACACCGTCAACAGCCCGGTGCACAGGGCGGCGGCGAGTCGCCGCGTGGTGGTCTGCGATGGCATGAGTTTCCTCCTGAGATCGAGTGCTCGGTCAGACATCCAGGAGTGGAGCGCTCTCACTGAGCGGCGACCTGAGCCGGGCCCGCCTCGTCGGCGCGATGTGATCCACCCCATGTTTTGTCTTCCCAAGAGACTATTTATGGCAAGCCCCTGTGTCAACCATCACAGAGTTCCGTCTCTCTGCCTCGCAGACGCAGAAGGGCCCCGGAGGAGATTCCTCCGGGGCCCTTCTCTCGGCTCGTGCGCGAGGGGGGACTTGAACCCCCACGCCCGTGAAGGCACTGGCACCTGAAGCCAGCGCGTCTACCAATTCCGCCACTCGCGCGAGCTGCCATCCAGGAAGCTTCTCGGCCCGTTATCCCACCGTCACCGGCGGGCCTCGTTCCGTTCACTCCGTCGAACAGCGATATCCATCCTAACCACAAGCGTGGCCCATCGCCTAATCGAGATGATGTGACGCCTGACACGCCGTCGACCCACCTGTCAGCGGGCCTGCCGAGACCTCCTCAGCAGCTGAGGACGAAGGGGCCTCATCGCGCTGACCAGGGCGTCAGCCCTCCCCCACGACGACGCCCGCGGACTCCAGGATCTCGGCCGGGATCTCCAGCCCCATCGACTCAGCAGCCTCCGGATTGACGTGGAGCTCGTGGTCCTCTGCGGTCTCCACCGGCATCACAGCCGGGTCCTCGCCGTCGAGCAGGATGCGCAGCGCCATCTGGCCGGACTGCCGTCCGATCGCGTGGTGATCGACCCCATAGGTGGCCACCGCTCCCCGCTCCACCGAATCGGCGTCGGCGGAGAACAGCGGGATCTGCCGCTGCTGGCTGAACTGGACCACCGACTCCAGGGCGGAGACCACCACGTTGTCCGTGGGGATCCACAGCGCGTCGACCCCGTCGAGCGACTCGACACCCTGCTGGACCTCCGCCGAATTCGTCACCGTGGCCGTCCGGAGGTCGAGCCCCAGCTCCTCTGCGGCCTCCTCGGCCAGGTCGACCTGCACCTGCGAATTCGTCTCGCCCGAGGCGTAGAGGATTCCCACGGTCTCCACCGATGGGTCGACCCGGGTGATCAGCTCGAGCTGATCATCCACGGGGTTCAGGTCAGAGGTCCCTGTCATGTGTCCCCCAGGCTCCTCCCAGGAGTCGACCAGACCCGCCGCCTCGGGATCCGTGATCACCATGAACAGGACCGGGGTGTCGCCGCCCTGAGTGGCTGTCGCCACCTGCTGCGACTGCGAGGTGGCGATGGTGGCGATGAGGTCATGGCCCCCGCCCGCCAGCTGCGCGGCGATCGTCGCCTCGGTGGACGCGTCCCCCTGAGCATTCTGCTCCTCCCAGTCCACCTCCACTCCGGCCTCCTCGAACGCCTCCTTGAAGCCCTCGCGCGTGGCGTCCAGGGAGGGATGCGCGACCGGCTGGGCGATACCGATCGAGAAGCTCTCCTCCGCCGAGCCGTCTGCGTCACCGGCGCCTCCTGCGTCACCGGCGTTGGTCGCCCCGCAGGCGCCCATCAGCAGGGCGAGCACAGTCAGGCCCGTCGATCCCGCCGCCCGAGGGCCCGTCGATCCGCCGACCCTGCCGTTCCTGCGTGCTCGGATTCTGCGCCCGGTTCCGCGCATCCTGGTCCTCCTCTGCTCCGACGGAGGTCGATCGTCCAGAGTCTGGAACGAGCCTGCGCTCCCTGACCCTCACGAGACCGACCCAGTGATCAGCACATATGCTCCCACGGATGGCAGGATCGCCGACCTGTGCAGGCGCCGACCGCTGACGGTCCGGGTCGATCAGACTCGATAGACTCGAGTCGTCATGCCTGAATCCACGCGCACCTCCTCACGACGCCCCTCGCGATCCTCCGCACGGGGCAGGGGCCCCCGTCCCGCCGTCGAGCGCCGACAGTTCTCGGTCGAGGAGCTCAACTATCCCGCCGCCCTGCCCGTCACCGGGGAACGGGAGACGCTTCTGGAGGCGTTGCGAGAACATCAGGTGATCGTCGTCGCCGGTGAGACCGGATCCGGGAAGACCACCCAGCTGCCCAAGATGTGCCTGGAGCTGGGGCTGCAGCACCGCGGAGTCATCGGGCACACCCAGCCCCGCCGACTCGCGGCTCGCACCGTGGCGGAACGGCTCGCTGACGAGCTGGACACCAGCATCGGCGCCGACATCGGCTACCAGGTGCGCTTCACCTCAGAGGTCTCCGAGACCAGCGCGGTGAAGCTCATGACGGACGGCATCCTGCTCGCCGAGCTGCGTCGCGACCCGCTGCTGCGCCGCTACTCTGCGCTCATCATCGACGAGGCCCACGAGCGCAGCCTCACCATCGACGTCATCCTCGGCTACCTGAAGTCCATCCTGCCGAAGCGGCCGGACCTGAAGGTGATCATCACCTCCGCGACGATCGACCCGGAACGGTTCGCCACGCACTTCAGCTCGGATCCGGAGCATCCGACAGTCCCCATCATCGAGGTCTCCGGACGCACCTATCCGGTGGAGGTCCGATACCGGCCCCTGCGCGACGCCGAGGACCCGGAGCCCGAGGACGAGTTCGACGATGCGTCCGCCGGAGCAGGCTCCTCCGAGGAGCGCGACATGATCGACGCCGTCGGGGACGCCGTGCAGGAGCTCGCCGAGGAGCCGGACGGCGACATCCTGATCTTCTTCCCCGGCGAACGGGAGATCCGCGACGCCGCCGACGCGCTGGCCGACGTCGTCCGCCGCGACCGTCGCCTGGCGGGCGCCGAGATCCTCCCGCTGTTCGGCAGGCTCTCCCTGGCGGAGCAGAAACGCGTGTTCACCCCCGGAGGCCGACGACGCATCGTCCTGGCCACCAACGTCGCCGAGACCTCGCTCACGGTGCCGGGCATCAAGTACGTCGTCGACACGGGCACGGCGCGGATCTCCCGGTACTCCACGCGCACCAAGGTGCAGCGTCTGCCCATTGAAGCCATCTCGCAGGCCAGCGCGAACCAGCGCGCAGGACGCTGCGGCCGCACCAGCGACGGCATCTGCATCCGCCTCTATTCGCAGCACGACTTCGAATCCCGCCCGGAGTTCACCGACCCCGAGATCCTGCGCACCTCGCTCGCATCGGTGCTGCTGCAGATGTCCGCCATGGGGATCACGCGCACCCCGGACGAGCTGCTGGACTTCCCGTTCGTCGAGCAGCCCGACGCGAAGGCCGTCAACGACGCCGTCCGCCTCCTGACCGAGCTGGGAGCACTCCACGCCGCCGGCACGGGCGGGTCCTCGCGAGGGCCGCGCCGCGGCACGATCACCGACGTCGGACGCGCCCTGGCCCAACTGCCGGTGGACCCTCGGCTCGGACGCATGATGGTCGAGGCGGGGCGCCACGGCTGCCTCGAGGAGGTCACTGTGCTCGTGGCCGCCCTGTCGATCCAGGACCCTCGCGAACGGCCCGCGGAGACCCGCCAGCAGGCCGACGAGATGCATCGCCGCTTCGCGGACGACACCTCGGACTTCTCCGCCCTGCTGAACCTGTGGCGGCACCTCCTCGAGCAGCAGCAGGAGCTCTCCGGCAATCAGTTCCGGAAGATGTGCCGCCGCGAGCACCTCAACTACCTGCGCGTGCGCGAATGGCAGGACCTGGTGGTCCAGCTCGCCGATCTCGCCCGACAGGCCGACCTGGGCCCGATCGCCCGACCCCGTCGACGCAGCCAGATGCCCGTGGATCCCGCCGCCCGACACGACATCGTCCACCGCAGCCTGCTGTCCGGTCTGCTGAGCCACATCGGACTGTACAACCCGCGCACCCGTGACTACCAGGGCGCCCGGGGCACCCGCTTCGCCGTCTTCCCCGGGTCGGGACTGTTCAAGAAGAACCACGACTGGGTGATGGCCGCCGAACTGGTGGAGACTTCCCGGCTGTGGGCCCGCACGGTCGCACGCATCGATCCTGCCTGGATCGAGCAGCAGGCTCCGCACCTGGTCACGCGCAGCCATTCAGAGCCGCGCTGGTCGGCGAGGAAGGGCGCCGCCGTCGCCACCGAGAAGGTCACGCTGTTCGGGGTGCCCGTGGTCGCGGACCGGCAGGTGCTCTACGGCCGCATCGACCGGGAGCTCAGCCGCGAGCTCTTCATCCGGCATGCGCTCATCGAGGGCGACTGGACCACCCGCCACCACTTCGACCGGCGGAATCGTCAGCGGTTCCAGGAGATCGAGGAGCTGGAGAACCGCACCCGGCGGCGCGATCTCAGAGCCTCCGACGACGAGCTCTTCGCCTTCTTCGACGAACGCCTGCCGCAGGACGTGGTCTCGCAGAGGCACTTCGACTCCTGGTGGAAGACCCAGCGCCACGAGACGCCCGAGCTCCTCGACCTCCCCCAGGACCGGCTCCTGGCCGAGACCGCGGAGCAGGTCGACGTCGACGAGTTCCCGGAGCACCTGGAGCTCGACGGCCTTCCCCTCGAGCTGCGCTACGAGTTCAACCCCGCCACCTTCACCGACGACGCACGCGGCACCACGGCCGACGGCATCACCGTGAAGGTGCCGGTCCTCTTCCTCAACCAGCTGCGGCCCGAGCAGTTCGACTGGCTGATCCCGGGCCTCCGGACGGAGCTGATCACCCAGCTGATCCGCTCCATGCCCAAACAGCTGCGGAAGAACTTCGTACCCGCACCCGACGTCGCCGCCCAGGCCCGGCAGCGGCTCGAGGAGGAGTTCAGCGCCGGCGAGGATCCGCTGGCGCCGTCGCTGGCCGCAGTGCTCCAGCGCCTCCGCGGGGTCCGGGTCGAGGCCTCGGACCTCGGGCTCGACCAGCTTCCCGCCCATCTTCGCTTCACCTACGCCGTGGTCAGCGAGCGCGGCCGAGTGCTGGACACCTCGCAGGACCTGGGAGAGCTGCAGCTGCGCTTCGCCGAGCAGAACCGCGAGGCCATCGCTCGTTCATTGGCAGCAGGTGACGCCACGGCGTCGACGGCGGCAGGGGCTCAAGCTCCCCACCCGTCCGACGGCTCCCCCGCTGGACACGGAGGCCACAGAGGCCACGGGCCGAAGAACACGCCCTCGGGAGGCCCTCGACCCCGTGGGCGGGCCGACACGAGGCAGTCTGCCTCCCCGGTGCCCACGCAGCGCGAGCAGACCACCTGGACCTTCGGCGACCTCCCTCGTGAGATCACCCGACAGGTGGCAGGGCGCGAGGTCACCGGCTATCCCGCCCTGACCGCTGAGGAGCCCGGTCGCCGGGGGGTCCGCTGCACGATTCAGGACTCTGCCGCCGATCAGCTGCGCATCCACCGACACGGCGTGGTCGCCCTGCTGCAGGAGGTGCTGCCCTCTCCCCAGCGCTACGTCGTCGAGCACCTGAGCAATCGGGAACGGCTGGCCTTCGGCCGCTCGCCCCACGGGACCGTGGAGTCCCTGGTGGCCGACTGCACGACGGCGGCCCTGGACCATCTGGTCCCCGAGGAGCTGCCGTTCACCGCAGAGGCCTTCGACCGGATCTCTCGTCACGCCCGGGCCGAGCTGATCGAGACGGTGCTGGAGCTCACCGACGTCATCGCCCAGGTGCTCGGTGCCGCCGCCGAGCTGCAGGCCCGCCTGGACGCAGCGACCTCTCCGGCCCTGAAGCCCGCTGTGAGCGACATGCAGGCACAGGTGGAGGTGCTGGTGCACCCCGGATTCGTCACCGGCACCGGGGCAGCCCAGCTGCGGCACCTGCCCCGCTACCTGCGTGCCCTGGCACTGCGCTTGGATCGGCTCGAAGCCGGTCAGGCGATCACCCGGGACGCCCAGGACATGGCCACGGTCCAGCAGCTGGAGGACGAATACGACGCCGCCGTGGAGGCCGTGCCCTCGCAGCTTCCGGTGCCCGCCGACCTGGCCGCGGTGAAGTGGATGCTGGAAGAGCTGCGTGTGAACCTCTTCGCCCAGCAGCTGGGCACGGCCCAGACCGTCTCCGCCAAACGCATCCGCCGGGCCATCGCTCGGGGGGCGCGCTGAGGAATGCCGCCCTGCGCGGCATTCCTCAGCGCGACGGCGGTGCTCAGCGGTCGGCAGTGGCCCGCTTCTTGTTCCAGACGTCGAAGGCCACCGCGAGCACCAGCACCACACCACGCACCACGTTCTGCGTGGACTGGTCGATGCCCATGATCTGCATGCCGTTGGACATCACCGCCATGATCAGACCACCGATGATGGCGCCCTGCACCTTGCCGACGCCTCCTGTGACGGCGGCGCCGCCGATGAAGGCTGCAGCGATCGCGTCGAGCTCGAACATGAAGCCGGCACCGGGTTGGGCGCTGTTGGAGCGAGCGGAGTAGACGATCCCGGCCACCGCAGCCAGCAGGCCCATGTTGATGAACAGCAGGAAGTTCACCCGGCGGGTCTTCACACCGGAGAGCTTGGCGGCCTGCAGGTTGCCGCCCATCGCATAGATGTGCCGGCCGAAGACGGTGCGCTGGGTGACGAACCCGTAGAGCAGCACCAGCGCGGCGAGCAGGATCAGCACGACCGGCGTCCCCCGGGCGTTCGCAAGGCGCCAGGCGAAGGCCATGATGATGGCCGCCACCAGCAGCACCCGCACAGCGAAGAGCCACAGGGCCTCCACGGGCTGCCGGTACTCCAGCTTGCGCATCCGATTCCGCCACTGGGACCAGGCGAAGCCCACCGCCGCCAGAGCACCGATGACCAGGGTGAAGACGTCATAGCCGGGGCCGCCGAGCAGCCCGTTGAGGAACCCGCCGGCGATGTACTGATACTCCGAGGGGAACGGGGACAGCGAGACGTTGTCCAGCGTCTGCATGGTCAGGCCGCGGAAGATCAGCATGCCGGCCAGCGTGACGATGAACGCCGGAATCCCGACCACCGCCACCCAGAAGCCCTGCCAGACGCCCACGAGCGCCCCGGTGATCAGGGCGGCGAGGACGCCCACCCACCAGGGCATGCCTTCTCGGATCACGACCACCGCCGAGACCGCGCCGGTGAACGCGACCACCGACCCTACGGAGAGGTCGATGTGGCCGGCGACGATGATCATCACCATGCCGATCGCCAGGATCAGGATGTAGGAGTACTGCAGCACCAGGTTGGTCAGATTGCCTGGGCTCAGCAGAGTGCCTCCGGTGAGGACCGTGAACAGCAGCACGATGAACACGAAGGCGATGTAGATGCCGCTCTGGCGCATGTTGCGGGTCAGCAGCTCCCGCAGGTTCGACGTGCCCGTCATCGGTCGGTCTCCTTGGTCATGAGTTCCATCAGCCCCTCCTGGGTGGCCTCCGCGGCATCCACCTCGCCGGTGATGCGTCCCACGGAGAGCGTGTAGATGCGGTCGCAGAGTCCGAGGACCTCGGGCAGCTCGGAGGAGATCACCAGGATCGCCTTGCCTGCCGCGGCGAGCTCGTTGATGATCGAGTAGATCTCGAACTTCGCGCCGACGTCGATGCCTCGGGTGGGCTCATCGAGGATGAGCAGCTCCGGCTCGGTGTAGAGCCATTTGCTGAGCACCACCTTCTGCTGATTGCCCCCGGAGAGCTTCTCCACGACGGAGAGCACGGAGGGGGACTTGATGTTCAACGAGCTGCGATACCGCTCGGCGACGGCGATCTCCTCGTTGGCGTTCACCCAGCCGGCCGGAGCCAGCTTCTTCAGGCCCGCGGCGGTGACATTGCGCCGGACGTCCTCGATCAGGTTGAGACCATACTGTTTGCGGTCCTCGCTGACGTAGGCGATGCCGTGCTCGATCGCGTCGGAGACGTCACGGATCTGCACCGGCTTCCCGTGCATGGACACGGTGCCGGTGATCTCCCGGCCCCAGGACCGTCCGAAGACGCTCATCGCGAGCTCCGTCCGCCCGGCTCCCATCAGCCCGGCGATGCCCACGACCTCTCCGGCCCGGACATAGAGGGACGCGCCGTCGACGACGACGCGATCCGGCTGGGTGGGGTGGGTGACGTGCCAGTCCTCGATCCGGAAGATCTCCTCGCCGATCTCCACCTCCCGCTCCGGGTACATGTGTTCCACGTCCCGGCCGACCATGCCGCGGATGATCCGCGCGGTGGTCTGCTCAGGAGTGGAGCCGTCGTGCATGTCGAGGGTCTCGATGGTGCTGCCGTCCCGGATCACCGTGGTGGAGTCCGCGACGGCGGCGATCTCGCCGAGCTTGTGAGAGATGATGATGCAGGTGACCCCTTCCTCGCGGAGGTCCCGGATGAGCCCCAGCAGGTGCTCGGAGTCGTCATCGTTCAGCGCGGCGGTCGGCTCGTCGAGGATCAGCAGTCGCACGTTCTTCGACAACGCCTTGGCGATCTCGATGAGCTGCTGCTTGCCGACCCCGAGGGTTCCCACCGGTGTCACCGGGTTCTCCCTGAGGCCGACCCGCTCCATGAGCTCCACAGCCTTCACGTTGGTCTCGTGCCAGTTGATCACCCCGGCGGTGGACTGCTCATTGCCGAGGAAGATGTTCTCCGCCACCGAGAGATGCGGCACGAGGGCCAGCTCCTGGTGGATGATCACGATACCCCGAGCCTCAGAATCATTGATCCCGCTGAAGGAGACCGGCTCCCCCTCCAGGAGGATCTCGCCGTCATAGCTCCCCGCCGGGTACACCCCGGAGAGCACCTTCATGAGGGTGGACTTCCCCGCGCCGTTCTCCCCGCAGATGGCGTGGATCTCCCCGCGCTGGACGGTCAGCGACACATCCGAGAGCGCCACGACTCCGGGGAATCGCTTCGTGATCGAGCGCATCTGGAGGATGGGATCCTCCACATGGGTCCGTACTGTCATTGGTCTCCCTCTCTGCGCCATCGGAATCGTCCCCGGCAGGTCCGTCCGGGGCCGCAGCCCCGGACGGTGCCCTGCGACGACGACGTCCCGACCAGGACCCAGACTCCTGGCCGGGACCTCACCGGATCAGAGCTGGCCGGACTCGACCTGCTCCTCGGTGTAGTAGCCGGAGTCCACCAGGATCTCCTCGTAGTTGTCCTGGAGCACCATCTCGACGTCGAGGAGGTACGAGGGCACGACGATCTCGCCGTTGTCGTAGGTCTCGGTGTCGTTGGGCTCCGGCTCCTCCCCCTGGAGGTAGGCCTCGGCGGCTCGGACGGCCTCCTCGGCCAGCAGGCGGGTGTCCTTGAAGATCGTGGAGTGCTGGATGCCCTGTTCGATCAGGGAGATCGAGGCGATCTCGGCGTCCTGGCCCGTCACGATGGGCATGCCCTCCTCGATGGTGGGACCCTGGCCGTCATTGCGCAGCGCCGTGATGATCCCCCGGGAGAGCGGGTCGGCCGGGGCGAGCACGCCGTCCAGCTCGGTGTCTCCGCTGTAGTGGGTGGTCAGCAGGTTCTCCATGCGCTCCTGGGCCGTCTCCTGCTCCCACCGCTGCGTGGCGGCCTGCTGGATCGTGTCCTGACCGGAGGGGATCTCCAGCGTGCCGTCCTCCAGATAGGGCTCGAGCGTGTCGATCGCGCCCTGCCAGAAGTGGTGGGAGTTGCTGTCGTCCAGCGAGCCGGCGAACAGCTCGATGTTCAACGGGCCCTCGGGCGCATCATCGGCCTCGTCGAAGTTCTCATCCAGGATGCCGAGCCCGTAGAGAAGGGACCGGGCCTGGTTGACGCCGACCTCGTAGTTGTCGAACGTGACGTAGAAGTCCACGTCCTCGGAGTTGGTCAGCAGCCGGTCATAGGCGATCACGGGGATTCCTGCCGCCGCGGCGGCGTCGAGCTGACTGGTCAGTGCGGAGCCGTCGATCGAGGCGACGATCAGGGCGTCGACCTCCTGGGTGATCATCTGATCGATCTGCTGGGACTGCGTGGGGATGTCGTCGTCGGCGTACTGGAGGTCGACGGTGTAGCCGAGGTCCTCCAGCCCCTCTTCGATGTTGCCCCCGTCCTGCAGCCACCGCTCATAGGTCTGGGTGGGCATCGCCACACCCACCGTCATGTCCTCCGGTGCGGCGTCGGCATCTCCCCCGCCTCCGCCGCCTCCGGCGCCCTCGCCCTCACAGGCGGTGAGCAGCAGGGCGAGTGCAGCTCCCGCCCCCAGGATGGTCGTCGCAGTGGAACGCATGTCTCCTCCATTCGTGGCCCTGATGGGAGCCGGTGTGAGTGTCGAACCTGGATCGTCCTAGGTGTTGTCTATCACAGTCCCTGAGCCAGCCGGTGGTATGCCGCGTTCCACCGCAGCTCCTGCGCGAATCCGCGGGTGGTCACGCTCTCATCGATGACGGCCAGCTCCATCTGCGCGATCTCCGCCAAGTCCTCGAAGGCCTCCAGACCCAGAGCCGTGGAGAGCACCGTATGGTGGGCCGCACCGGCGGTGAGCCAGCACTCCGCCGAGGTGGCGAAGTCCGGGCGGGGCTCCCAGACCGCGCGCGCCACCGGCAGGTTCGGCAGCTCCTCGTCCGGCTCGACGACGTCCACCACGTTGGCGGTGAGCCGGAATCGTTCGCGCAGATCCGCCATGGCCACCACCACGCCCTGTCCAGGGTCGGTGTCGAAGACCATCCGCACCGGATCCTCGCGGTCGCCGATGCCCAGCGGATGGACCTCCACCCGAGGTGTCGCGGAGGTCAGGCTCGGGCAGATCTCCAGCATGTGGGCCCCGAGGATCTTCTCCTTCCCCGGCGTCATCTCATAGGTGTAGTCCTCCATGAGGGAGGCTCCTCCGGGCAGGCCGTGGCCCATGACCTTGGCGGCGCGCACCAGCAGCGCTGTCTTCCAGTCGCCTTCGGCGCCGAATCCGTAGCCGGAGGCCATCAGCCGCTGGACGGCCAGGCCCGGCAGCTGTCGCAGACCCCCGAGGTCCTCGAAGTTCGTGGTGAAGGCGCCGAAGCCGCCTTCCTCGAGGAAGGAGCGCATGCCGATCTCCTGTCGCGCGGCGTAGGCCAGCGACTCGCGGCGCTCACCGGAGGCACGGAGCTCCGCAGCGACGTCGTAGCGCTCGTCGTACTCCGCCAGCAGCGCGTCCACCTCAGCCGGGGAGACCGACTCCACCCTCTCGACGAGGTCGTTGACGGCCCAGGTGTTCACCGAGACGCCCAGCCTGATCTCGGCCTCCGTCTTGTCCCCCTCAGTCACGGCGACGTTGCGCATGTTGTCCCCGAAGCGGGCCAGTCGCAGATTCCGCAGGGCGTCCCATCCGGCGGCGGCGCGTGCCCAGGTGCCGATGCGCCGGGCCACGCGGGTGTCCGAGGCGTGGCCGACCACCGTCTTGCGCGCCGTGCCCATGCGGCTGGCGATGTAGGCGAACTCGCGGTCCCCGTGGGCCGCCTGGTTGAGGTTCATGAAGTCCATGTCGATCTCGGACCAGGGCAGCGCGGCGTCGGCCTGCGTGTGGAGGTGCAGCAGCGGCACGTCCAGAGCGTCGAGGCCCTGGATCCACATCTTCGCGGGCGAGAAGGTGTGCATCCAGACGATCACCCCCAGACAGTCCGGGTCAGAGTTCGCCTCCAGTGCCGCCCGGCGGATGGCGTCGCGCTCCTTGAGGACCGGCTTCCACTCGATGGTGACGGGGATGTCGTCGGCGGCGTCGAGGGTGGAGGCCACGCGCTGGGACTGCTCAGCGACCTGGCGCAGCGTCTCGTCCCCATAGAGGTCCTGGGATCCGGTGAGGAACCAGATCGTCTTGCCGGTGAAGGGTGAGGTCATGGGTGGGGTTCTCCTGATGGTGTGAAGGCGTGGTCAGGCGGCGGGTACGGGTCCTGCCGACTCAGCGGGAGGACCCTGAGGCCTGCCCGTAGACGTTCTGGTAGCGGTCGTAGAGGGAGTCGATCTGCGCCTGGTCGATGCGGGGCGGCTCCCCGTGGGCCCGGGCGAAGTGCACCGTGCGGGCCACCTCCTCGCACATCACGGCGGCCTTCACCGCGGCGCGGGCGTTCCGCCCCACCGTGAAGGGTCCGTGCTGGGCCATCAGCACCGCCGGCGAGCGGGACTCGCGCAGCGTCTCGACGATGCCCCGGCCGATAGAGTCGTCGCCGATGAGCGCGAACGGACCCACCGGGATGTCCCCGCCGAACTCGTCGGCCATCATGGTAAGCACGCACGGGATCGGTTCGGAGCGCGCCGCCCAGGCGGTGGCGAAGGTGGAGTGCGTGTGGACGACCCCTCCGACCTCCGGCATGTGCCGGTACACGTAGGCGTGGGCGGCCGTGTCGGACGAGGGGCCCAGCGCGTCGGCGGTGCCGTCGTCGATCTTCTCCCCGTCCAGGGTGCAGACGACCATGGTGTCGGCGGAGAGGTCATCGTAGGAGACCCCCGAGGGCTTGATGACGAACAGCTCGGGCGCGCCTTCCGCCGCGTCAGGCAGCACGACGCGCTCTGAGACATTGCCGGCGGTCCAGACCACCAGCTCGTTGCGGGGCAGCTCCGCGTGCAGCGCGGCGACCCGCTCCCGCGCACGCGCCACGGCCTCCTGGACTCGGACGCTCTGCTCGGCGAGGCGGATCATGCCGTCACCTCCTGGGTCTGTGCCCTCTGCCGTGCTGCTGGCCCGGCCTCGTCCCGCGCCCCGGCATGGGCCTCTCGGCGGATGCGCTTGAGGCGCCGCATGATGTCGTCCCCGACGCGCCCGAAGTGATCGTGCAGGGCCTTGTACTCCGCGAAGAGCGCGTCGTAGGCGGCCGCCGCCTGGGGGTCCGGGGTGTAGGCCTCCTTGATGCGCCCGCCCATGATCGGTGCCGCCGCCCGGACGTCCTCGTAGGCTCCCGCGGCGACGGCGGCATGGATGGCCGAGCCGAGCGCCGGCCCCTGGTCGGAGGTGATCGTGGAGATCGGCAGCCGCGTGATGTCCGAGTAGAGCTGCATCAGGAAGCGGTTCTTCAGCAGCCCTCCGGCGACGACGAGCTCGCGCACCGGCACTCCGGAGGAGTCGAAGGCCTCGATGATGGTGCGCGTGCCGAAGGCCGTGGACTCCAGCAGCGCGCGGTAGACGTCCTCGGACCGTGTGGCCAGGGTCAGGCCCACCACCACTCCGGAGAGCTCATGGTCGACCAGGACCGATCGGTTGCCGGAGTGCCAGTCCAGCGCCACCAGCCCGTGGGCCCCCACGGGCTGGACCTCGGCCTTCTCTGTGAGCAGCTCGTGCAGGCTCAGTCCGCGGGACTCGGCCTCCTCTGCGTACTCACCGGGCACCTGGTTGGCCACGTACCAGGCGAAGATGTCTCCCACGCCGGATTGGCCGGCCTCGTATCCCCAGGCGCCGGCGAGGATGCCGCCGTCGACGACTCCACACATGCCCGGCACCTCAGCCAGGACGTCCGCGTTCATCACATGACAGGTGGAGGTACCCATGATGGCCACCATCTGACCGGACTCGACCGCGTCGGCGGCAGGAGCCGTGACATGGGCGTCCACATTGCCCACGGCCACCGCGATGCCCTCCGGCAGTCCGGTCCAGGCGGCGGCCTGCGCGCTGAGGCCTCCCGCCCGGTCACCCAGCTGGCCGATCTGGTGGTCCAGCTTGGTCTCCACGAAGTCGGCGAACTCCGGATTGAGCGCGGCGAGGAAGTCCTTCGACGGATACTGCCCGTCCTGGCGGATGCCCTTATAGCCGGCGGTGCAGGCGTTGCGCACGTAGCGTCCGGTCAGCTGCCAGACGATCCAGTCGGCGGCCTCCACCCAGCGGTCGACGGCGGCGTAGACCTCCGGATCCTCCTCGAGGATCTGCAGGCCCTTGGCGAACTCCCACTCGGAGGAGATGAAGCCTCCGTAGCGGCTGATCCACGATTCGCCACGGGAATGGGCGAGGTCGTTGATGCGGTCGGCCTGACCCTGTGCGGCGTGGTGCTTCCACAGCTTCGCGTAGGCGTGGGGCCGTCCCGCGAACTCGGGGACCTCATTCAGCGGCGTACCGTCAGCCGTGGTGGGCACCATGGTGCAGGCCGTGAAGTCGGTGCCGATCCCGATCACCTGCTCGGCGGACACGCCGGCGGCGCGCAGCGCGGCCGGCACCGCGTCCTTGAGCACGTCGACGTAGTCGGCAGGGTTCTGCAGCGCCCAGTCCGGAGGCAGCGGCTCGCCCTGGTGGGCGGTCAGGGCGGAGTCCATCACCGCATGACGGTACTCATGGACGGCGGTGCCGAGCTCAGCGCCATCGGAGACGCGCACCACGAGGGCGCGGCCGGAGAGGGTGCCGAAGTCGACGCCGATCACCACGGAGTCGGGGGAGGTCATCGAGTGTGCGCTCCTTCAGGATCAGGTGGGCGGGTGAGGTCAGGACGTCCGGCCCCTCCGCGGAGGGCGCATCGGCCACCCGAGACGGCGTCTCGAGGCGGGTGACGCCGGACACGACGATGTTAACGTTAACATTGTGATGTGGCCTGCGCCACCCCACCCTGCGCCGGCGGTCGGCCTCAACCCGAGGCGCGGACCACCAGGCGCGGCTGGATCAGAGACGGCCCGCGGCTCGATCCGGAGGACGCCTCTCGACGCACCAGGGGCACGGTGGCGCCGTCGGGGCCCCCCGCGCCTGCTCCGAAGAGCGACCCGAGGGCCGCGGCCCCGGCCTCTTCGAAGGGCTGGCGGACCGTGGTCAGCGGAGGGGAGAAGAAGTCGGCGCCGTCGACGTCGTCGAAGCCGACGACCGCGACATCCTCGGGCACGCTCAGCCCAGCCTCCCGCACTGCCTGCACGACGCCGAGCGCGAGGTGGTCATTGGCCGCGAAGATCGCATCAGGGGCCTCGCCTCCCCCCTGATCGCCGCCCTTGCGGGCGAGCACCCTGCGGGCGGCGGCATGACCGTCGGCGGCCGACCATCCCCCGGCCCGAGCCAGCGGCAGCAGCGGCAGCCCGGCGTCACGCAGCTCCTCGCGCCATCCGATGATCCGTCCCTGGGCGTCGTGGTACTCCTCCGGGCCGCAGACATGGGCGATGCGCTCCCGTCCGCCCTGCCGGAGGTGCCGCACGGCCATCCGCGCCCCGGCGACCTGGTCGATCCCGAGCACCTGCATGTCGGGGGTCTGCTCGGCGGCGGAGGCCAGCACGACCACCGGGACGGTCCGGGAGATCTGCCGGGCCGCCTCGGCCATCGCCACCACCGGGGCGATGACGACGATTCCGTCGATGCCGCGGTCGAGGAAGAATTCGAGCGCCTCGTCCACGGAGGTCGGATCCGGGTCCCGGACCACGCTCAGCGCTGTCGCATAGCCGGCCTCGCGGGCGGCCTCCTCGATCGCGAGCGTCATACGGCTGGGACCGAAGGTCGAGTCGCCGGGACTCACGACGCCGATGAGTCCGGTCCGGCGGGTCTTCAGGGCCCGTGCCGTGCTGTTGCGCCGATACCCCAGGCCGCGCATCGCCTGCTCGACCCGACGTCGGGTGTCCTCGCGGACGGCGTCCGGGGTGTTGAGCACCCGAGAGACCGTCTGATGCGAGACCCCGGCCGCCCGGGCCACGTCGATCATCGACGGCGCCCGCCCGGAGGGGCGCCGGGAGCTGCTCGCCATGGGCGTGGCGCTCAGTCGGAGGGCACGGAGTCGGCATCGCCCATCAGGCGCAGGGCCACACGCAGCTTCTCTGCGGCCTCATCCATGGCCTCGGAGTCGGGTGCACTGATCGCCCGGTCGAAGTCATGGTCCGCCATCGAGTTCGAGGGCCAGACATGCACGTGAAGGTGATCGACCTCGAATCCGGCGATCGTCAGACCGGCCCTCTGCGAGCCGAAGGTCTCCACCTGGGCCTTGCCGATGCGGTGGGCGACATGCATCAGATGGGCCACCAACGAGGCGTCGGCATCGGTCCACCGGTCGATCTCCTGACGCGGGACCACCAACGTATGCCCGTAGGCCAGTGGAGCGATGCTCAGGAACGCCACGCAGACCTCGTCCTGCCAGACGAAGCGACCGGGCAGCTCTCCCTGGATGATCTTGGTGAACACGGTGCTCATGATGCGGCTCCTGTCGGGTCGGTCGGCTGACGCTCCTGCTTCGATCGTACCGGCGAGGAGGACTCTCGCACCTGGAGGATCCACGGGATGGTCTCCTCCCGCCCGGCCGGCGGGGAGCCTGCCGTCGGACCGTCCTGACCTGCGAGGCGCTCCAGCAGCAGCTCCACAGCGCGCCGCGCAGTCCACGACATGTCAGGGGCCACGGAGCTCAGCGACGGCACCGCCATCGCGGCCTCAGGGATGTCGTCGAAGCCGACCAGCAGCAGATCCTCCGGCACGCGGAGCCCTCCGTCGGCCAGGCCACGGACCGCACCGAGAGCCACCGAGTCGGTGATCGCGAACGCCGCCTCGATCGGGTCCCGGCCCGCGGCACGATCGGCGAGGATCCTCTCGGCGACCCTCCGGCCTGCGCGTCGTCCGGCCTCCATCGTGACCTCGGGGGCCTCGAAGATCAGCTCAGGACTGCAGGCGAGGCCCGCATCCTGAAGCCCTTCCCTCCAGCCTCCCAGACGCAGGCTGTGGATCGTCTGCTCGGCCGTCTCCGGCCCTCCGATGAAGGCGATGCGGCCCGCACCCTGAGCTGCCAGATGCTCGACCGCCGCCCGTGAGCCGGCATGGTTGGCCATGCTGACATGGTCTGCCGCGGTGGGATTCTCCCGCTCCCCCAGCAGGACGATCGGGAACGCCTGGCCGACGTCGAGCTTCTCCAGGTCCATGCCGACGGTGCTGAGGATGAGTCCGTCATAGTCCATCGCCTGCGAGAAGCGGATGGCGGCGACCTCGCCCGCCTCCTTGGCCCCGGTCTGCTCGACGGCCACCCGATATCCGCGCCGCTCGGCCTCCTGGGCGACGTGGGTCGCCAGCGCGGCGAAGTAGGGCACATCATGGCCGGGGACGGCCAGCCCGATGACGCCGCTGTGCCCGGACCGCAGATTCCGTGCCGAGACGTTCATCCGATAGCCGGTCTCGGCGAGCTGCCGCAGCACCCGCCGCCGAACCTCCTCGCTGACCCCGGGCCGGCCGTTGACGACGTTGGACACCGTCATGGTGGAGACCCCTGCGGCCCGCGCGACGTCGCTCATCCTCACCGTGGCCACCGCAGTGCCTCCTGTTCGCCGTCCTGCCGCCGATCACGCTCCTGGGCCGGAGCCGCGCGCACTTGGCATGCTAGCAATCTCCCGCGCTGCCCCCGCCGAGGCCCTGCGGTCAGCTGATCGCGTCCTGCATCTCTGCGTGCATCCGCTCCGCCGCCTCCGCCGGGCTCAACCGGTCGAAGAAGACCTCGTCGCAGTAGCGGTAGGCGATGTCCTGCAGACCCGAGAATCCCAGGGCCGGCACGGGCTCAGCCTCGCCGATCTCATCCTCGACCTCCTCGATGAACTCTGCCACGGCCAGCTCCTGGCCCTCCAGCTGGTCGAGCACCACCTCCCGACTGACCTCATTGGCCGGCAGACCACGATCCATGCCCGTGATCTCCGCGGCCTCCTCGGAGTTCACCAGGAAGTCCACGAACGCCTGCGCCTCCTCCGGGTGCTCCGTCTGGGACGTCACCGAGAACATCATCGTGGCCTTGAACCACAGGCCGTTGTCCTCACTGCTTCCGGTGGCCGAGGGGTAGCGCAGCAGCTCGAAGTCGACGCCGGCGAGATCCGAGAGTCCCGGGACCATGTTGCTCCACCACCGACCGACGGCCTGCTCGCTCTGCTCGAAGATCGACTCCCCCGGGGCCGCATTGGACTCCTCCTGCATGATCGAGGCCGGCGGGTAAGATCCCCGTTCCACGAGCTCCTGCTGGAACTCGAGGTACTCCTCGGCGTCCTCGACGGTGAAGCCGAGCTCTCCGTCGTCGGTGGTCAGGTTCTTGCCCTGCTGCCTCAGCCAGATCTGCAGGTCCACCGTCTGCGGGACGCCACCATCACCCCAGTAGCCGTCACCGAGCGTCTCATTGAGCTCGGAGGTGAGGTCGGCGTAGTCCTCCCAGGTCCACGTCGTGTCGTCGGGGATCTCCAGCCCCGCATCCTCGAAGAGGTCCGGGTTGGCCAGGACTGCCATCGTGTTGATCCCGGTGGTGATGCCCATCAGGCCGTCCTCGGTGGTGCCGTTGTCGACCACGTCCTGCTCGAACCCGGAGGTGTCGAGGTCGTCCATCGGCAGCAGCGCACCGCGGTCGGCATATTCACGCAGGTAGGTGTCGTCCATCTGGATGACGTCGGGCGCGCCTCCTCCGGCAGTCTGCGTGGCCAGCTGATCCCAGTACCCCTCCCAGTCCGAGTACTCGGTGGAGATCGTCACATGCGGGTTCTGCTCCTCGTAGAGTGCGACGATCTCCTCGGTGAGGGCGTTGCGGTGCTCTGCGCCCCACCAGGCGAACCGCAGCGTGACGTCGCCGCCCTCCCCCGAGGCTGCCCCACTGTCGCCCCCGCAGGCGGTGAGGGCGATGACGCCGGCGCAGCCGACGGCGGCGAGGCGCGTCCAGCGGGGCCGAGGCGCCGATGGGCCGGTGTCGATGGCAGAGTTCCTGGTGGTCATGTGCTTCTCCCCTTCGATTCCCGACGCCGACCGTGCGGACGGCGCGGACCGCTCATGCGGTGCGTCTGGTCTCGGCCCGGGCCTCCTGCAGCGGCCTTCCCCGCCAGGAGGGCCCGAGCTCCTGTGGCGTGCATCACAGGTTTATCGTGACAGTATTTGAATCGTTTCACAGCGTCAAGGGGTCGACGCGGATCCCTCGATCCAGAGATCCGCCGCCTCGGCTCATCGGACCCGGGCCTCAGCCGACCAGACGAAGACTCACATAGGAGGTGGGAGGAAGCTCCAGACGCAGCGTGCTTCCCGACCAGGTCGCCCCCTCGAAGGGCACGGGCGCCACCCGCTCCGGCTCCTCGGCCGTGTTGTGCTCCCGAGGGTCTCCTGCGGTCAGGACCGACGCCTGGCCGAGCTCCAGCGGCCCATGGCCCCGGAGCCGCAGCTCCACCGTCGCACCGGCATCAGGATCAAGGTTCGCAGCGGTCACGGTCACGGCTCCTGCCTTCGTGGAAGCCGTGGCGGTGACCGTGGGCACGACCCGCCCGTCCGCTTCTCGCTGCGCGACGTCCCCGACCGGACGCACGGGCAGATGGGCGGCGTCATGATGACCCACGTCCATCGCGAAGGCGTGATAGGTCGGGGTGAGCACCAGCCGGTGCCCGTCGGTGAGCACCATCGACTGCAGCACGTTGACCGTCTGGGCGATGTTGGCCAACCGCAGACGATCGGCGTGAGAGTGGAAGGCCTCGAAGTGGACTGCCGCCACGAGCGCGTCGCGCAGCGTGTTCTGCTGGTGCAGGAAGCCGGGATTCGTGCCGGGCTCGACGTTCCAACACGTCCCCCACTCGTCCAGGGCGAGCCCGACCTTCTTCGTCGGGTCATAGGCGTCCATCACAGCGGCATGGCCGGCGATCAGCTCCCCCACCCGGTGGGCGCGGGCCATCGTCGCCCAATACTCCCGGTCTGTGAACTCCGTGGCCGAGCCCTTGTCCATCCAGGAGCCGGACATCGTGTAGTAGTGGAAGGAGATCGCTTGGTACAGGTCCCGCGGTGCGGGGTCTCCCAGCCCGCTCGCGAGCTGCTTCATGAGCACCTCGGTCCAGGCATAGTCAGCCTCGTTGCCCCCGGCGGCCACCCGATACAGACGGTCCTTCCCGTGGTCCCGGGCATAGGTGGCATGCTGCCGGGCCAGGGTGCTGAACTGGTCCGCGGTGAGGTTTCCTCCGCAGCCCCAGGGCTCGTTGCCGATGCCGAAGAAGGTCACGTTCCAGGGCTCCTGACGCCCGTTCTCACCCCGGAGTCGGGCCATCGGCGAGTCCCCGGCGCGGGTCAGGTACTCGACCCAGTCGCTGGTCTCCTTCACGGTCCCCGAGCCGACGTTGCCGGAGATGTAGGGCTCGGTGCCGAGGAGTTCACACAGCGCCATGAACTCATGAGTGCCGAAGTGGTTGTTCTCCTCCACGTCACCCCAGTGAGTGTTGACCATCCGCGGGCGCTCACGACGGGGGCCGATCCCATCGGTCCAGTGGTATTCGTCGGCGAAGCATCCACCGGGCCACCGCAGATTCGGGATCGCGATGGCGCGCAGCGCCTCCACCACATCGGCGCGGATGCCGCCGATGTTCTCGATCTCCGAGTCCTCCCCCACCCAGAACCCGTCGTAGATGCACCTGCCCAGATGTTCGGCGAAGTGCCCGTAGACATGGCGGCTGATGGTGGGGCCTGGGACGTCGACGTCGACTACAGCCGTCAGGGCGGGGGCCGGCACAGGGTCGGGTGCGGATACGTCGGCAGGTCCCGCCGCAGTGGTCGCGGGAGAGGTCACGGGGGAGGTCATCGGTCTCCTTGGTCGGGGGTGAGTGGGTGAGAGGCGGTCACGTCCGCCTGCCGCTGAGCCTGGGCGTGGAGTCGCAGCGCCCGGGACCTCGAGAGGTAGACGGCCAGGCAGACGCTGAACAGCAGCACGCTGACCACATCCCGGGTCAGGAATGTCCCGACCACACAGGCGATCAGCCACCAGGTGACCGCGCGGCTGTGCTGGAGTTTCAACCGCCATGCGACCACGGCGGTCAGCAGCGCCCCGAGGAGCACGGCGATGCCGTAGGTGCGCACGACGGCGGCCACCTCGGTGACCATGGACGCCGAGCCGAGGGCCTCGGCGTCCTCCAGCCCCTGGTAGCCGCTGGAGGCGAACCAATACTGATACGGAAACAGCGTCAGCACGGCCAACAGTCCGTTCCACCCGGCGGCGACGGCCAGCAGCGCCCGCTCTGCGCGGCGGCGCGGCGGACGGTCACCACGGACAGGTGCCTCATGCGCCGCGGGCCCGTCCGAGGGATCACACGGCGCACCCGCTGCGTCCGTCACCGGAGGCCGAGAGCGGCGGAGCAGGCCCATGGCGCTCACCCCTTGATCCCGGAGGACATGCTCAGCGAGCTGACGAAGTACTTCTGGGCCACCAGGAAGAGGATCAGGGTCGGAATCATCGCCATCACCGCCGAGGCCATGAGCTGCCCTGTTCGGTCGTACTCTGCCAGCATGTTCTGCAGCAGCTGGAGCCCTGCCGTGATGGGCATCTGGTCCACGTCGTTGAACACGATCAACGGCCAGAGGAAGTCGTTCCAGGAGCCGGTGAAGGCGAACAGGAAGATGACGATGAGGATCGGCCGGATCATCGGCAGCACGATCCGGAAGAAAATCTGGAAGTCGCCGGCACCGTCGATGCGCGCGGCGTCGTCCATCTCCTTGGGGATCCCGGCGAGGAAGGCCCGCACCAGGAAGATGTTCGCCACTCCCGCCAGGCCGGGGACGATCATCGCCCACGGAGAGTTCACCCATCCCAGTCGGGACACGATCTCGTAGAGGGGAATGAGGTTCGCGATGACCGGGAACAGCGAGATGGCCAGCAGCGTGAAGAACAGGACGTCCTTGCCCGGGAAGTCCAGACGGGAGTATCCGTAGCCGGCGATGGACACCACCACGACGGTCAGCAGCGCATGCATGGTGGAGATGAACATGGAGTTCCAGAACCACCGCAGCACCGGGTACCCGGCCACATCGTTGAGCAGCGAGACGTAGTTGTCGGCCACCCATTGGGCCGGCAGCAGCCGGAAGGACTCGAAGGCGAACTCGGTGGGCGATTTGAAGGAGGTGGACAGGGCGAAGACCACCGGCAGGAGCCAGATGAGGGCCAGCGCCAGCAGCACCACGTAGGTGATGGTCAGGGCCAGCTTGGAGCGCATGGGGCTGCCGAGGTTCGAGCCCTTCCCCGGCCGAGGACGCCCCGTCACCGGGTGCGGCTGCCCGGGGACGCCATCGGCGCCGCCACGTCCGGGCGCCCGCTGGTCGGTCTGGATGACGGCCGTGTCAGACATCGGTCCTCCTGTACATGATGAAGAACTGGATCGCGGAGATCGCCATGAGCACCAGCCCGAGGAGCACGGCCATGGCGGAGGCGACGCCCGCAATCGAGGGACCGCCGCCGAAGGCCAGGTCGCGGACCTCCATCATCAGCACCGTGGTGCTGTCGGCGGGACCGCCGTTCGTGAGCATCAGCGGCTGGGCGAAGACGTTGAAGGAGACGGTGGTGGTCATCACCGTGGTGTAGAGCAGCGGCAGCCGGATCGAGGGCAGCGTGACGTTGAAGAAGGAGCGCACCGCCCCGGCGCCGTCGATGGAGGCCACTTCATAGAGCTCCTGGGGCACGGCGGAGATCGCCGAGCGATAGATGATGAGGTTGCCCCCGATGCCGGCCCAGACGGTGAGCACGAAGATCGTCGTCCAGGCCCAGGGCTGAGTCGTCGTGAAGCTGATGTCCGTGCCCAGATAGTGGTTGATCGGCCCGAACTCGCGGTTGAACACCAGGTTCCAGGCGATCGCCGCGGCGGAGACCGCGATCAGGCCGGGCACGAAGAAGATGCCCTGGAAGACATTGGCTCCCCGCAGGTCCTTGCGGGACAGCATGACAGCCAGCACCAGGGGCACAGCGATCAGCAGCGGAACGCCCACGACCACGAAGAGGATCGTGTTCCACAGGCCGTTCATGAAGATGCGGTGGAAGGCGTGGTCGGTGTCGAAGAGAACCCGGAAGTTGTCCAGGCCGACCCACTGCGGATCCCCGATGAGGTTCCACTGCGTGAAGGCCACGTAGATGCCGAAGCAGGCCGGGAAGAGCCCGAAGACGGCGAAGAGGACCAGGTGAGGCCCCATGAAGGGAATCACGCGGAACCAGGCCCGCAGGCCCTGCGGGAGACGGCTCGGCGGCCGGGTCGCGCGGCGGTCTCCGCCGCGCTGCGCTCGTGCAGTCGTGGTCGTGGTCGTGGTCATGGTCATGGTGCCTCCACCATCTCGATGCGGGCCCGGGTGGTCTCGTTCATCCGCTCGACGGCCTGCTCGATGCTGTGCCGTCCGAAGGCCACGTTCGGCGTCTCGTCCCAGATCGCCTCCCCGACGTAGGGGGCGTACTCGAAGTTGTCCGTGACCAGCAGCTCCTCGTTCTCCGGACGGGTGAAGAAGGACTGGGGGTGATCCTGGTAGGCCTCGCTGTCGAACGTGTCCCGACTGGCCACGATCTGCCCCGCCTCGGCCCAGCCCAGCGAATGGGTGCGGACGAACTCCAGGAAGTCCGCGACTGCTCGATCCCGCTCGGGATCGCGGTCGTCGTCGGCCATCTGGACGAAGGCATGGGACTCGAAGTGGTTCACGGCGTTCACCGGATCGATCTGCATGCTGTGCGTCAGATCCCAGCTGAAACCCTCGACGTCGTCGTGGCCGCTGATCTCCCAGGTCCCGGAGGGGTGGAAGAGCGCACGTCCGCTGCGGAAGACCTGGGCGGAGTCAGCGTCCTCCGGGGCCATCAGCCCGGCCTCCTGCATGCCCTGGATGGCTTCGAGGGCCTGCACATAGGGCTCCGCAGAGAAGTCGATGTCCTCGGCGCCGTCCCCGACGCCCTCGCCGATGTTGTACTGCCAGTTGTAGACCAGCAGGGGGGCGAAGAAGGTCGTCGTCGCGTACACCCCTTCAGGGAGCTGGCCCTCGAGATCCATGATCTCCTCGACCGTGACGAGATCGTCATCGAGGATGTGCTCGAGATCCAGGTCCTCCAGGAGTTCATCGTTGTAATACGTGACCAGGCCATGGAGGTCCAACGGCACCGCCCATTGCGCCCCGTCATACTCCCCCGCCTGCCAGGCCGGCTCCAGGTAGTTCTCCGCGGTGAGCCCGGACTCCATCTCCAGGAGCGGCTCGATCGGCGTGAGGATCTCGTTGCTCGCCAGCTCCGCAATGGCCAGATTGTGGACGAGCACGACATCGGGGATGTCAGCACCAGCCCGGGCCACCGAGTACATCCGCATGTACATGTCGTCCCGCGGCGCGGGTTGGAAGGAGACCGGAATCTCCGGGTCCGTGGCGTTGTAGTCGGCGACGATCTGCTGCATGAAGCGACCGTCGTCCCCGCTGAGCAGGTTCCAGAACTGGAGCGGCTCCTCGCCTTCTCCCTCGCCGCAGGCCGCCAGCGGCAGCACCAGGGCTGCGGCGGCGAGTCCGGCCAGGCGGGATCGTCGTCTCATGAGCTTCCCTCCGACGTGTTGTGCAGACCACAATGATTTATCGATAAAGTATTGGAGGTCACATACCGGAGTCAAGGGTGCGAGGGAGTCAGCTCGTCCGCCCGGCGCCACCCGGACGCCCCGTGAGCCGCTGTTAGGCTGGAGGGATCCCTGAGACCACCTCACCCGAGCGAGGACGAGACCTGTGACTGCTGAGAACGCGACGACGCCCCCTGTGCGGGGGCGCTCCACCCGCCAGAAGCGGGCCGTCTGGGCCGCACTGAACTCGCTCGAGGACTTCGTCAGCGCGCAGGACCTGCACCGCATCCTAGAGGACCGCGGCGAGAAGGTCTCTCTGGCCACCGTCTATCGGATCCTGCAGGCCCATCAGGAGGAGGGCCTGGTGGACGTCCTGCGCCCGGACGACACCGAAGCGGTGTATCGGCTCTGCGCCCGCGACGAGCACCACCATCATCTGGTCTGCCGCGGCTGCGGGCTGGCAGTGGAGTTCGAGGCGCCCGACATCGAGGATTGGACGGAGGCGCTCGCGCAGCACCACCGGTTCACCGACGTGCGGCACACCCTCGAGATCTTCGGCCTGTGCGAGACCTGCGCGGCACGGCAGGCGCAGCAGGCCAGCACGGCCTGACACGCCCCAGAGCGTCGCCGCACTGAGCACCTCAGAAGGAGTGAGCGTCAGGCCCGCACAGGAGCCGCCGGCGACGTCGAGGCAGGCTCCTCACCGATCGCCCCGCCGCCTCCGGGACGGCCGCCGTCCGGGGCCGCCATGACGCGCGCCGCCTGCTGCTGACGTCGAAGGCGTCGCCCGCGGCCGACGAAGAGGCACACCAGATAGATCAGGAACGAGATCGTGGTGATGTAGGGGCTGATCGGGATCTGACCGGTGACAGCCAGCATGATTCCGCCGACGGCGGAGACGAGCGCGAAGACCATCGAGAGCGCCACTGCCAGCCCCGGGCGAGCGGTGACCTTCAGGGCCGCCGCAGCGGGGACCACGAGCAGAGAGAGCACCAGCAGGGCACCCACGACCTGGACGGACATCGCCACTGCGCCGCCGAGCAGCACCATGAACACCAGCGAGAGGATGTTCACCGGCACTCCCCGGGCCTGCGCCAGCTGCGGATCGATGGAGGCGAACAGCAGGGGACGCCAGAGGAACGCCACCACGGCGGTGATCACCAGCGCCCCGGTGACCAGCGTGCGGGTCTGCATGTCGTCCACACCGACGATCTGCCCGGTCAGCAGGCCGAACCGGTTGGCTGACCGGCCTTGATAGAGGGACAGGAACAGGATTCCCAAGCCGAGACCGAAGGGCATCAGGACACCGGTCACTGCACTGGTGTCCTTGTCCTTGAGGCTCAGCACGCCGATCAGCAGAGCCGTGCCCACCGCACCCATGGCGGAGCCCAGCACGACGTCGAGCCCGATGAGCAGGAAGAGCGCCGCTCCGGCGAAGGAGATCTCCGCAATCCCGTGGACCACCAGGGCGGTGCGCCGGAGCATGATCAGCACACCGATGACGCCGCCCATCAGTCCCAGGACGGCCGCGGTGATGACGGAGTTCCGGACCAGACCGAACAGTTCCCAGTAGCCGTCGACGCTGAACGAGGAGGTGATCTGTTCGATCATCGGGCGGCCCCTGTGCTCCGGTCTCGTGACACGTCGGCGGCTCCGTCGCGCGAGGCGGCGTGCGAGGCGGCGTGCCGGTGCGTCTCATGATCGTCGTCGTGGACGTGCGGCCCGACCCCGACCCGCGGGTCCTCCGGTGCGAAGCCGGCGCCGCCGGCCGCGTGCTCGACCGTGGCGTCCGCACCGTGCCCAGGAGCGCAGTGATGCCCTTCCAGGTGATGGGACATCACAACCAGCCGTCCCTGATGCTCGATGACGTCGATGGGTGCGTCGTAGAGCTCGCTGAGCACCTCGGAGCGCATGACCTCGCGGGTCGGGCCGATGCGGTGCCTGCCGCGGGCGATGTAGAGGACCCGATCCACATGCTCGATGACCGGGTTGATCTCATGGGTGACGAAGACCACCGCCGCACCGCGCTCCGCCGCCTGGCGCTGGATGAGGTCGGTGATCGCCTGCTGATGATGCAGGTCCAAGGAGTGCAGGGGCTCGTCGCAGAGCAGCACGGCGGGGTCGGACGCCAGGGCCTGGGCCGCACGCAGACGCTGCTGCTCACCCCCGGACAGCAGCCCGACAGGCATCTCGGCGTAGTCGGTGGCGCCGACCTGCTCGAGAAGGCGGTCCACCTCGCGGCGCTGCTCGCGCGGGCGCATCCGGAAGCCGAAGCGGTGGCCGTCCAACCCGAGGGCGACCAGATCGCGAGCCCGCAGCGGCGTCTCCGCGGGCAGGGCATGCTGCTGGGGGATGTAGCCGACGTCGCTGCTGCCCCGGTGTACGGGACGGCCGGCCACCCGGACGTCCCCGGCGGTGAGGCGCTGCAGCCCGAGCAGGACCTTCAGCAGCGTGGACTTGCCGGCCCCGTTGGGGCCGAGCACGGCGAGGAACTCTCCCGGAGCCAGATCGAGGTCGAGCCCTTCCCACAGCGTGCGGCCGTGGAAGGCGATTCCGGCGCCGCCCAAGGACAGTGCCGGGGTGACCCCGGCGCGATCACTCACCGGCGGCCTCCACGATCTCTTGGACTTGGTCGATGTTGTGCTCCATCCACTCGAAGAAGTCATCGATGTCGTCAGGCAGCGTCTCGGAGAACTCAAGCACCGGGACACCGGCCTCCTCCGCCGCCTGGCGGATCTGCAGGGACTGGTTGGTCTCAGTCTGCTCGTTGTAGGCCAGCATGTCGATGTCCTCACCGGTCGCTGTGTCGAGGGCATCCTGGTAGAGGCGCGGAGCGACGTCGTCACCATGCTCGACGGCCGCGAGAAACTGCTCCTCGGTCAGGTCCTCGAAACCGGCGTCGAGCAGCAGGAACTGCGAGACGGGCTCCGTGGCCAGGTAGCTGAGCCCGTCGGCGTCGAGGGCTCGGTTCCGCTCATCCAGCTCCTCGATCTGCTGGGCGGTCGACTCGGCGTTGTCCGCGTAGAGCTCGGCGTTCTCCGGGGCAAGCTCACCCATGTGCTCGCCGAAGTCGCGGACGACGTCGGCCATCAGAGCCAAGTCGTACCAGACGTGCTCGTTCTCGTAGTTCCCCGTCCACTCATGGTCGTGATGGTTCTCCCCGTCGATGACCTGATAGACGAGGTCGTCCTTGTCGGCGGAGGAGGCCAGCCGGGTGATGAAGGGATCGTAGCCCCCACCGTTGGCGATGATCACGTCCGCCTGCTCGATGCTCAGGCGGTCCTGGGGAGTGGCCTCATAGGAATGCGGGTCCATGGCCGGGTTGTCCACCATGGCATCCACCTCGGCGGTGTCACCGACGACCTTCTCCGCCAGGTCGGAGTACACGTCGGTGGAGGCGATGATGACCAGGCCCGTGTCCTCACCGTCGCTGGAGCCAGCGTCGTCAGCGGTCTCGCCGCCGCCCCCGCAGGCCGTCAACGTCAAGGACGTCGCCGTCAGCACCACCAACCAGGCCAGCGCCCCGCGGCACCGGAGCCGACGTCGACGGTGGGGGCTTGTCACGACGGGGACGACGTCTGCGGAACGGCTCTGAGTCATGGTCGGGCTCTCTGTCTCGCGGCATGGACCGGACGGGCGGCTGCACGCCCGCGGCGCACTACAGCGTACGCCTGCTCGATGTTGAGAACAAATCTCATCTGCGCACTGAGTGCCGTCCTCTGTGGTCCGCCCGCACGCCCTCAGCCGTCCTCGCCGACCCGGTGCCGGCGGCGTGAATCCCGAGACTGGGTGGCGTCGTGGATCTCCCCCACCAGCACCTCCAGGACGTCCTCCAGGAAGAGCACACCCCGCGTCTCGCCGCCGGCGTCGATGACACGGGCCAGGTGTGAGCCCGTGCGTTGCATCTGGGCCAGACAGTCCTCGATCTCGTCCGCCGGGGCCATGTTGCCCAGCGATCGGACCGCCGTCACCGGCATGGGCTCCCCCACCTGGGACTCGGGCAGGCTCATCACGTCCTTGAGGTGGACGTACCCGGTCATCTCACCGCCCCCGTCGACGACGACGAAGCGCGAGAAGCCCGTGCGTCCCACCGCCTTCTCCACCTGCTGCGGTGTGACGTCGGCCGGCACGGTGACCACATCCTCGACAGGAACCATCACAGACTCCGCCGTGTAGTCGCCGAAGACCAGGGCACCGGCGATGACGCCGGCGTCGTCATGGACCGTCCCCCCGCGGGTCGACTCGGCCACGATCGACTGCATCTCCTCCAGCGTGAACGTCGAGACGACCTCGTCACGGGGGGTGACGCCGAACAGACGCAGCACGAGATTCGCCGAGACGTTGAGCAGGACGATCACCGGCTTGAGCATCCGATAGAGGACGACCATCGGAGGCGCCAGCATGAGCACCGCGCGGTCCGCCACGGAGACGGCGAAGTTCTTCGGCACCATCTCCCCCAGCGTCACATGGAGGAAGGAGACGATCACCAGCGCCACCAGGAAGGCCGCCACGGAGGCCGCCGTCGGGTTCAGGCCCAGCCACATCAGCGGCTCGGTGAGCAGATGATGGATGGCAGGCTCGGAGACCTGCAGGATCAGCAGCGAGCAGACCGTGATGCCCAGCTGAGCGATCGCCAGCATCTGCGAGACGTGCTCCATGGCATAGAGAGCGGTCCGCGCGGCCGTGGAACCGCCCTCCGCCTTCGGTTCGATCTGGCTGCGTCGAGCGCTCATCACCGCAAACTCGCCGGCGACGAAGAAGGCATTGCCCGCAAGCAGGAGGACCAGCCAGACGATCCCCATCACGTCGGAGATCATCGCGGGTCACCTCCGTTCCGGTCGGCGGCGGCGCGCATGTGCTCCGCACGCTCCGCCGCTGCCCGCCGGACACGCTCAGCGGCGGCCTCGGCGGCTATCCGCCGGGCCTCGGGATCGGGGACGAAACGGATCCTGTCGATCCGGCGCCCGTCGACCCCCGCGACGACGAGCCTGCCCCCTTCGACCTCGGTCTCGTCACCCACGCCCGCCACGCGGCCCAGGCGGTCGAGCATGAAACCCGCAGCGGTCTCGTAGGCCGGGCCCTCAGGGATGTCCAGTTCGAGGATCTGGGGGTTGATCTCATCGGGGCGGAGCAGCCCCGGGAAGTACCAGTCTCCGTCAGCGGCCTGGAGCACTCCGGGCGTGAGCCGGTCATGCTCGTCGGCGACCTCACCGACGATCTCCTCAATCAGGTCCTCCAGGGTGACGACGCCTGCCGTGCCCCCGTACTCGTCGACGACGACGGCGACCTGCAGCGGAGCCTCCCGGAGCACCGAGAGCAGCGAGTCCAGATGGATGGTCTCAGGGATCCGCGTGATCTCGGTCATCACGGTCGCGGCCACCAACCCGGCGCGCTTGTCACGCGGCACGGCCACGGCCTTCTTCAGATGGGCGATGCCACGGACGTCGTCCACGGACTCCCCCAGCACGGGGAACCGGGAGTAGCCGGTGCGCCGGGCGACATCGATGAGCTCGGTCAGCGGGGCCTCTGCGTCCACGGTCACCATACGCGGCCGCGGCGACATCACGTCCGCGGCTGTGCGCTCCGAGAACCGCAGGGTCCGGTCCAGATAGGCCGCGGTGCCCTCGTCGAGGGTGCCCAGCATGGCGGAGCGGCGCACCATCGAGGACAGCTCCTCCGGGGTGCGGGCTCCCGAGAGCTCCTCCTTGACCTCCAGGCCGAAGCGGTGGAGGACCTGGTTGGAGAATCCGTTGAGCACCACGATCAGCGGGCGGAAGATCGCGGTGAAGACCAGCTGCGGGCGGGCCAGTGCGCGCCCGATCACGAAGGACTCGGCGATCGCGAGGTTCTTCGGGACCAGCTCGCCGATGAGCATCGTCACCAGGGTCGCGACCGTCATGGCGATCGTCAGCGAGACGGCACCGACCGCCTGGTCGGGTACGCCCAGCACGTCCAGCGGACCGGCCAGCAGGGCCCCGAGGGCCGGTTCGGCCACATACCCGGTCAGCAGCGTGGTGAGCGTGATGCCCAGCTGGCAGCTCGAGAGCTGCGTGGACAGCGACTTCAGGCAGCGCATCAGCGGCACCGCCCGGTGATCGCCGTCGTCGATGGCGCGCTGGACCGTCGGCTGGTCGAGGGCTACGAGGGAGAATTCGACGGCGACGAAGAATCCGGTGCCCAGGATGAGCAGGAGTCCGACGCCCAGGAGAATCCATTCCACGGGGTCAGCTGCACCTCCGCGACTCCGCGGACCGGCGTACGGACGCCGGAGCACGGTCGGGGAGGCGGGGTGGTCCGGAACGGCTGCGGGCCGAGGCCCTGCAACCGGTGGACGGGACCGGAAGGCGAGCAGGAACAGTGAGAATCAGGCGCGAGCCCGGTTGTCGACACTCCATAAGACTTCGCAGTGTAGCGCGGGACGCCGGGGCCGCACCACTGCGTCCCCCGGCGCTGCGCCTCCGCCGCCCGGATCACCACGTCGTGGGGACCGGCTTGCCCTCCTCGTAGCCTGCCGCCGACTGCACACCTGCGACCGCCTGCTCGCGGAAGCGCGGCAGATCCCGGGCGCCCGCATAGGTCATCGACGAACGCACCCCGGCGGTGATCGAGTCCAGCAGGTCCTCCACACCCGGCCGCTGCGGGTCCAGGTACATCTTCGAGGTGGAGATCCCCTCCTCGAAGAGACTCTTCCGAGCACGGGAGAAGGCGTCCTCACCGGCGGTGCGATGCTGGACGGCCCGGGCGGAAGCCATGCCGTAGCTCTCCTTGTACCGGCGCCCGTCGGCTTCGGCGATGAGATCACCGGGGCTCTCGAACGTCCCGGCGAACCAGGAGCCGACCATGACCTGCGAGGCACCGGCGGCCAGCGCCAGTGCGATGTCCCGCGGGTGCCGCACACCGCCGTCCGCCCAGATGTGCCGTCCCAGCTCGCGGGCCGCGGCCGCACATTCGAGCACCGCGGAGAACTGCGGCCGCCCCACGGCCGTCATCATGCGGGTGGTGCACATCGCCCCGGGCCCCACCCCGACCTTGACGATGTCCGCGCCGGCGGCGACCAGGTCGCGCACCCCCTCAGGGGTCACCACATTGCCCGCGACCACGGGGACCGTAGGACCGCCCTCGGCGTGGGAGTCCACCACGGCGCGGACGGCCCGCAGCGCCTCGAACATCTTGCGCTGGTGGCCGTGGGCGGTGTCGACCACCAGCACGTCCACACCAGCGTCGAGCAGCGACTCCGCCCGCCCCGCGACATCCCCGTTGATCCCGACGGCGGCGGCGACCTTCAGCCGTCCCGCCGAGTCCAGGTTGGGGGCGAAGAGGGTGGAGCGCAGCGCACCGCGCGGCGTCAGCACGCCGGCCAGGGTGCCGTCGGAGGTGGTCACCGGCGCGTAGTCGCAGCCGAGCTCGTCCATGGCCAGGAAGGCCTGCCGGAGCCCGGCGTCCAGAGCCTCGGCGTCCTGGGCGCCGGCCTGCTCCTGAAGCCCCAGCTCGGCCGTGGTGAACCGCACCTGCGGCATGCGCATCACCGAACCGACGGAGGAGAAGCGGTCGCGTCCCTCGCCGTCCTCGGCGGTGACGATCCCCGCCAGGCGCAGGTCCTCGTCCACCACGCAGACCGAACGATGGTTCCGCTTGTCCAACAGGTGCAGCACGTCGAGGATCGTGTCCTGGGGGCCGACCTTCAGCGGCGTCTCGAAGACCGGGTGGCAGGACTTCACCCATTCGGTGACCTGCCGGATCACCTCCAGCGGGATGTCCTGAGGCAGCACTCCGAGTCCGCCGCGGCGCGCCATCGTCTCGACCATGCGCCGGCCGGTCACCGCCGTCATGTTCGCCGCGACCAGCGGAATGGTCGATCCGGTGCCGTCGTCGGCAGAGATGTCCACCTCCATCCGCGACATCGCCTCGGACCGGGAGGGGACGAGGAAGACGTCGGCGTACGTCAGGTCGGTGGTGGGCTCGTTGAGGAACTTCATGGGGGTGGTCGTCCGCCCTTCGGGGTCTCGCGCTCGCGCCGCGGGGACACCGCCCCTCAGAGGACGTGTCGCACGGCATCAGACACGATACCGCGCACGGTGGCGGCTCCGTCAGGAAAGTCACTATGCTGGGACGAGGTGACCGAGAGGGTCTCCGGCCAGCCGGGGCGAGAGCCCGGCGGACGGCGAGGACGCCGTCGTCGTGACCCTCCTGGTGGGAATATCGCACCGCCGGCCGAGCATCTCGGCCGGACATGCACGCGCACGGTGCGGCGAACCGACACAACACATATGGAAGAGGCGTATCCACAGTGCCAGAGCTAACGTCCAGCCGTCTCGCGGAGGAGTTCCCCGGAAACGAATGGTTGGTCGCCGACATATACGACAAGTACAAGGCGGACCCGGACTCCGTGGACCGCAAGTGGGCTGACATCTTCCGTCGACTCGAGGGCGAGTCCCCCGCCGAAGACGCTCAGGCAGGCAACGGCGCCTCCGGAAGCTCCGCCTCCGCCTCCTCCGCCTCGTCGACCCCGGCCGGCGGCTCCGGCAACGGCACCGCAGCCGAACGTCGGGCCGCTGCGACGAACCAGCAGAACTCCCGGCAGGAGAGCACCCCGATGACGGCCACGCCCGCCGAGCCGGAGCACCAGCAGAAGCCCGCCACGGAGAAGTCCCCCACCGGCACCCGCCCCGTGGCGCCCAAGCAGCCCACCACCAAGAAGTCCAAGGACTCCGGCACCACTCCCATCCCCTCCGAGCCCTCCGACTCGCGGGGCGACGAGGCGCCGAAGGAGACGAAGCAGGACGAGGTCACCGTCCTGAAGGGGATGTCCAAGGCCATCGCCGCCAACATGGACGCCTCCCTGTCCGTGCCGACGGCGACCACGGTGCGGGCCGTGCCCGCGAAGCTGCTGATCGACAACCGCGTGGTCATCAACAACCACCTCAAGCGCACCCGGGGCGGCAAGGTCTCCTTCACCCACATCATCGGCTACGCCATGGTCAAGGCGCTGCGCGCCCACCCGTCGATGAACGTCACCTACACCGTCAAGGACGGCAAGCCCGCCGCCGTGCAGCCCGCGCATGTGAACTTCGGGCTCGCGATCGACATGCCCCGGCCCGACGGCACGCGCGCCCTGGTGGTGCCCAACATCAAGGGCGCCGAGGACATGAGCTTCACCGACTTCTGGGCGGCCTACGACGACGTCGTCAAGCGCGCCCGGGACAACAAGCTCACGCCCGACGACTACGCCGGCACCACGGTCTCCCTGACCAACCCCGGCGGCATCGGCACCGTGCACTCGGTGCCCCGGCTCTCCCAGGGGCAGGCCTGCATTGTCGGCGTCGGTGCCCTCGAGTACCCGGCCGAGTTTCAGGGCGCCTCGGAGAAGACGCTGAACAAGCTCGCCGTCTCCAAGGTCATCACGCTGACCTCCACGTATGACCACCGGGTGATCCAGGGCGCCGGCTCCGGCGAGTTCCTGAAGACCATCCACCAGCTCCTCCTGGGCGAGGACGGCTTCTACGACGAGATCTTCGAAGCGCTGCGCATCCCGTACCGTCCCGTCCGCTGGTCGGCTGACATCCAGGTCAACCCTGAGGACCAGATCAACAAGGTCGCCCGGATCCAGCAGCTGATCCACGCCTACCGGGTGCGCGGCCACCTCATGGCCTCGGTGGACCCGCTGGAGTACCGGATGCGGGAGCACCCGGACCTCGAGATCGAGTCTCACGGCCTGACCCTGTGGGACCTGGACCGCGACTGGCCCACAGGAGGGTTCGGCGGCAAGCAGATGCTGCCGCTGCGCAACATCCTCGGCGTGCTGCGGGACACCTACTGCCGCAACACGGGCATCGAGTACATGCACATCCAGTCTCCGGAGGAACGCCAGTGGTTCCAGGACGAGATCGAGCACCCCTACTCGAAGCCGTCGCGTGACGAGCAGTTCCGCATCCTGGGACGCCTCAACGCCGCCGAGGCCTTCGAGACCTTCCTACAGACGAAGTTCGTCGGGCAGAAGCGTTTCTCCCTGGAGGGCGGCGAGTCGCTGATCCCGCTGATGGACGTGATCCTCTCCGAAGCCGCCGACGAGGGACTCGACGAGGTGGCCATCGGCATGGCGCACCGAGGTCGTCTCAACGTCCTCGCCAACATCGCGGGCAAGACGTACGCGCAGATCTTCCGCGAGTTCGAGGGCCGCGAGGCGGGCATCGGTTCGGGCGACGTGAAGTACCACCTCGGCACGCGCGGCTCGTTCACCTCTGACCGTGGCAATTCGACCAGCGTCTACCTGGCTGCGAACCCCTCCCACCTGGAGGCGGTCAACCCGGTGCTCGAAGGCATCGTGCGTGCCCAGCAGGACCGCCTGGACAGAGGACCCGACGGCCTGAGCTCCTTCTCGGTGCTGCCGCTGCTGGTGCACGGCGACGCCGCGTTCGCCGGGCAGGGCGTGGTCGCCGAGACGCTGAACCTGTCCCAGCTGCGCGGCTACCGCACCGGCGGCACCGTCCACGTGGTGGTCAACAACCAGGTCGGCTTCACCACCGCGCCGCAGTCGGGCCGTTCGATGACCTACTGCACGGACATGGCCAAGGCCATCCAGGCCCCGATCTTCCATGTCAACGGGGATGACCCGGAGTCGGTCGCGCGTGTGGCCTCGCTGGCCTTCCAGTACCGGCAGCGGTTCAACAAGGACGTCGTGATCGACCTCGTCTGCTACCGCCGCCGTGGCCACAACGAGGGCGACGACCCGGCGATGACCCAGCCGAAGATGTACAACCTCATCGAGGCCAAGCGGTCGACCCGTCGGCTCTACACGGAGAATCTGGTCGGTCGTGGCGACATCACCCAGGACGAGGCGGACCAGGCTCTGCAGGACTTCCGCCAGCGCCTGGAGCGTGTCTTCACCGAGACTCACGCGGCCCAGACCCAGCCGGTCTCGACCGTCAGCGTGCCCAGCGGCGGCGGCGACATCGTCGCCCCGACGGCCTCGGAGCTGGAGGAGGACACCCCGATCCGGGCTGCGGACGACACCGCGGTCTCCGAGGAGTCGCTGGCACACATCGGCGAGGTGCACACCAACATCCCGGACGGCTTCACCGCCCACCCGAAGCTGAAGTCCCTGCTGGAGAAGCGGGCGAAGATGGCCCGCGAAGGCGGCATCGACTGGGGCTTCGCCGAGATCGCGGCCTTCGGCTCGCTGCTGATGGAGGGCATCGAGGTCCGCATGGCCGGTCAGGACTCACGGCGCGGTACCTTCGTCCAGCGGCACGCGGTGTTCCACGACCGGGTCAACGGCGACGAGTGGTACCCGCTGAAGAACCTGACCGAGGACCAGGCGCGGTTCTTCATCTACGACTCGCTGCTCTCCGAGTATGCGGCCCTGGGCTTCGAGTACGGCTACTCGGTGGAGAACCCCCAGGCCCTGGTGCTGTGGGAGGCCCAGTTCGGCGACTTCGTCAACGGCGCGCAGACGGTGATCGACGAGTTCATCGCCACCGCCGAGCAGAAGTGGGGCCAGCGCTCCTCGGTCGTGATGCTGCTGCCGCACGGCTATGAGGGCCAGGGCCCGGACCACTCCTCCGGTCGGCCGGAGCGCTTCCTGCAGCTGTGCGCGGAGGACAACATGACCGTGGTCATGCCCTCCACCGGTGCGAACTACTTCCACCTGCTGCGCCGTCAGGCGGTGGCACGGCCCCGCCGGCCGCTGGTGGTGTTCTCCCCCAAGCAGCTGCTGCGTCTCAAGGCCGCCGCGAACTCCGTCGAGGACTTCACCACCGGCACCTTCCGTGAGGTCATCGGAGACGACGGCGTCGACAAGTCCGAGGTCAAGCGCGTGCTGATCACCTCGGGGAGGCTGTACTACGACCTCGTGGCCACGCGGGCCAAGCACGACGACCAGACGACGGCGATCGTGCGGCTCGAGCAGCTCTACCCCCTGCCGGTGGACCAGCTGCGCGAGGAGCTGGACTCCTACCCCGCCGACGCCGAGTTCATCTACGCGCAGGACGAGCCCGTCAACCAGGGTCCCTGGCCCTTCCTGGGGCTCAGCCTGGTGCCGCTGCTCGACCAGGAGCTTCAGCTGGTCTCCCGCGGGGAGTCCGCGGCCACGTCCGTCGGTCAGGCCCGGCGTCACGCCAAGGAGCTGGAGACGCTGCTCGCCCAGGCCTTCCCGCACCTGGACCTGTGAACGACGATCGCCGCTGAGCGACGGAGGCCGCCGACCCGGAGACCGGG
>NZ_BAAAVT010000001.1:0-196229 GCF_039534665.1 Nesterenkonia aethiopica | reverse complement strand
CCCCTCCTCTCCTCGCCCCCCCCCGCGTTCCCGGGGCCGCGACGATCTGTCCCCGTGGCGCGTCCGAGGCCGGCCCGGCGGCTCGGACGCGGTAACGTCAGGGGAGGAAAAGTCGGTGTCCGCCGGCCCTCCCCCGGGTTCCCGGGATCGGATGGCCACACAGAGGAAGGGACGACGTGGAACGCAGCATCAGAATCGTCGCCGTCGGCAATGAGCTGCTCACCGGAACTGGTGATCCCCGCGCACTGGGATGGCTGGGACGGGTGCTGGCGAAGACGCCCACCGAGGCGGTGCACCTGGAACACTATGTCCTCGCCATGCCCGGCGAGGGGACGGAGGCGCTGTCCCACCGCTGGCAGGCCGAGGCCGCACCACGCTTCTCGGAGGGCACGGAGAACCATCTGATCGTCGCACTCAACGACATCGACCTGGACAGCACCTCCTCGTCGGCCCGTTCCCGACTCAACCTGGCCAACATCCTGGACCGGGCCAGTCAGGAGGGGATCCGGTGCCTGGTCGTGGGACCCGTCCCGGGGCTGGACCCCGAACGGAACCAGCGACTGGCGGAGCTCAACGTCGCGTACCAGGACGTGGCGTCGCGCCGCTCCCACGTCTACGTCGACACGTTCTCGCCGCTGGTCCAGCATGACCAGTGGCGCCATGATCTCGCAGCCAACGACGGCGCCCCCGGCCAGGCCGGCTACGGGCTGATCGCCTGGCTGGTCCTCCACCGGGGGTGGTTCCGGTGGCTGGGCCTGCGCGAGCCCTCTGCGTGAGACCTGCCGGCGCGGAGCACCACCTCCCCGGGCACCGCACCGATGGCCCCAGCACCACCGTCCGGTAGGATGGGGCGAAGCCGACGAAAGGAGTTCACCATGAGCAAGCGTGGACGCAAGCGCAAGGACCGCCGCAAGAACAAGGCCAACCACGGCAAGCGCCCCAACTCCTGACCCGTTCAGGTCCCTCACGGGCCCCTGACGCTCAGCAGCGGGCCGCCGTCGAGCGGCCGCGGCGCGCGCCGTGCGTGCTCCGGCGACGGAGCGCCACGGACAGCAAGCGCACACAGAAAGGCAGAGCCCCCGCGGGATCATCCCGTCGGGGGCTCTGTCATGTCGGACCTGTCATGCCGGAGGCGAGAGGGACGTGCGCGCTCCGGACCGGCAGACCCCTGGTGCGCGCTCCGGGTCGGACTCCCGGTGCGCCCCGGCTCAGCGGCTCTCGTGGCCAGCTTCCACGCGGATCTCGCTGATGCGCTCCATGATGGTGACCTTCAGAGTGTCGGGGGCACGTTCCACGCAGGACCGCCGGACCACGGAACGGATGATGCACTCGAGGTCGTACTCGGAGGCGCAGTCCGGGCAGTCGTGGAGATGGCCCCGGACCTCCGCGAGGTCGTCCCGGCTCAGCGCACCGTCGAGGTACTCGTAGATGCGCTCCATCCGCTCCTCGGCCTCCCGGCAGTCACCGCCGGGGCACTCATCCGTGGTGCGGTCTTCGCTCATTTTCGAGCCTCCTGCTTCTTGAAGCCTCGCTCGCGGGCGTAGTCGGTCAACAGTTCACGCAGCAGCTTGCGGCCGCGGTGCAGCCGCGACATCACCGTGCCGATGGGAATGTTGAGGATCTCGGCGATCTCCTTGTAGGCGAATCCCTCGACGTCGGAGAAGTAGACCGCCAGGCGGAACTCCTCCGGGATCTGCTGCAGGGCGTCTTTGACGTCCGAGTCCGGCAGATGGTCCAGGGCCTCCGCCTCGGCCGAGCGCAGTCCGGTGGAGGTGTGCTCCGCCGCCTGGGCCATCTGCCAGTCCTCCACGGTGTCCGTGTTGGCCTGCTGCGGCTGCCGCTGCTTCTTCCGGTAGATGTTGATGTACGTGTTGGTCAGGATGCGGTACAGCCAGGCCTTCAGGTTGGTCCCCGGCTTGTACTGGTGGAACGCGGAGTAGGCCTTCGTGTAGGCCTCCTGCACCAGGTCCTCGGCGTCCTGCGGGTTGCGCGTCATCCGCATCGCCGCGGAATAGAGCTGGTCGACGTACTGCAGCGCATCGGACTCGAAGCGGGCGCGACGCTGTGCGTCGGTCTCCTCGGCCACATTCACGTTCTCGTCACGGTCTTCCATCACGGACGAGTCTACGCGCACCCGGCGGATCGGGGCCTGCGTGCGCGGCTGAAGCGTGGCTGTGGTCATGGACAGGACAACGACCACGCGTGCTCTGCAATTCCCCGACAGGGGCTGATTGGGTAGATTGTCTTCTGGACGATGCCGAACGCCGCATGTTCCGGCACGCACAGCTCAACCGAGTTCACCGCACGTGGAGCCGGGGACGACCCCGACGCCGCGCCGCCACAGGAGGATTCCATGTCCCTGATCCGCAAAGTCGCCCGCCCGCTGCTCGGTGCCGGCTTCATCGCCGACGGCATCGACCGCCTCCGCAACACGGAGGAGGCCGCCGACAGGCTGGAGCCCACCCTGGAGGAGCTCGGCTCCCTGGTCCCCCAGGCGGAGGTCATCACCTCGGACCCCCGCCGCACCGTCCAGGTGCTCGGCGGCATCGAAGTCGTCGCCGGGGTCGCACTGGCGATCGGCAAGTGCCCCCGCATCGCCGCATTCACCCTGATGGGGGTGCACAAGGTCAACTCCTATGTGGAGATGCGCGCCGCAGGCCTCGATTCGGTGGAGGACCTGACCGCCCAGCGGGACACTCTGCTGAAGAACCTCGCCATCCTCGGCGGCCTCGGGCTTGCCGTCGCCGATCTCGCCGGCAAGCCCTCGCTGAGCTGGCGTGCTGAGCACCTGGCGAAGCAGTCGAAGAAGAAGGGCGCCCAGTTCCGGGACAAGACCTACAAGTGGGCCGAGGAGTTCGGCGACGACGCGGTCAAGACCGCCAAGGCCTTCGAACGGGACGCGGCGAAGAGTTTCAAGCGTGCGGAGAAGGAGGCCGTCAAGGCCATCTCCGCAGCCGCCAAGGAGGGGAAGAAGAAGGCTGAGGACGCGCTCTGAGCACCACCATGTCATCTGACGCTCTCCGGGTGCCCCCGACACCGTGGCCCGCGCCGCGAGCGGGGGCACCGGTGCGTGGAGAGGTCGTCGTCCCCGCTTCGAAGTCCCTGACCAACCGGCTGCTGCTGCTCGCAGCTCTTGCCGACGGCCCCTCCGTGGTCGTCAACGCGCTGGAGTCCCGCGACTCCTCCCTCATGCTGGCCGGACTGCAGCGGCTCGGGGCGCGCGTCGAGCACCTCGCAGACGGCGGGGGCACCCGTGAACCGGCCGTGCGGATCACTCCGCTGCCGCTGGCCGCACCCCCCGCCGCACAGGCACACGACGCCTCAGACGTGCAGGTGGACTGCGGGCTCGCCGGCACTGTCATGCGTTTTCTGCCGGCGGTCGCCGCCCTGACGGGACACGCCGTGCACTTCGACGGCGATCCCGAAGCGCGGGTCCGGCCCATGGGCGCCGTGCTCGAAGGGCTGGCCGAGCTCGGTGTGGACGTCCGCGACCCCTCGGCCCCGGAGGGCGCCGCACCGACCACCCTGCCCTTCACCGTCAGCAGCCCTGCTGGGCTGACCGGCGGCGAGATCTCCATCGACGCCTCCGGCTCCTCCCAGTTCGTCTCCGGGCTCCTGCTGGCGGCCCCCCGGATGACGGAGGGCCTCACGCTGCGCCACAGCGGCACCTCGGTGCCGTCTCTGGAGCACGTGGAGATGACGTTGACGGTGCTCGAGCAGCTCGGCGTCTCCGTCAGCTCTCCGGCCCCCTACACCTGGCGGGTGGAACCAGGCGCCATTCCGGCGTTCACCGCGCGGGTGGAGCCGGACCTGTCGAATGCGGGACCGTTCCTCTGCGCGGCCGCAGTGACCGGCGGAGAGGTGGTCATGCGAGGCTGGCCGAAGGACTCCACACAGATCGGGCGGCGCTGGACGCAGCTGCTGACCGACTTCGGGGCCGAAGTGGACTCCGTCGAAGAGCCCGGCGGGGAGACCGTCACGCTCACCGTGCGCGGCCCCGAACGCCTGGTGACCCCGGGCACCGTGGACGGCACTGCGGAGCTCACCCCCACCCTGGCAGCGCTGGCCGCACTGTGCGACGGTGAGACGACGTTCACCTCGGTGGCCCATCTGCGCGGCCACGAGACCGACCGCATCGCCGCACTGGTGGTGGAGATCCGCCGTCTGGGCGGAGCGGCGGAGGAGACCGATGACGGCTTCCGCGTCCTGTCCCCCATCTCCCACGGCGGCCTGGTGCACAGCTACGCCGACCACCGCATGGCGACCTTCGGCGCCGTCCTCGGACTGGCCGTGGACGGCGTGGAGGTCGAGGACATCGGCTGCACCGCCAAGACGATGCCCACCTTCCCTCAGCTGTGGGAGCGGCTGGTCCCGTGAGCCGCTGGGACAGCTGGGACGAGTCACGTGCCCGGGTCCGGCCGAACAAGAAGGGTTCGCGCCCCCGGACGAAGGAGAAGCCCGAGCACGCCGACGCGGAGCTGGGCCGGATCGTTCAGGTCGACCGCGGGCGCTACACCGCTGCCCTGGTGGACTCGGGGCAGGTGGTCACCGCCGTGCGGGCCAAAGCCCTGCGGCGCACCCCGGTGGTTCCCGGCGACGTCGTCGCACTCGTGGGCGACACCTCGGGCGAGGAGGGGACGCTGGCCCGGCTGGTGCGCATCGAGGAACGCTCCACCCTGCTGCGTCGCAGCGCCGACGACTCCGACGACGCTGAGCGCGTGGTGGTCGCGAACACGGATCAGCTGCTCATCGTGGTCGCCGCGGCGGATCCGGCCCCGCGCACCGGCTTCATCGATCGGGCCCTGGTCGCCGCCTACGACGCCGACATCGTTCCCATCCTCCTGATCACCAAGGCGGACCTGGCCGAGGATCCTGAGGATCCTGCAGGGCTGGTGAGCCACTATGCAGAGCTGAGCCTGACCACGGTGATCTCCGGCCATGCCGGTACCGGGGTCGGCGGAGGCGCCGACGCAGAGCGCACGCCGGGCTCCACACGGGATCCGGCTCTGGACCCGGCGGCCGTGGCCCGTCTGCGGTCCCTGCTGGCCGGGCACGTGACCGCGATGATCGGCCACTCCGGCGTGGGCAAGTCCACCATGGTCAACGCTCTGACCGGGGCGGATCGCGCCACCGGAGGCGTCAACGCCGTGACCGGCCGCGGCCGCCACACCTCGTCCTCCGCCGTCGCGCTGACCCTCGAGCCGTCGGAGGATCCGACATCTCCGCTGGGTGACCAGGACGCCCAAGAGTCCTGGATCGTCGACACCCCGGGGATCCGGTCCTTCGGCCTGGCCCATGTCGACCCCGATGACGTGCTCGCCGCCTTCGAGGATCTGGTGGAGGGCTCGGTCGACTGCGAGCCGGGATGCGCCCACGCATCGCCCGAGGGCGGCTGCGCATTGGACGCCTGGGTGCAGGCAGGACATGCCGGCGCCCACGGACCGGCGCGCCTGGCCTCACTGCGCGGGCTGCTCGCCTCGCTGGCCGGGTCTGCGGAGGAACAGGAGGAGAAGCGACTAGGGTTGAGCCCATGAACCATCGCACGAGCGCCTATACCGAGGACCTCCGCCTGGCCCACATGATCGCCGACTCGGTGGACGCCCAGACGATGTCCTTCTTCCAGTCGATGGACTTCGAGGTGGAGACCAAACCCGACCTCACCCCCGTCACCGAGGCCGACCGGAAGGCCGAGGAGACCATCCGTGCCCAGCTGAGCCGGGTCCGGGGGCGGGATGCCGTCTACGGCGAGGAGTTCGGCTCCTCGGGATCCGGACCTCGGCGCTGGGTCATCGACCCGATCGACGGGACCAAGAACTTCGTGCGCGGGGTCCCTGTGTGGGCCACCCTCATCGCACTCGTGGACCACGGCGAGCCGGTGGTCGGCGTCGTGAGCGCCCCCGCCCTGAACCGCCGGTGGTGGGCCGCTGCCGGCGGCGGGGCCTACACGGGCAAGTCGCTGGCCTCGGCCCGTCAGCTGGGTGTCTCCAAGGTTTCCACCTTGCAGGACGCCTCCTTCTCCTATTCGTCGCTGACCGGCTGGCGGGAGATCGGCCGGATCCACAACTTCCTCGAGATGACGGATTCGGTCTGGCGCACCCGGGCCTACGGCGACTTCTGGTCCTACTGCATGGTGGCCGAGGGATCGGTGGACGTGGCCGCTGAGCCCGAGCTGGAGCTCTATGACATGGCGGCCCTGGTCCCGATCGTCACCGAGGCCGGTGGCAGGTTCACCTCGCTGGACGGCGAGCCGGGCTGCTCCGGCGGGAATGCCCTGGCCACCAACGGACTGCTCCACGAGGCCGCGCTCGGTGCCCTGGCCCCGGACAGCCCCACCCCCTGGTCCGACGCCGGTTCGCGGTCCGAGGAGTCGGCTGATCCAGAGTCCTCGCCCGACACGGCGGGCTCGCCCGCACTCTGACGCTCTCTCCGCCGCGCCCAGGGGCCGGGTCCGGTCCTCCAATCGGGAGGCCCGGACCCGGCCCCTGCTGCGTCCAGGCGGCGCGCCGGTTGCAGTTTTAGGTATGCCTAAACCATACTGGGGGCATGCCGCACACCACGACGACGACGTCCGCCGCTCTCCTGGCTCTCAGCACCCTGCTCGTGACCTCGTGTGCGAGCGCCGACGGCTCCGGCGACCCCTCCGAACGACAGGGAGGCGCCGAGGCGCGACCTGTGGTGCTGACCACCTTCACCGTGCTCCAGGACATCGCGTCCGAGGTGGCCGGGGACCGCGCAGACGTCCGCTCCATCACGCCGCACGGTGCGGAGATCCACGAGTACGACCCCACTCCCGGAGACGTGCGCGACGCGGCCGAGGCCGACCTCATCCTGGCCAACGGCCTGGGTCTGGAGGCCTGGCTGGAGCAGTTCCTCGACCAGTCCGATGCTCCGGCCGTCACGGTGACCGGGGACATCGAGCCGTTGCCGGTGACCCGGCTGCCCGGCCACCCCGATGATGCCGCGGAGATGCCCGTCAACCCGCACGCCTGGATGTCTCCCCGCCAGGGCATGAGCTACGTGGACGGCGTCGAGGACGCCCTGTCCGAACTCTCTCCCGAGGATGCCGACGTCTTCGCCGAGAACGCCGCGGCGCTGCGCGACGAGCTGGCGGCCCTCGACGTCGAGGCCCGCGAGCGCGCCGAGGAGCTGGAGGAGGTGCATCTGGTGACCTGCGAAGGCGCTTTCAGCTATCTGGCCGACGATCTGGACCTGGGCGAGCATTACCTGTGGCCCGTCAACGCCGATGATGAGGGCTCGCCCCAGCAGGTCGAGGCGCAGATCCGCTACGTCCGCGACCATGAGGTCCCCACCGTGTTCTGCGAATCCACCGTCAACGATGCGGCCCAGCAGCAGGTCGTCCAGGAGACCGGTGCGGAGCTGGGCGAGCCGCTCTACGTGGACTCTCTGACCGAGGCGGACGGCCCGGTGCCCACCTACGTGGACCTGCTGCGCCACGATCTGGAGCTGATCCTCGCCGGCGCTGAGGACGACGGCCGATGATCCCCACGGAGACCACCACTGCCATCTCGGTGGAAGGGCTCAGCGCCGGATATCCCGGGGTCCTGGCCCTGCAGGAGGTCGACCTGACCGTCCGGTCGGGGCGCATCTGCGCCCTGGTCGGGGCCAACGGCTCCGGGAAGTCGACGCTGTTCGCGGCCCTGCTGGGCCTGCGCTCCCCGGCCCAGGGTCGAGTCCGACTCTTCGGCCGCAGCCCACACGCGGCGCGACGGAGGAACCTGGTCAGCTACGTCCCGCAGCATGACCAGGTGGATCCGAGCTTCCCGGTGACGGTGGAGCAGACCGTGATGATGGGACGGTACGGGCATCTGGGGTTCACCCGTCGCCCGCGGGCGGCGGACCGGGAACACGTCGAGTCCGCCCTGGAACAGGTCGGCCTGGCGGGCCTCCGCTCGCGGACCATCGGGGAGCTCTCGGGCGGGCAGCGACGGCGAGCCTTTCTGGCGCGGTCGATCGCGCAGCGGGCGCCGCTGATGCTGCTGGATGAGCCGTTCGCCGGAGTGGACCGCGTCTCCGAGGAGCTGATCGTCCAAGTGCTGCATCAGCTGCGTGATGCCGGCACCACGCTGCTGGTCTCCACCCACCACCTGGAGGGGATCCCCGACCTCGCCGAGGAGGTCGTGCTGCTGCACCGCACGGTGCTGGCCGCCGGTCCTCCAGGGGAGGTCCTCACCGAGGAGCGGATGGCGGACGCCTTCGGCACCGTGCTGGGACTCGGTGCGGCATCGGCCGAGCGGAGGCAGCCATGATGGACCTGCTGCGTGAGCTTCTTCTGGCCCCCCTCGAGTTCGGCTTCATGCAGAATGCGCTGCTGGTCTCCGTGGTGGCCGCCGCGGTGTGCGGTCTGCTGTCCTGCTGGCTGGTGCTGATGGGCTGGTCGCTGATGGGCGAGGCGGTGGCCCATTCGATCCTGCCGGGGATCGTGCTGGCCTACCTCTTCGGTGTCCCGATGGCGGTGGGAGCCTTCGTGTTCGGCATGCTGGCGGTCGCCCTGATCGGCGGCATCAGCACCTCCTCCACGGTGAAGCATGACACGGCGATCGGCGTGGTGTTCACCTCGCTGTTCGCTCTGGGCCTGGTGCTGATCTCCCGGACGCCCAGCGAGACGCATCTGCAGCACATCCTCTTCGGCAACGTGCTGGGCACCTCCCGGACGGATCTGATCCAGGTGCTGTGCCTGGGTGCCCTGACGGCCGCAGTTCTGCTGATCAAGCGGCGGGACTTCACGCTGCTGGCGTTCGACCGCACCTTCGCCCACACCATCGGACTCTCTGCCACGGGTCTGTCCGCCGTGCTGCTGATGCTGCTGGCGCTGACCACGGTCACGGCCCTGCAGACCCTGGGGATCATCCTGGTGGTGGCCATGCTGGTCATCCCGGGAGCCACCGCGATGCTGCTCACCCGGACCTTCGGTCGGATGCTCATCGTGGCCTCGGCCTCGGCCGTGCTCTCCGCTCTGGTCGGCGTCTACCTCAGCTACTGGGGTGACGTCGCCACGGGCGGCACCATCGTCCTGGTCCAGTCCGCGCAGTTCGCCATGGCCTACCTGTTCGCCCCACGCAAGGGCGTCTTGGGGCGACTGGCGCACCGTCGTCGTCGACCGGTGGCCCATAGACTGGATCAGTCAGCCGCGACCATCGAGAGGATCCCATGACCCCGCGCACCTCCGCCCAGGGCCGGTCCACCCGCACGGACTCCGCGACGACGTCGGTGGAGGACTACGCCAAGACCATCTACGGCCTGGCGGAATGGGACGACACGGCGGTCTCCGCCTCGGCGCTGGCCAAGACGCTGGGGGTCTCCAACCCGTCGGTGACCCTCATGGTGCGCAAGATGGCGGATCTCGGCCTCGTGGACCACCAGCCGTATGCGCCGATCCGGCTCACCGAACAGGGGCGGCAGCTCGCACTGGCGATGGTGCGGCGGCATCGGCTGCTCGAGACGTGGCTCGTCCGGGAACTCGGGTACGGCTGGGACGAAGTGCATGACGAGGCCGAGCGCCTGGAGCATGCGGTCTCGGAGACGTTCGTGGATCGCTTGGACGCCCGGCTCGGCCACCCACGGGTGGACCCTCACGGCGACCCGATCCCCGGGCCGGACCTGTCCATGGACCACCCGGACACGGAGCTGCTGTGCCGGGTCCCTGCCTCTTCCGCGGTGCGTCTACAGCAGGTGGACGACTCGGTGCCGGACGCGCTGCGGGTGCTGGCCGAGCAGCAGGTGGAGATCGGTGCCCAGGTGCATGTCACCGCTTCGGAGTCCGGCGACGTCGTGGTGGCTCGCACCGACGCCGGAGAGGGAATCCGCCTGGCTCACGAGCTGGCCCATGCGATGCGGGTCTCCGTAGTGCGCTCTGACGGCTCCGGGGCCTCCGGTCCGGGGGACCTCGAGAACTGACGGCCTCCCCCGGGGTGCCCTGACCTGCCGGGCGCGACCGGCGTATTAGGCTTGGACGGTGCCTACGCGAGTCAATCCCGCCCCCGCCTCTGCGGCGCCGACGGCTCCCCCGCTGCCGGCGCTGATCCTGCTGGTCGCCTGCGCGGGTGCGGCAGGTGCACTGCTGCGGCTGACGATCGGGCAGATCATCCCGGAGCACGGGATGAAGTTCCCCTGGACCACGCTGGCCATCAACATCTCCGGATCCGGCATGCTGGGCCTGCTCACCGGCGTCGCCGCGGCCAGGCCGTGGCTGCGGCGCTGGGTGGTGCCGGTGCTGGGTACCGGCCTCCTGGGCTCTTACACGACCTTCTCCCTGGTGATCGTGGCGACCATGCCGTCTCTGCCCGGAGGCACGTTCGAGGGCCTGAGCGCCGTCACCTATGTCAGCCCCGGCACCCTGGAGATGCTGTTCTACCTGCTGATCAGCGTCATCGCCTCCACCGGGGCGGCCGCGGCGGGCGTCACTATCGGCCGTGCGCTGTTCGGCTGCGTGGAGGACCCCTACGGCCTCGGCGCGGTGGCTGCGCCGCCCGCCCGCGAGGCCGGGGACGGATCCGCCGACGCCGGAGGCGGGGCCCGATGACCACCACGCTCTCTCTGGCCGTGGTGCTCGGTGTGGCCCTCGGCGGCGCCGCCGGTGCCGTGCTGCGACTCCTGCTGGACCGGTACGCACGCTTCGGCATCCTCGTGGCCAACACGCTGGGCTGCCTGCTGCTGGGCTTCCTCTACGGCGAGTTCTCCGCGCTGACCTCGGCGGACGCCGTGCCGGACAACGGCCTCTTCTCCCCCGGCGTGGTCACCGTGATCAGCTATGGGCTCATCGGTGCGCTGAGCACCTTCGCCACCGTCTCGCTGCGCGCGGCTCAGCGCTGGGTGGACGGCCATCGGATGCAGGCCGCCTGGATCTGGCTGGTCAACGTGGTGTGCGGATTCGTCGCCGCGGGGATCGGCATGGGGCTCTCCGGACTCGTGGAGCTCTGAGCGGCACCTGCGCGAGCAGCGACCCCTGTGCCTCCCCTGACCATCAGGGTCACCAATCTCGGGGATCGTTCACCGACCCCGGAGATCCACGAGCCCACGCACTACCGGGATGAGGTCCATCAGCGGCGATGACAGCCGCCGAGCCCCGAGGTTCAGCTCCGCACACAACCGGAACGCAAGCGCCCGACCCAGCATCTCGGCGGAGGCGCCGACCTGCACCGCCGCGCCTCCGTGTCCGGTTTCCCAGGCCATGACGTCGAGGGCGAGGACCGCCTCCGCCCAGGCGACCGGACGCCGATAGAGGCTGAGGTCGAGCACGCCGAGCCCGTGGACCGGATGGTCGATGATGTTGCCCGCCAGGTCCCCGTGCACGATCTGGAGGGGCTGCTCAGTCACGGGCAGCTGGTCCAGCAGCTCAGCCAGCGCCCCCGGTGCCTCCGGTGGCAGATCCTCCTGACCCCAGGCCTTGCCGGTCGGCCCGGGCCCAGGGGTCCTGTCGAGTCGGCAGGTCCGCCGGTGCGGCCGCCGTCGCCCGGTGAAAGGCCCGGGCGGCCTCCGCGCGACGCCGCAGACTCAGCCCGGCCCCGGAGCCGGGCATCCAGCGGTTCGCGCCCCAGCCGTCCACCAGCAGGGACCCGTCGGATGCCGCCACGGGCAGCGCGATCCTCAGTGCCGTCTCACGCGGCAGTGACGGAGCCAGCCGGTGGTGCAGCCACGACCAGGTCTCCTGGCCCTGGACGGGCACCGGCTTCAGCACGATGTCTCCGGCCCGCCATGAGGTGCCCTGTCCCCCGCTCAGCGGCACCGCGGATCCGTGCTGCCCGAAGGCTCGCAACACGTGGTCCGGGACGGAGAGGCGCATCCATCCATCACATCATGGGGTTGACCATCGACCACGAAAGGACGTGACGCCCGCCACGTCCGACCCTCGGGGTGTATGATGGACAGTCGGCTCTCCGGCCGGCCATGCGGCCGTGAGCACAGACCGACCCTGCTGCGAGGAGGTGGCACCATGGCGAAGAAGAACGCCCGGAAAGGTCAGAAGGACCCGAACAACCACGTGGTCGCCACCAACCGGCGGGCTCGGCACGACTACACGATCCTGGACCGCTACGAGGCCGGGATGGTGCTCACCGGCACCGAGGTCAAGTCTCTGCGGGAGGGCCAGGCGTCCCTCACCGACGGGTTCGCCGCCTTCTCCGACGCCGGCGAACTGTGGCTGGAGCAGGTGCACATCCCGGAGTACCTCAACGGCACCTGGACCAATCACAGCGCCCGCAGGAAGCGGAAACTGCTGCTGAACCACAAGGAACTGGTGAAGATCACCCGGCAGATCGAGTCTCCGGGGCACACGATCGTGCCGCTGCAGCTCTACTTCAAGGACGGCCGGGTCAAGGTCGAGATCGGCATCGCCCAGGGCAAGCGCGAGTTCGACAAGCGGGAGACCCTGCGACGCAAGCAGGACGAGCGGGACGCCCAGCGAGCCATGCGCTACCGCAACCGCGGCGCCGCCTGAGCAGCCCGGGAGCTCCCCCAGACACGACGAAGGGCCGCCGGCCGATGAGGAGCTCCTCATCGGCCGGCGGCCCGTCTGGTGTGGTGGAGACGGCGGGAATCGAACCCGCGTCCGATCTGGCATCACATGGACTTCTCCGGGCGCAGTCTGCGCATCGGGTGTTGCTCGGCCCCAGCCATCTTGCAGACAAGTGGCTGACCCGGGCCCAGTCGTGTGATCGTCGAGCGACGCCCCCACGACGAAGGCGGCGCTCCAGTGGCTATCTAGCTGATGCCAGCTGCTGAGCCGATAGCAAGCTCAGGCTGACAGACTCGCGGTCGCTGCTATCAGGCAGCGAGGGCGAAGTCAGTGCGCTTAGAATCGGCACTTATTGGTGTGCAGAGGGGTTTTAGCGAGGGCACTCTACATCCTCGGCCCGCTTCCCCATGCTCAACTCAGATCGTCGAAACCGATCGTCCCCGTATGCGGTTGTCAAGAACCGTACCTGCTGGCCCACAGGCCGTCAGCAGGCCTTTCAGTATAGGACAACCGGCGTCCCGGTCACAATATTCCTGTCGGGCTCCGTCCTGCCGCCTGGTCCGCAGCCGATGTGGCAGCCCACTGGCTCGGGTGTGGCCAGTCGCCGTCGTGCTGGCTCAGACACGCAGGTAGCGACGCACCGTCAGCCACGAGGACAGGACCGCCAGCAGCACGCCGACCAGCACCAGGCCCGGCATGATGATCCAGGACGCGGAGGAGTCGATGAAGGGGATCCCCGGCACCTGACGGGTCAGCCATTGACCCAGTAGGAACTCAGCCATGACCCAGGTGGCCGCGCAGGCCAGCAGCGAGCCGACGAGGGCGGCGATCACGCCCTCGAAGACGAACGGCAATCGGATCATCGACTTCGAGGCGCCCACCAGTCGCATGATGCCGGTCTCTCGGCGTCTGCTGAAGGCGGACAGGCGGATCGTGGTGGAGACCAGCAGCACCGCGCAGACGATCATCACCGCCGCGATGATCAGCGCCACAATGGTCAGGCCGTTGAGAATGGCGAAGACCTGATCCATGACCTCCTGCTGATCGGCGACCGTCTCCACGCCTGGAGCGGACGAGAACAGCTCCGTGACGATCGGGTACTGCTCCGGCTCGTGGAGCAGCACACGGAAGGACTCCGGCATGTCCTCGGCCTCCAGAGAGGCGGTCCGCGCGGTCTCGCCACGGGACTCCAGGAAGTTCTCCAGCGCCTGCTCCTGTGATTCGTGCCGGAAGCTGGACACGTACTGGCTGGCCGCCCCCTCCTCGAGTGAGTGCTCCAGTGCGTCGCGCTGGTCAGCACTGATCGCACCGGTCGGGCAGGCGGTCTGGGTGGAGTTGTCCGTGCAGAGGAAGACCGAGACCTCCAGCCGGTCATAGAAGTCATCGGTCATCCGGTCGACCTGGGTCTGCATGAGGGCGGCCGCCCCCACGAAGGTCAGGGAGATGAAGGTGACCAGCACGACCGAAGCCACCATGGCGACGTTGCGACGCAGCGAGGTGAACGTCTCGCGCAGCATGTGCAGCAGGCGATTCATCGTCTCCTCCTCAGCCGCCGCCAGAACGAGCGGCGCTCTCCGGTGACGCCGAGCTGTTCGGCGGTGCGACGGGTGTCGGCGTAGGTGGACTGGGACGCCGAGGACCGGGGCCGCGGCACCTGGGGCGATGCCTCGCCGGCCTCAACAGAGTCGGCATCGACGGTCTCGACGCTGGACGACGCCGACCTGCCGGATGCTGCTGATTCGCCTGCGGAGTCCTGGTCTGGGCTGTCCGGGTCTACGCTGTCCGGGTCTACGCTGTCCGGGGCGCCGGGGTGAACCTGCGTCGGTGCCCCCTCCGTGAGATCCTCCACCTCCTCACCGTCGACGTCCACCGGCCGCGGCGGACGGTCGTCGAGGATCGGCGGCTCACCCTCCTCCGCCTCGAGCGGGGCGGACCGCGCAGAAGAGTGCTCGGACTCCGCCTCGGAGTCCAACTCCCGGACCTGCTCCGGCGGCGGTTCCGGCTGCGGTTCCGGCTGCGGTGCGTCGGAGCTCTCAGACTCTCGATCAGGTTCGGCCAGGTCCTCCAGCACTTCCGGAACGTCTGCCGCACCGGGCTCGGCCGGGGTGGCCGCCGTGACGGCGGGCAAGGGCCTCGCCAGGCCGCCGTCGTCCCGGTCCGCCGGCGCCTCAGCCTCGGCGGGCGAAGCCGGAACCGGTGCGCGACGCCGCGGACCCTGCCCTCGGGTCAGAGGCAGGTCAGGATCGTGCACCGGGGGCTCGTCGTCGCCGCTCTGTGTGCGCAGCCGCTCGTCTTCGATCTCGTCCCCCCGGGCCTTGGCCGAGCCCGGTGCAGCCGGAGTGGCCGCGCTGCCGGGCCGATCCACCAGGCCCGGGGCCGCGTGGGTGAACCATGACTCGTGAGGATGCTCCGCCACGCCGTCCGGGCCCGCGGACATCTGGACGTGCGAGGACACTGCCTGACGCAGGGCATCGCGCAGCCGTTCGGGATCGGCGCCCTCTCCCTCGGGCTCCGTGTAGCCGTCACGCGCGAGGTTCGGCATCTCCGACCCGTCGAATCCGCCGACAGGCTCCGGAACGTCGGGGCCGTGCTGCTGGGGTCGCAGATGCTCCGGCCAGCGTACGCGCACCGGCTCGGCGAGGGACTGTGGTGAGGCGGTGTCGGCCGCGGTGCCGTCCGGCGCGGAATGCTCGGCCGTCGGTCCCTCCTCGGCGGAGGCACTCCCCTGGGCTCGGGCAGCGTGCTCCACAGCCTCGGCGGCGACCGGTACGTCTCGCCCGGCCGCTCGGGCGGCGTCGGCGGTGGGGGCTTCCGGTCCCGGCGCGGTGGCGCCGCCGTCGCCCTGCTCGCCGAGATCATGGGCGCGGGGGTCCTGGACACGGAGCGCCCCGCTGGACTCCCGCTCACGCAGAACGGTCCAGGCCTGCGAGCCCCGCGGCGGATCGTAGGTGCCGCGCTCGTCGTCGCGGACCAGTGCGCCGTCGTGGAGCTGGACCACGCGCCGGCGCATCCGGTCGACGATCACCCGGTCGTGGGTTGCCATGATGACCGTGGTGCCGGAGGCGTTGATCCAGCGCAGGATCTTCATGACCTCGTCCGAGGCACGAGGGTCCAGGTTGCCGGTCGGCTCGTCGGCCAGCACGATGGCTGGCTCGTTGACGATGGCGCGGGCGATGGCGGCGCGCTGCTGCTCGCCGCCGGAGATCTCGTGCGGGTACCGGCGGGCGAGGTCCTCCAGTCCGACTCTCTCCAGGACCTCGGTGACACGCTCGCGGATCTGGGTGCGCCTGGCCCCGATCACACGCATGGCGAAGGCGACGTTGTCGAACACGGTCTTGTCCGGCAGCAGGCGGAAGTCCTGGAAGACCATGCCGATGCTGCGCCGATAGTCCGGCACGCGGCGTTCGAGCATGAGGCCCAGGTTCTGCCCGGCCACGGTGACCTTGCCGCGCTGGGGCAGACCCTCGCGCAGGATCATCCGCAGCAGCGTGGACTTGCCGGAGCCGGACGCCCCGATCAGGAAGACGAAGTCCCCACGGTTGAACTCCACCGTGACGTCGTCGAGGGCCGGTCGGCCGTCGGGCTCATAGCGCCGTGTGACGTGTTCGAAGCGGATCATCTCTCACCAGCTGCCCCGACACGCACCGGCCGTTCGGGGCACAGGTCGGGGAAGACGGGCCGGTACGCTCTGAGCCTAGTTCAGCCGCGAGGTCTTCGGGACGATCAGGGGCGGCGTGCCGGAGACTTCTGTGCGCGTGGTCCCCCGGCGCGGGCGATCAGTTCTCCAGCAGAGACTGCGCGCGCCACCGGATGCCCGCGTCGATGAAGCCGTCCAGGTCGCCGTCGAGCACAGCCGAGGTGTTGCCGACCTCATGCTCAGTGCGCAGGTCCTTGACCATCTGGTACGGGTGCAGCACGTACGACCGGATCTGATCGCCCCAGGAGGCCTTGATGTCACCGGCGAGCTCCTTCTTCTCGGCGGCCTCCTCCTGCTGCTTGAGCAGCAGCAGACGGGACTCCAGGACCCGCATGGCGGCCGCACGGTTCTGGATCTGCGACTTCTCGTTCTGCATGGAGACCACCGTGCCGGTGGGCAGGTGGGTGATGCGCACCGCCGAGTCAGTGGTGTTGACCGACTGCCCTCCCGGCCCCGACGAGCGGTAGACGTCGATCTTCAGGTCGTTCTCGTCGATCTCCACGCTGTCCGTGCCCTCGATGAGCGGGATGACCTCGACGGCGGCGAAGGAGGTCTGGCGTCGGCCCTGGTTGTCGAACGGACTGATGCGCACCAGACGGTGCGTGCCCGCTTCCACGGAGAGCGTGCCGAAGGCGTAGGGAGCCTTGACCTCAAAGGTGGCGGACTTCAGTCCGGCCTCCTCCGCGTAGGAGGTGTCCAGGACCTTCACAGTCCAGTCGCGGCGCTCCGCCCAGCGGGTGTACATGCGCAGCAGCATCTCCGCGAAGTCAGCCGCGTCCACACCGCCGGCTCCCGACCGGATGGTCACCACGGCGTCACGCTCGTCGTACTCCCCGGCGAGCAGGGTGACGATCTCCAGCGACTCCAGGGCCTTGCGGATGGAGTCGATCTCCTGGACGGCCTCGGTGAGGACATCGTCATCGCCCTCGTCCTGGGCCATCTCCACCATGAGCTCGACGTCGTCGATGCGCCCGGAGAGCTTGGTGAGCCGCTCCAGCTCGGACTGCTTGTGGCTCAGCTGGGAGGTGACCTTCTGGGCGTTGGCCTGGTCGTCCCACAGGTCCGGAGCCGCGGCCTTCTCGCTGAGCTCGGCCACCTCGGCCCGGAGCTTGTCCACGTCGGTGACGTCGGTGATGCGGGTCAGGGTGGAGCGCAGGGAGCGCAGCTCAGTGGGGAAATCAGTCTCTGCCATAACGACACCACCCTACCGGCTGGCGCGACGATTCGCCGCTCCGGCGCCGCCCGTCTCGGCGTCGGATCCTCGGCAGCCTCCGCGTCCGGTCGGTCACCGGTTGAGGCTCACTCTCGCATGGGACTCCGCGCTGATGGGCACCTCCGCGGGGAGGAACCAGCTGAGCAGCGGAAGCTCGGCAGAGGCGCCGAGCCGCACGTGTGCGGTCTCGCCGCCGTCAGCCACCCAGGCGTCGACAACCTCCACGCCGCCGAGCCTCCCGTGCGCGCCGGAGTCATCCAGGTAGCCCTGCGCCCTGGCCCGGACCTGGGAGGCCGTCAACGACGGCGCGGTCCCACCTGCCGCGGCACCCTGCGTGGCTGCCGAGGCCGCACCGTCGGCCACCGAGAGCAGCCGACGGGCTTCCAGGTTGACGGCCGTGGCTCCGGCCACCACGGAGACGAGCATGAGTACCACCAGGACCATGCCCAGGATCAGCACCGTCGACTGTCCGGCGTCCTCACGATGGGAGGCCTCGATGCGGGCACGGAGACGGCGCCACGCCGCGCGCAGGGGGGAACAGCTCAGCCCGATCATGACGCCATCAGCCTCCTTGGACCTGGACGGACGTGGACGAGACCGTGACCAGCGTGGGCTGCCAGTCGCCGAATCCCGGGAGCAGCGGCACCGGCACCCGGACCTCCACGGTGAAAGCCACGAGGTCACCGTCGGTGGTGCAGGTGCCCTGCGGGCAGGTCCGAGAGACGTCGGCACGATCCGGGTCGATGGAGAAGTCCTGCAGGGCGGCGAGCACGGCGGCCTCGCTGCGCGCGTCCGCCTCGGGGTCGCCGGCTTCGGCGGACACGTACATCTTCGCGGCCTGGTCGGCGGCTCCCGTCGTCGCATAGGCCGCGCCCTGCACCGCCGAGAGTCCCAGCACGAAGTACACGATCGGGATCAGCAGCAGGGTCGCCAGCATGATGAACTCCACGATCGACGAGCCTCCCTCGTCATCGGCGGAGCCGAGTCGTTGGGACAGCATCGCGCGAAGGCGCACAGACGGACCAACGCGAAGGCGCGGAGACGGACCGCTCCGACCTTCCGGGGTTCTCCGGTCACTCGAAGTCATAGGCCCGCCCCTGCACCTCCAACGTCCCGACGCCCGGACCGAGCCCGACCAGCGGGACTCCGGAGCGGACCGTGATCCGCAGCGTGCGCCCCTCCGCGGTGTCGACATAGGCATAGCTCACGTCCTGGGCGTGGTCCGCCGCGGCGGATGACGCGATCAGAGACCGCGTGCGTTCCACGCCGTCCTCAGCGGTGCGGTCGTGGAGGGCGCCGAATCGCGCACCGGCAGAGGCGGCGTCGATCAGAGTGTTGCGCACATGGACGTACGTGGTCAGCTGCATGACTGCCAGCGTCAGCAGGACCAGGAGCGTCGCGACCATCGTGAACTCGGCCGTTGCCGCACCCTCTTCTTCCCGGAGCCGCGCGCGGACCCAGGACCGACAGCCCCCGTCCTCCGTGTTCGCCGTGGCCACGCCTGGGTCAGCGGGAGACCTGGTCGATCGCATCGCTGAACAGGCCCTGCAGGGCAGGCTGGGCCACGGCCAGCAGACCTGCGACCAGCACCGCGCTCATCAAGGTGATCATGACCCAGCCCGGGACGTCTCCGCGTTCTTCGGTGTGCAGGCGTCGAAGCAGCGACGTCAGGCCCTCTCCAGCGGTGAGGGCGGCGCGGCCGGGGCGGCCGGCACGGACTGAGGCAGGGTGCTGATTCTTCATGGGGGTTCCTCTCTGTGGTGGATGGGTCGTTCAGGAATGGGAGGGTCGACACGTGGTGCGAGGTCGTCCTGTGGTGGGAGGTCGAGACGAGGAGCGGCGGCGCCCGGCGCGGCCGGCGGTCTCGGCTGATGCCAGTCATATGCCGATCGAGAGCAGCTCGAGGCCCGGGTACACGGCGAAGATCACGGTCAGGGGCAGCACCCCGAAGACGAGCGGCACGAGCATCGAGATCTCCTTCTTGCCGGCGGTCTCCATCAGGTCCCGCTTCGAGAGGTCCCGGACGTCTTGGGCCTGGGCCCGCATCACGTCGGCGAGCGGGGTGCCGCGTTCCATGGCCACGATGATGCCCTCCAGGAAACGAGAGATGGGCGGCGACTGGACCCGCCGTGACATCGCCTTCAACGCTTGGGAGAAGCCGTGCCCCGCCTGGGTGTCGTGCAGCACACGCGTGAGCTCGACATTGAGCTCACCTCGGGACACTCGGCTGACCCGTTCGAACGCCCCGGGGGCGCTCTCCCCTGCGCTCACGGCGAGCGCGATCATCTCCGCCACGGTCGGAAACTCCGAGAGCATGCGACGCTGACGTCTGCGGATCTGGGCGGAGAGCAGATTGTCCCGCAGGGCGAACCCCAGGACCGCCAGCACCAGGACGCTGAGGGCGGCCAACAGTCCATGGAACTGCCCAGAGACGAAGGCCACCAGATTCAGTCCTGCACCGAGCAGGGCGCCCGCGGCCGCCATGGCGACCTGCTGCAGGCGATATTCGGTGGGCGAGATCGAGGAGTCTGCCTGCTCGAGGCGACGCTGCAGAGCCGCCGTGTCGAAGCTGAACCGGTCGAGGTGGGCCACGGCGGCCTTCAGCAACGGTGCGAAGAGTCTCCCCACTGCCCCCAGGGGAATCACCGGGTGCCGGTCCGTGGTGAAGAGTCCCGAGTCCATCCCGGTGGAGCGCAGGGCCGGAGCGACTCTGTCCACGAATCGGGTCCTGTTCATCGCCGGCAGGGAGAAGATCACGGTCACCAGGCCCAGTCCGAGTCCGAGACCTGCGATGACCGCCCAGGTGGTCGTCACCGTCACAGCAGCACCCGCTCTTCCTCCGGGAGCGCCCCGATCCGCAGCATGAGCCGGTAGCACACCAGAGAGACGACCAGACCGACTGCCAGGACCGCCAGCCCTGTCATGCCGCGGTAGGCCTCAGCCGCCTCCGGCTGCGTGGAGAGCAGCAGGACGACGATCCAGGGGGCCGAGACCGCCAGTTTGGCGGCATTGACGGTCCAGGACTGCCGAGCTTCCAGTTCGCTGCGGGTCCGGGCGTTGTCCCGGAGGAACTCCGCCAGGGTCCCCAGCAGGCGGCCCAAGTCCGATCCGCCGACCTCGCGGGTGATGGTCAGAGCGACGATGATGCGGTCGCCGACCGGATCGGCCAGTCTCTCCTTCAGCCGGCGCAGGGACGTCTCCATGTTCTGGCCGGCCCGGTAGTCGCGGGTGAACTCCACGAAGGGCTCACGCAGCTGCGACGGACCGGATGTGCCCAACTGCATGATGGCCTCAGGAAGCGACATCCCGGCCCGCACAGCGGACCGCAGGTGGTCGACCACATCCGGCCAGATCTCGCGGAGCACTGCCCGCCGTCGCGCCGCCTGCCAGCGCAGGACCACCACCGGCAGCGTGGCGGCGAACAGGGCGAAGCACAGGGCCACCGGCACCGCCGTCGTCAGCAGCATCACCAGCAGGAACGCCGTGACGGCGCAGGCCGCGATCGCCGCGACGACGCCTGAGGCTCCGACCTTCTGGTGCCCCGCCTCCGCGAGCAGCCGGTGGATCCGTCCCGGGCGGCGACCCCGGCGGCTCCGCATCGTCGCCGTTCGTGGGAAGAAGGACCACCAGACCAGCATCAGCCCCATCCCCAGGGCCGTCCCCAGCAGCAGACTCATCGGAGCACACCTGCCCGGGTGAGCTGTCCACGCTCCTCCTCGGAGAGCTTCGGAAGGTCGAACACCGCGCTGGGACTGACCTGCAGCTCACCATCGACCCGGTGGAACAGAGTAGAGGTCTCGATCCGGTCCTCCTCGACGCGGGAACCCACGGCCAGGATCTCCTCCACGTGGCGGTGACCCGAGCGATCCCGTCCGCAGTGGACGACGAGGTCCACGCAGGAGGCCACCGTGGGCACGATGAACCCTCGGCCGATGTTCTCCCCCGCCAACAGCGGAAGCGTGCATATCTTGGTGAGCGCCTCGTGGGCGCCGTTGGCATGGACGGTCGCCATCCCCGGAAGACCGCTGTTCAGGGCGATGAGCATGTCGAGGCTCTCGGCCTCACGCACCTCTCCGACGATCAGTCGGTCGGGCCTCATACGCAGCGCCTCCTTCACGAGTCGCCGCAACGGGATCTCGCCCTCGTTCTCGAGGTTCGGCTGTCGACATTGCAAGCCGACCACGTCGCGCAGAGGCAGCCTCAGCTCGAAGATCTCCTCGACCGTGATGACGCGTTCTCTGGCTCCGATGGCCGAGGCGAGGCAGTTCAGCATGGTGGTCTTCCCCGCCTGCGTGGCTCCGGAGACCAGGACGTTCATGCCCGCGGCCACGCAGGTCTCGAGGAACCGCGCACCCGACGTCGAGAGGGAGCCCAGACTCACCAGATCGTCGAGGCTCGCGGCCCGGGCGATGAACTTGCGGATGTTCACAGCCCAGTGGCGCCGGGTGATGTCGGGGATGGCGACGTGGAGCCGCGAGCCGTCCGGCAGCGCGGCGTCGACGAACGGCGAGGACAGGTCGAGGCGGCGGCCGGAGGTCTTCAGCATCCGCTCGACGAGGTCCCGGATCCGGTCCTCGGTGAGCGTGATCGACGTCAGCTCCGATCGTCCGCCGCGGGCAAGGAAGACCTCCTGCGGCCCATTGATCCAGATCTCCTCGACAGAGCCGTCGTCGAGCAGCGGTTGGAGCTCCCCGAAGCCGGCCACCGCATCGAGCACATGCTTGACGGCGGCGTCGAGCTCGCCGACGAGTGGGAGGGAGCTCACCAGAGACCGTCGGTCATACTCGGAGACCGCCGCCTCGACCATGTCCCGCAGCTCCGCCAGATCCTCGGCCGGATCCAGTCCCCGTCGCCGGATCTGTTCCCGAACCTCGTCCTCGACGATCGTCAGGGCCTCCACGGGCCTTCCCCCTCCATGACATGTTCCTCGTGCCATCCCCCAGCGACTCTCCGGTCGACGAGGATGTGCACCGACCGGCTCCGGTCGGCGTCACAGTGCAACACCCTAGCCAGCAGGGGCGACGTCGGCGACGCAGATGACGCAGGTTGTGGAGAAACCCAACCATCCCTGGGGACGGCACAGCGGTTCTCCACAGCCTGCCGCAGGTCGCTGTTCTGTGATGCTCCTGATGCCTAGGCTGAAGCCTTCGACCATGATCCGGACGCCGCTGAGGAGGACCGATGTCGATGTCGCTGACCGTGGTGCGCGCTCCCGGTGCACTGTCAGAGGCGCGATGGCGCGAGTTGCGCGATCAGTCCCCCGGACACGGCGTACATGACATCCGCCTGCGTGTCGACGGCACCTCTCAGCCCTCCGGTGCGCAGCTCGCCGAAGCACTGGCCACCTGGATGGGTCGCTGCGATGCTCCGGTGACAGGTGTCGTCGACGGCATCCCGTTGGCGACTCTGCCTCGAGGGGCCCGCCAGATCCATCCGGGAATGGTCGTGGTGCTCCATCCTGGCGACACGCCTCCCGCGGGCCCGGGACATGGGTCCCTCGCTGCACAGCCCGGCGGAGCCGCACCCGCGCTGCAGCTGTGTCTCGACGAAGGGCCCGACGCTGGGCGGCTGGTGCCCCTGCTGCGGGGCCGGTACACCGTCGGGCGAGGCTCGGTCGACATCGCCGTGGCGGATCCGGACATCGCGCGGGAACACTGTGTGATCGATGTCGGCGAGCGCGCCGTCACTGTGTCCTCGCCCGATCAGCCACAGGGCGGGAGAGGCGCTGTCCGTTGGAGCGACTCTGAGCCGCTGCAGGTGGGGGACTCGACGTTGCGCCTGCTCACCGACGGTCCGCCTCCGGCGTCTCAGGGCAGCTGGCCTCCCCCGCCGGTGGCGGTCGACGAGGACCCTCCCGAAGGCAAGCACCGGATGATGCTCGTGATGGCCTGCGTCCCCCTGCTCGTCGGGATCGTCCTGGTCTTGGTCACCGGCATGTGGTTCTTCCTCCTGTTCTCCGCGGTCTCCGCGCTGGTGGCCGCGGCGACAGTCGTCGACGCTGCCCGCCGTCGTCGGAAGTTCCGGGCGGCCGTCGACGCCGCCGCCGGCCGTTGGGCCGATCGCAGTGACGCGCTCCTGGACACCCCGGGCGACCTCATCAGGCGCCTGCGTGAGCCTCCGGGGCTCAGCCCCGGCCCGGCGAGCGCGGCACCACACGACGCGGCGAACCCGTCGGCTGCGGCCCGGGCCCAGGACTCGGCAGCGGCCCGTCGTGTCCCGGTGGTCCGTCTGGGGCACGGCATCACGCGCCCCGCCGTCGACACCCCAGCCTCGACACGACGGGTCGACGCCGTGTCGGTGCACAGCGGGGTGGGAGCCCCACTGCGCCCTGGAGAGGTGGTCCACCTGGCCGGTCCGAGGCGACTGACTCGTCGTCTCCTGCGCTGGTTCCTGGCCCAGCTGGTCATCCGCCCTCGTCCGCACAGACCCGAGATCCACCTCCTCGCGGAGCCGTCGCAGTGGCCTCGTGTCCTCCTCGACGACCACGGAGTGGGTCTGACTCCCGGCGAGCAGGCCGACGTCGCGGACCTGCCCACAGTCGGTGGCCCTGCAGTGCTGCTCGTGGACGTTCCCGTGCCCACGGAGCTCATCGACGCGGCTCTCCTCGACGGCTGGTGCGTGGTCCACGTCGACGAGCCTCCGGGACCGTACCCGGCCGGGGAGGTCCCCGGCTGGGAGATCGACCTGACCACCCGGAACCTGCGTCGAGTCGCCGGCGCCGCGCCGGCCTCCGCCGCCGACGAACCCTCAGACCGGTCCACGGATGACGCTGACCCGACGCTGACCGCCGGAGCCCACGACCTGGTGGCCGACGGGGTCTCCCGCCAGACCCTGGACCAGCTGCTGCGTCTGGCGCTGCCTCGAGGCGGCCCCATCGAGGGCACCGGGCAGGTCCCGGAGCGGCTCGAGATGCCGCTTCCCGCCGACCTGATGTCCCGCAGCGCCTCGACCTCCCTGACGTCGGTCCTGGGACGCAGCGCCACTGGTGAGGAGCACCTGGATCTGGTGGAGGACGGTCCCCACATCCTGCTGGCAGGGACCTCGGGGTCGGGGAAGTCCGAGCTGCTCAAGGCTCTGCTGCTCGGCTGGGCCGCCCGGTACAGTCCCACAGAGCTGTCCTTGGTGCTCTTCGACTTCAAAGGTGGCGCGACCTTCCAGCATCTGACCGAGCTGGAGCACTCGCTGGCCCTGATCACCGATCTCTCACAGGCGCAGGCGGAGCGCACGTTGGAAGGCATCCGTTCCGAGCTGGTGCGTCGGGAGAGGCTCTTTCTCGACGCCGGGGCCGGAGACTATCCCGAGTACCGGCGGCTGCGGCCGGATGACCCGTTGGCGAGGATCCTGGTGGTCATCGACGAGTTCCGGATCTTCTCCCACGAACTGCCCGAGACGATGGACGAGCTCATGCGCCTGGCCACGCTCGGCCGCTCCCTGGGCCTGCACCTGGTGCTGTCCACCCAACGCCCTCAGGGAGTCGTCACCGCAGACATCCGGGCAAACATCGGCAGCATCGTCACCCTGAGGCTGCGCAGCGAGGACGAATCACGGGACCTCGTCGGGACGGTGGAGGCAGGCAGGATCCCCCGGAACCTCCCCGGCCGGGGGATCCTGCGCCGGCCCGGAGACGAGTCCGTGGTCTTCCAGACCGGGCTGCTCTCCACCGCCGAAGCCCCAGTGGCCCTCCGACCGGCAGACCACCGGCCGCTGTCCCGGACGGTGTCGGCCACTGGGGCCTCCACCTTTGACGTCGTCGCCGCCCTGGGCCGGGCCGTGGACGCCGGAGGGCTGACCCGCCGGCACACTCCCCTGCTGCCGCCTCTGCCGGAGACCATCGACGCCGACGCCGCCCGTGGCGGCCGTTCGGGGCCGCCTGCCCTGGGGAGACTGGACCTTCCGGCCGAGCAGGATCAGGTCCCGCTGCTGTGGTCCCCCCGGCAGGACGGCAGTCTGGGCCTCATCGGCGAAGGCGGCTCCGGTGGGCGGGAGGCCGTGGCGGCCCTGGCCGCGCAGCTGCTGCGGCCACCGTCGACGGCCGACGCCCCGGCGTGGCAGGTCCACCTCCTTGACGGCGACCGCTCGCTGCAGACCTTCGCCGCGGACGCCCGCGTGGCGAGCCTGCTGACGGACGAGGACATGCCGGAGGTCGTCCACCTGCTGCAGCTGCTGGTCGACGAGCTCACCTCCCGGCGCACCGACCCGTCCCTCCGCACCACCGAGGTCCCCGAGATCGTCGTGCTGGTCAGCGGCTACCCTCAGTGGCATCAGTCCCTTCAGGGCCCCAGCGGGGGCATGCTGGAACACCTGCTGGGGACGCTGATCAGCGACGGTGCCGACGTCGGGATCTCCGTGCTGCTCTCCGGGGGGCGCGAGCTGGCGAGCGGACGGGTGGGCTCACGGCTGCCCCGCCGGATCTACCTGCCGCACGGCGTCTCGCAGGACACCCAGATGCTCTGGCCCCGTCTGCGTCCGGTGGACCCTCTCCCCGGCCGCGGGGTGCTGATCAGTCCCGGGCACCCTTCCCCCGGCGTGGAGGTCCAGTTGGCGTCCTCACCCATCTCTGCGGAGACGGATCCCGCCGATGAGGGGGCCCCTGGCGCCGTCGACACGCCGAGCGTCTCTGTCCGGCCGCTGCCCCAGAAGGTCCGCCTCCACGATCTGCTGTCCTCAGCTCAGGAGCACCGGTCTCCCGACGCACCCGGGGATCCGGTGATCGGCGTCGCTCAGTTCACCCAGGCCCCGGTCCTCTGGAGGCGGGGTCCCGCCACGCTGATCCTCGGAGCCCCGGGCACCGGTCGGTCGACGTGCCTGGAGGTCCTGCGCCAGGTGCTGCCGGACGCGACGCTGCTCTCTCCGCAAGGAACCTGGACTGAGGAGCCGGAGACCACGACCGTGCTGCTGGACGATGCAGACCAGCTCGATGTTCAGCGGCATCGCAGCGTCGATCGCTGGATCCAGTCCGGGATCCAGGTGGTCGGCGCCGCACAGCCGAGCGGGTCTCTGTACTCGCAGATACCGTGGTCGCATCATGCCCGGTCGGCCCCCGGGAACATCCTGCTCAGCCCGACGCATCGGTCTCAGGGAGACTTCTTCGCCACGAGCGTGCCGGTGCTGGATCGGCCCATCCCCGGACGGGCGGTGCAGCTGGGAGCGGAGGGGCCCCGCATGATCCAGTGGGCCCTCCCCGGATGATCGTCGGCGCAGCTCTGCTCCTGGAGGGAACATCCAGGGACCATGGAGGTCTCCACGATAAGGATGGAGTCATGTTCAGTTCTTCCCGCAGCTCTGCAGCACTGGTCGCGATCGCCGTCTCGGCGAGTCTTCTGGCCGGGTGCGGCTCCCCCATCGACGAGGACGCCGCCGCACCCGAGGACACCGAGGGCGAGGCGCCCACACCGTCGAACGAACCGTCGGCGGAGAACCCTTACGACGCCGACGACGTCGACCTGTCCACCGATGTCGCGCTGCGGGCGGTCAATACGGCGCTCGGCGAAGACGGCGGCATGGCCGTCGGTTTCGACAAGGAGACCGACGAGGAAGCCGGGATGGAGGTACAGCTGCTGGTGGACGGCCAGGACCTGCAGACCGTCGTGGTCGACCAGGAGGGCGCCTCCGAGGTGGACAGCCGGGACTCCGGTGAGGCCGAGGACTGGATGCAGGAGGCGGCGGAAGAGGTCCAGGTCCCGCTGCTGCGCGCCCTGCAGATCGCCCAGACGGAGTCCACCGGGGTGATCCTTGCCGCCGAGCTGGAGACCCGCGACGATGACCTGCTGGTGTGGAACGTCACCATCGAGGGCGCCGCCTCGGAGAACACGGTGATCATCGACGCCCGCAACAGCGCCATCGTGCCGGTCGGGGACAACCCGGTGGAGGACAACAACATCGGCGGGGATCCTGACACGCTCGACGATGACGAGTCCGACTGAGGATCCTCCGGCTACGGCGTCGCCGGCTGCCGCGTCGCCGGCTGCCGCGTCGCCGCCTGCCGCGCCGCCGGCTCGGCTCTCCACGAGTCGGTTCTCATCGAGATCTCACCGATCTCTCATGGCCTTCTCATCTGGGGTTCTGAGAATGATGGTCATGCAGCACGACAACATCCTGTCGGCCCCGAGCACCGCGCGGGCCGGCTCCTTGAAGGAGAACACCATGACCCGAACCCTGTCCCGCCCCACCGCCACCGCCCTGTCGGTCACAGCTCTGGCTTCCCTGGCACTGACCTCCTGCGGCCTTGATGACACGCTCGACACCTCCGCTGACGGGGAGCCCAGCACCGCGGTGACGATCAGCGCCGACGACGCGGCTCACGACGACGCGGCCGCGTCGGAGGACGGCTCGGCCGATACAGGCGGCTCCGAGACTTCACGCCCGGAGGACGACGCCTCAGCCGAGGGTGAAGGCACGGACCCGAGCGATGACACCGCGACGGACGCCGCCGCGGAGACCTCGCCCGCGGACTCCGACGATCACCCGCTGTACGGGGGTCTGGAGACGGTCCAGGCCGAGTACCCGGAGGGTGTGGTCTTCGAGGTGGAGTCCGATGACGGCCGCTATGAGTGGCACGTGCTCGTGGACGGCATCGAGCGAGAGGTGCACACCGACAAGTCCAGTCTGGAGATCGTCTACACCGAGGACGACGACGCCCCGGACAGCGACGACCTGCGAGAGATCGACTCGACCGAGATCGATATCGCCGAGGCTTTCCGGATCGTCGAAGACCGGGTCGGCGACCCCTCCGGCGCCTTCGTCGACGAGGCGCAGCTCGACTCCGAGTCGGGCACCGTCGTCTGGGAGATCGAACTCGACAACGGCCAGGAGATCGCTGTGGACGTCGTCACCGGCGACCTGGTCCAGGTGGACGACTGAACCGACCCGCCTGAGTCCCCGGTGCCGTAGACTGGACGAGCTCGAATCAGTCGCACGATCAGGGGACGCAGGAGGTGGCCGCGTGGACGCCGTCGCTGGCGAAGACGCCCAGGAACCTCAGGACGCCGCCCCTCCGGCACGGGACCTCACCGGCACGTCGCCCAAGGCGAAGGCGTGGCGCACGTTCCTGGAGACCTCCGCGATCGTCAGCAAGACGATGGAGAAGGGCCTCCACGCCGCCACCGGTCTTCGGCTCTCGGACTACAACCTGCTGCTGGTCCTCGCCGAGGCGGAGGGCAACCAGCTGCGCATGGGGGAACTCGCCGAGCGGATGATCTTCTCGCCGTCACGCCTGTCCTACCAGGCGAAGTCGCTGCAGACCCGGGGGCTCATCACTCGATGCGCCGACCCCAGCGATCGGCGCGGCATGAAGGCCCAGCTCACCGACGAGGGACGGCGGGTCTTCCGGGACGCTTCACAGGTCCACGCCCGGCACATCCGGCAGATCTTCCATGAGACGCTCGACAACGACGAGGCCCTCGCCCTGCAGCGCACCTGCATGAAACTGCTGCAGACCGCCCAGGACACCGAGCTGGCCTGAACTCCTGCGGCAGCGCCGTGCGCCGGACGCCAGACGTCCCGTCGCCCCAGCGCCGACGTCTGTGAATCACCCGACGTCGCGCGCCAGGACCACCTCGACCGAATCGGCCTTCTCCCGCAGCGCCGGAACAGCGTGCAGGCAGGCCTGCACGCTGGCCAGCGCCAGGCGGGCATCAACGGCGTCCACACCCGGCTCCAGCACCACACCGATGCTCAGCTCGGGCCCGCTGCCGCCGCCGGCCACGGGCGCTCCGGAGGCCGTCGCGGTGGCCACACCCTTCCCCGGCGCCACGACCAGCCGCACCACGCCCAGGCACTGGTCCACCACGTCCTGCAAGGCATCAGCCACCTGCGGGTCGCGGTAGGACGGCGTCCACAGCCGGCCCTGAGCCAAGGCCGCCACGGCCGGGCTGCGCACCACGAAGGTGAGCTCCGCCCCTGGATCCAGGACGACGAGCTCGGCTCCCTCAGCCAGCGCGGCCAGCATGACGCGCTCCGCTTCGGCGGCCACCGGGCGCGCTTCGGCGTGCCAGGCGGTCATCGACTCCACTGAGCTGAACACCGGCATGGTGGGACGCCCCGACGCCGAGGTGATCGTGACCAGGGCGATGTCCGCCTCCTTGTCCCCGGCCGGTCCGCCCGAGGGGGCATGACCGTGCTCGGCCACGGTGGCGATCACCGGCACGAAGAGGCGCTGACCCTGCAGGGACTCGACGAAGCCTGCCTCATCGAGGTCTCCGGCCAGCAGACGGTCCTGGGCCTCCTGGATCTGCGGGGCGATCAGCCCGTCGTCTCCGTCGAAGGTGTGCAGCGGGTTTCCCCCGCCGGAGAGGTCCCGCCCCTCCCAGGGGACGCCCGCCGAGTCCGCGGCTCGTCCGTCCGCCGAGCGGGCCTGCCGCTGCAGCAGGTTCGCGATGTGGGCCGGAAGCTCCCGACGGTCGGCGGCATCTGCGCCGTGGTGGTCGCCGTGGTGACTCATGCCGACGCGGCGGCCGCCTTCAGTGCCTCCGGGAAGGTGAACTTTCCGGCATAGAGGGCCTTGCCCATGATGGCACCCTCCACGCCGTGGGAGACCATCTGCGCCAGGGCGGAGACGTCCTCCAGCGACGAGATCCCGCCGGAGGCCACCACGGGCTTGGCGGTGCGGCGGCAGACCTCGGCCAGCAGCGCGGTGTTCGGTCCACGGAGGGTCCCGTCCTTGGTCACGTCGGTGACCACGTAGCGCGGACACCCGGCATCCTCCAGTCGTTCCAGGACCTCCCAGAGGTTGCCGCCCTCCTTGGTCCAGCCGCGGGCCGCGAGCGTCTCCCCCCGGACGTCGAGCCCCACCGCGATGGCCTCTCCGTGGCGTTCGATCGCCCGGGCGGTCCACTCCGGATCCTCCAGTGCGGCGGTGCCCAGGTTCACGCGGGTCGCCCCGAACTCCAGAGCGCGGTCGAGAGAGTCATCGTCCCGAATACCGCCGGAGAGCTCGATCTTGATGTCCAGCTCGCGGACCACTCGGGCCAGGACCTCGCGGTTGTGGCCGCGACCGAAGGCGGCGTCGAGGTCCACCAGGTGGATCCACTCGGCGCCGTCCTGCTGCCAGGTCAGCGCCGCGTCCAGCGGGTCGCCGTAGCTGGTCTCGGAGCCGGCCTCGCCCTGCACCAGACGAACGGCCTGACCGTCGGCGACGTCGACGGCGGGCAGCAGCTCCAGGGCGGGCACGGTGGCGATCTCGGGGGCGTTCTCAGCCATGGGGTCGGGTCTCTCTTCCTGGGACAGGGTCGGGTCGGTGGTCAGCGGATCGGGGCCATGGCGGCCGGCCCGGGCTCTCAGAGGCTGTCGATCCAGTTCTTCAGCAGCTGCATGCCGGCGTCGCCGGACTTCTCCGGGTGGAACTGCGTGGCCGACAGGGGGCCGTTCTCCACCGCGGCGATGAAGTCCGCGCCGTGGTGGGACCAGGTCACCTTCGGCGCAGCCATCGACTCGACGGTCTGGTCGAAGTCCCAGGACTGCACCGCGTAGGAGTGCACGAAGTAGAACCGCTCATCCTCGATGCCGTCGAACAGCACGGTGCCCTCGGGGGCCCGGACCGTGTTCCACCCCATGTGCGGCACCACGACGTCGTCCGGCAGAGCGGTCACCTCACCAGGCCACTCCCCCATGCCGTCGGCCGCGATGCCGTGCTCCACTCCACGTTCGAAGAGGATCTGGTGCCCCACGCAGATGCCCAGCACGGGTCGGCCTCCGGCGATGCGGCGTCCGATCCAGCGTGGCCCGTCGATCGCCGTCAGCGCGTCCATCACAGCGGCGAAGGCTCCGACCCCGGGAACCACCAGGCCGGCGGCCTCCTGGATCCGGACCGTCTCGCGGGTCAGAGTCACCTGGGCACCGGCACGCTCCAGGGCGCGGACGGCCGAGTGGACGTTGCCGGAGCCGTAGTCAAGGACGACGACGTCGGGCTTGGCCATCAGAGCGCTCCCTTCGTGGAGGGGATGCCCTCCACCCGCGGGTCCGATTCGACGGCGGCGCGCAGCGCACGGGCGAAGGCTTTGAACTGGGCCTCGACGATGTGGTGCGGGTCGCGGCCCGCCAACACACGCATGTGCAGGCAGATGCCGGCGTGATAGGTGATGGCCTCGAAGACGTGGCGCGTCATGGAGCCGGTGAAGTGACCGCCGATCAGGTGATACTGCTGCCCCTCCGGCTCGCCGGAGTGCACGAGGTAGGGACGTCCGGAGACGTCGACGACGGCGTGCGCCAGGGCCTCGTCGAGCGGGACGGTCGCCTCTCCGAAACGGCGGATGCCGGCCTTGTCACCCAGCGCGGTACGCAGCACCTCGCCGAGGACGATCGAGGTGTCCTCCACCGTGTGATGCACATCGATGTGGGTGTCCCCGGTCGACTCGACCGTCAGATCGATCAGCGAATGCTTCGCCAGAGCGGTGAGCATGTGGTCGAAGAACGGCACCGTGGTGGAGATCTCCGAGGTGCCTGTTCCATCGAGGTCCATGCGCACGCGCACGCTGGACTCGGAAGTGACTCGTTCCATCTGGGCCGCGCGGCCCGAGATCAGTTCTGCTCCCATGGCTCCTGCTCGTGGGTACGGGGTGAAGGGTCTGATGACGCCGTGGACCAGTCTACGCACCGGCCTTCACGGCGTTCAGCGGCCTCGGGCGGAGTCTCAGCGGCCGAGATGCCGAGCCAGGGACTCCAGGAAGGCGGTGGTCTCCGCCTCGGTGCCCGCGGTGACCCGCAGGTGGCCGGGGATGCCGACATCGCGGATGAGGATGCCGTCGTCCAGCAGATGCTGCCACGCGGCCTTCTCGTCCTCGAGCCCGCCGAAGAACACGAAGTTCGCGTCTGACGGGGCGGGGCTGAGCCCGTACCGCGTCAACGTGTCGACGATGCGGTCACGCTGAGTCTTGATCCGCTCCACATTGGCCATCAGCGCCTCGCTGTGATCCAGGGCCGCCTCGGCCGCGGCCTGGGTGATCGCCGACAGGTGGTAGGGCAGGCGCACCAGCCGCAGCGCGTCGGTGACCTCCTCGGCCGCGGCCAGGTAACCCAGCCTCCCGCCGGCCAGGGCGAAGGCCTTGGACATGGTGCGGGAGACGATGAGCCGTTCACGCCCGGGCAGGAGCTCCAGCGCGGACGGAGTGCCGCTCTGCCGGAACTCACCGTAGGCCTCGTCGACGACCACCATGGTGCCACCCTCGACGGCGGCATCGTAGGCCGCCTCGACGACGTCGAGCCCCAGCGCCGTGCCCGTGGGATTGTTCGGCGAGCAGAGGATGACCACGTCAGGCCGGTGCTCTCGGATCTGCCGGGCCACGTCCTCCGCGCCCTGGGTGAAGTCCTCGCCCCGGGTCCCTGCGATGTACCGGCTGTAGGTGCCTCGCGCATAGAGGGGGTACATCGAATAGGTGGGAGGGAAGGCCATCACGGAGCGACCCGGACCGGCGAAGGCCTGCAGGATGTGCTGCATGATCTCATTGGAGCCGTTGGCCGCCCAGATGTGCTCGGCGGTCAGCCCATGGGCCAGGTACTCGGCGAGCTTCTCCCGCAGACGGGTGAACTCCCGATCCGGGTATCGATTCAGCGTCTGAGCCGCATGCCTGACTTCCTTGGTGATGGCGTCCACGACATCAGCGGGGACGTCATAGGTGGTCTCGTTGACGTTGAGCATGGCCCACACCGGCAGCTGCGGCGCGCCGTAGGGCTCCTGGCCGCGCAGCTCCTCGCGGAGCGGCAGGCGCGCCAGGCGCTCTGATCTGCTGAGGCCGGCCGTCGACGTGGATCCGCCGACGCCGTTCTGAGGAGGAATCACGCGTCCATCCTACTCATCGGAGCCGTGGCGCTGCGGCGCCGTCACGGCGCTCCCGTCCCACCGCGTCATCTCTGTCCTGCTCCGACCCGCACTGTCCTGCTCCGACCTGCTCCGACCTGCTCCGTCCCGCTCGGCTCTGATCGCCCACGGAGCCGCGAGTGATCTCCGCCGGAGCAGAACGCGTCCACCGGGCGCGACCTCAGTCCGCCACCGGAACGTACAGCGTCTGCCCGGGATGGATCTCGGAGCTGGTCAGATCATTGAGCTCAGCGATCTGCGTGATCAGCACCTGGGTGTCCTCCCCGGTACCCAGGCCCGAGGCCACGCTCCAGAGGGTGTCCCCGGGTGCCACCGTGACTTCGACAGCGGCGACTCCCGGCGCCCCATGGCTGGTGGCCTGCGCCATGTTGACGAAGCTGCCCACCAAGAGCGCCACGCCCACCAAGGCGGCGACGAGCAGCGTCAGCGCGGGGACCCCGAGGATCACCAGGCGGCCTCGCCGGGTGAGGTTGAGACGTCCTGGTGCACCGGCGGAAGAGGCGACGTAGGCCTGTCCGGCCGCGGAGGTGGTGAAGGAGGTGTGCGAGTGACGCATGGGGAAGGACCTCTCTCGTGCGGGATCTCGTCTCGGCATGGATTCGAAGATGTGTTCTATTTCTAGCACAGATGTTCGACCGGGCACCAGACATGCGTTCGAATATGCTGGTCTCGGCCGTCCGGATCCCGTAGCCTGAGACACATGTTCGAACCGAGTTTCGGATGCGATGTTCGACCGGATGTCCATGCAGGAGATTCCACCAGGACCCTCTGACATGACGAGCGGACGACGGGACCAGACCCTGCGGAGAGAGGCGTGAGAGATGGCCGTGGACAAGCGACCAGCCGAGGATTCCCAGCCGACGGAGACACCGGGGGACGCCGCGCCCCGGCTCACCGACCGGCAGCGCGGCATCGTCGACGTCATCCAGGAGGCCCTCGCAGAGCGTGGATACCCCCCGTCGATGCGTGAGATCGGCGACGCCTGCGGGCTCGCCTCGCTGTCCTCTGTGACGCATCAGCTCGCCCGCCTGCAGCAGATGGGCTACCTGCGTCGGGTGCCCGGCAAGCCGCGCGCCATGGAAGTCATCCGTGATTCCTCAGGCCGCCTCATCGCTGCGGACGTCCCGGACGAGCCGGCGTTCCCTCCCCCGAGCTCTTCCCCGGCACGTCAGGCCTCCGATGACGGTGCGGTCGTCGATCTCGACGCCTACCGCGAGCAGACGGACAGCCGGACGACCGACATTCCGGTGGTCGGTCGCATCGCTGCAGGTGGTCCCATCCTGGCCGAGCAGCAGGTCGAGGACGTCATGCCGCTGCCTCGCCAGCTCACCGGCGAAGGTGAGCTGTTCATGCTCCAGGTACGCGGCGACTCGATGATCGAGGCCGGCATCTTCGAGGACGACTGGGTGGTGGTGCGTCGCCAGCACACGGCCGAGAACGGAGACATCGTCGCCGCCCTGCTCGATGATGAGGCGACCGTGAAGACTCTCCGGCGGCGCGACGGGCATCAGTGGCTGCTCCCGCAGAACCGCAGCTATGAGCCGATCCTCGGGGATCAGGCCACCATTATGGGCAAGGTCGTCACCGTACTGCGGAGCCTCTGAGCCACGCAGCCTCGAGACCAGGCACCCTCACGGCCCCCAGCGCCGCCCGGAGACCATCCGGCAGGCCCGCACAGAAGGAGGGGCGCCGACCGTACGGTCGGCGCCCCTCCTTCTGTGTCCTTCTGCGCACGAGGACGCCAGTCAGGCGCTCGGATCGAGCCCCTGGCCGGCGAGCCGCCGCAGTGCCCCTCGCGCGACGTCTCCGTCGACAGTGGGCCAGAACTCCGGCATGGACTTCTTCAGGAAGCCGCCGTACCGTGCGGTGGCCAGGCGAGAGTCCAGGATCGCCAGCACGCCCCGGTCCTCGGCGCTGCGGATCAGTCGCCCAGCCCCCTGAGCCAGCCGGGTGGCGGCGTGCGTGGCCGCGACCTGCATGAAGCCGTTTCCACCGTTGCGCGCCACTTCCTGGGTGCGGGCGCTCATCAGCGGATCGTCGGGTCGGGGGAACGGGATGCGGTCGATCGCCACCAGTCGGCACGATCGGCCCGGGACGTCCACCCCCTGCCAGAGGCTCATCGTCCCGAACAGACAGGACTCTTCATCCTCGGCGAACTGGCGGACCAGGGCCGACATGGTGGCGTCACCCTGACACAGAATCGGCACCTCCAGGCGTTCCCGCAGCTCCTCGGCGGCCTCTTCAGCGGCGCGGCGCGAGGAGAACAGGGCCAGCGTCGCGCCCCGTGACGCCTCGATGAGCCCGGCGAGCTCGTCCCGCTGCCGATCAGCGGTCTTCAAGGACGGCGCGGGGAGGTCCTTGGCCACATAGAGCACGCCCTGCTTCGGGTAGTCGAAAGGGCTGCCGACGTCGATGGCGTCCCAGGCGGGGGCATTCTCCCCGCCCAGCCCGAGTGACCCCGCCACCGGGTCGAAGCTGTCGCCGATGGTCAGCGTGGCGGAGGTGAGCACCACCGTGCGCTCTCCGAAGAGGCCCTCCCGCAGGCGACCCGCCACCGACGTCGGTGCGACGTTCAGGATCGGCGGCTCCGTGATGTCTGCCTCGCGGTATCCCACGCCCGGGCTGAAGCTGCCCGGGCGGGTCAGCCAGATGACGTCCGGCGTCTCCCGGGAGTTCAGCATGCGCTCAGCGGTCTCCTGCACCGCCTGGACCCGTGCCCGTGCGGTGGAGCGTCCGGTGTCGGCCTCGGCCTCGCCGGACGGCTTGCTGTCAGACAGCGCGGTGCGGGCGGCGTTGCGGGTGATCTCCAACGCCTGGCTCTGCTGGGCGTCCAGGCCGCGTGCCAGCAGCCCCGACTCCTTGCCGTGGAAGGCAGCGTCGACGGCGATGGCCGCCGCCTGCAGGTCCTCGCCGCTGAGCGCGGTGTGACGCCGCAGCGTGGCCGCGGCCGTCTGGATCATCTGGACGGAGAGCTGTGCTGTGACCGCCGAGGTGACGCGATCAGCCAGCTCATGGGCCTCATCGATGATCACCGCGTCGTGCTCGGGCAGCACCTGCAGCCCCTCGAAGGCGTCGATGGCCAGCATGGCGTGGTTGGTGACCACGATGTCGGCCTCCTGAGCCTGCTCCCGCGCAAGCTCGGAGAAGCACTCAGCCGCCATGGGGCACTTCCGCGGACCGATGCAGTCGACGGCATTGACGGAGACCTGACGCCACGCCTTGTCCGAGACGCCCTCAGGCAGGTCGTCTCGGTCTCCCGTGGAGGTCTCTTCGGCCCATTCGCGCAGCCGCACGATCTCACGCCCCAGCCGTGAACCCGGCTCCGGCACGGAGTCCACGGCAGGCTCGTCGCCGAAGGAGAAGAGCGCCTGCTCGTCGTCCTGGTCGGGGAACCCGCCGTCCAGCTTGTGCCGGCACAGGTAGTTCGCCCGTCCCTTGACCAGGGCGATGGAGACCTCCTCCTCCAGCTCCTCCCCCAGATGGTCCAACAGTCGGGGCAGATCACGGCCCATGATCTGTGCCTGCAGCGCCAACGTCGCGGTGGAGATCAGCACCGGACGGTCCGCCTCCAACGCGTGCACCACAGCGGGCACCAGGTAGGCCAGCGACTTGCCGGTCCCGGTGCCCGCCTGCACGAGCAGGTGACGACGCCGGCGCAGGGCGTGGCTCACGTGCCGCGCCATGTCCATCTGCCCTTCGCGGTGCACGCCGCCCATCGCGGAGACCACATGATCCAGCAGCTCCGTGGAGCGCAGGTGCCCGGTGGACTGTGTCGTCGGCGCCTCCGGACTCACGCGGCGCCCGGCTCGTCGGTCGCCGCGGAGGCACCGCCGATGACATGCTCCTGCAGCTCCGCGGCGAGGCTCGGGCGCACCTTCACGCTCATGCGCGTGCCCTCAGCCAGGTACTCGGTGCTCAGAATCTCCGCATCCGCCTCATGCAGTCGAGAGACCACGTCTCCTGCTGCATACGGCACCAGCAGTTCCAGGGACACGTCCGGCCGCGGGATCGACTCGCTGATCAGCTGCCGCAGCTCATCGATGCCCTGACCCGTGTGGGCCGAGACCAGCACGGTCCGCGGCTCGCGCCGTCGGATGCGGTCGACGACGACGTCGTCAGCCATGTCTACCTTGTTCAGCACGATGATCTCGGGGACCTCGTGAGCGTCCACCTCGGCAAGCACGGTGCGCACCGCGCTAATCTGGCTCTCCGGCTCAGGATGCGAGGCATCGACCACGTGGAGGATCAGGTCGGCGTCGGCGACCTCCTCCAGCGTGGAGCGGAACGCCTCCACCAGCTGAGTGGGCAGCTGACGCACGAACCCGACCGTGTCCGAGAGCGTGTAGCCGATGCCGTCCGGCGTCACGGCCTTGCGGGTGGTGGGGTCCAGGGTGGCGAACAGGGCGTTCTCCACCATCACGCCGGCATCGGTGAGCCGGTTCAGCAGGGACGACTTGCCGGCGTTGGTGTAGCCGGCGATCGCCACCGACGGCACGGCATGCCGCTTCCGATTGGCGCGCTTCGCCTCACGGGCCGGCTTCATGCCAGCGATCTGTTTGCGCAGCTTGGCCATGCGCGTGTTGATGCGGCGCCGGTCCAGCTCGATCTTGGTCTCACCGGGTCCGCGAGAGCCCATGCCGGCCCCGGCGCCGCCGACCTGACCACCGGCCTGCCGGGACATCGACTCGCCCCAGCCGCGGAGACGCGGCAGGAGGTATTCCAGCTGGGCGAGCTCCACCTGCGCCTTGCCCTCCCGAGACTTGGCATGCTGGGCGAAGATGTCCAGGATCAGGCCGGTGCGGTCGATGACCTTGACCTTGACGATGTCCTCGAGGCCACGACGCTGCGAGGGGGCGAGCTCGGAGTCGACGACGACGGTGTCCGCGCCCAGTTCGGCGACGGCCTGACGGATCTCCTCTGCCTTGCCGGAGCCGAAGAATGTCCCCGGGTCCGGGGTGGAGCGGCGCTGGACGAAGCCGTCCAGGACGGTGGAACCGGCGGTCTCCGCCAGTGCGGCGAGCTCCCGCAGCGAGTGTTCCGCCTCGGCGATGGGGCCCTCAGTCCACAGTCCTGCCAGCACGACGCGTTCGAGGCGCAGCTGGCGATACTCGACCTCAGTGACGTCTTCGAGCTCCGTCGAGAGACCCTCGACGCGGCGCAGCGACCGGCGCTCGAGCAGGTCGAACTGGTCGCCGTCGGCCTCGGTGTGCTCGGTCCTCAGATCGGAGAGCTCACGGGCCTGTTCCTCCAGCACGGAGCGGCGGCGCCGCTCCGCATCCTGGTCCTCGCGTCGATGCCCAGGGTCGGCGACGAAGCGGGTCCGCCCCGAGCGGGCGACCGTCTCGGCGCGTGCCTGGTCGGCGGCCAGGATCCGTTCGATGGTGGCGTCCACGGATGCCTGGTCCCCGCTCTCGGCCGCCGAGCCGGAGCCCGCCTGGTCCTGGGGCTGCAGGTCCTCGTCGCCCGTGCTGGGTGTGATGCTGTCATGGTGCGTGTTCGTCATAGTCTCCTCAAGGGGATCGCCGGTCAGCGGCGGATCCCGCGATGCCGGATCTCGGCTCCGGCGCACCCTCGTCAGAGGGTCCTTCCATCCTACGGCGCGGCCGTGCAGGGGCACTAGCGACCAGTGCCATCTGTGGACGACGAGGCCCTGGTCGCTTCGCAGGGCAGCCGTCGTCGTGGAGGCGTCTCAGTGGAAGGGTCGCCCGGACCGGGCCGCCCGGCGGGTTCGCCTGCGGCGGGCCGACCACGGGGACGGCTGGTGGGGCGCGGATTCGAGAGGTGGTGGTCCCGGGCCGTCGCGACGGAGCTCGCCGAGGGGCCGGGCGGATGATCATGCTGGCGGATGGTCGCGGGCTGGGCCGACTGTCCGCGTCAGCGCAGAGTGCCGGGTCGTCCGCGTGCTCGACCGTGGGCGGCCAGGCCGCCTCTCACGGGAGCATCAGAGGTAGATAATCCACATGGTGCTCCATTCTACGGGTTCTGACGGTGGACAGCGAATCCTGGACCGTGCAGGAGATAGCATCGACGGGTGAGCTCACAGCACTACTTCTCCTCCGCACCCTCGGGCCCCCTGAAGCGGCGCGAGATCGACGTCGATCTGGCAGGCCGTGCCGTCTCGGTGGTCACCGCCGGCGGCATCTTCTCTCCCGAGGGCATCGACAAGGGCACCGCCGTACTGCTCAAGCACGTCCCGGACCCTGCTCCCGCAGGGCATCTGCTGGACATCGGCTGCGGGTGGGGGCCGATCGCCCTGACGATGGCGCTCCGCTCGCCGGAGGCGGCCGTCTGGGCTGTGGACGTCAACGAGCGGGCCCGTGAGCTGTGCGCGGAGAACGCGCGGCGGCTCGGGCTGGACAACGTGGAGGTCCTCTCCCCTGACCAGGTGCCCGCGGGCGTCCGGTTCGACACCATCTGGTCCAATCCCCCGATCAGGGTGGGCAAGGCCGTGCTGCACGAACTGCTGGAGCTGTGGCTTCCCCGGCTGGCCGATGATGCCGAAGCCTGGCTGGTCGTGCAGAAGAACCTCGGCGCCGATTCGCTGCTGACCTGGATCCGTTCGATGCTGGCCGCCGTGGGCGACGACTTCGACGCGGACCGGCCAGAGACGGACAAGGGGTTCCGCCTCCTGCGGGTGACGCGGACCGGCGGCTGAGCCTTCCCGTGAGCGCTCATCCTTCCCGCTCCCCCGCGTCCCGAGTCCGCACGATCAGATGATGGTGCCGCGGTAGACGTTCTCTGCCGGGCCCGAGAGCTCCACGTCCTCCGCCCCGTCGGCACGGGAGAGGAAGCGCACACGCAGCCGCCCTCCGGGGACCTGGACGGTCCAGGTGTCGACGCCGTCCTCGGCCGCCCAGACCCGCACGGCGGCGGCCGCCGCACATGCACCGGTGCCGCAGGACAGCGTCTCACCCACGCCGCGCTCGTGGACGCGCAGACGGACCTGCCCCTCGCCGTCGACGACGAGAGGATCGGCCGGCACGACGAACTCCACATTGGTCCCGTCCGGCGGCACCGGGTCCACCTGGGGCGCCTGGTTCAGGTCCAGGTCCTCGAGCGCCTGCTCCGCGGACAGTGCGACGACCGTGTGCGGGTTGCCCATCGAGATGCTCAGCGCGGGCCGAGGGTCGGTGAGCCCCTGGGCGATGACCAACGAGTCGGAGGCGTTGGAGCTGGCGAGTTCGGGATCCAGGAAGGACCAGATGCCCATGCCGATGGCATAGCCCTCCGGGACACGTCGTACGGTCCGCGCTCCGGCCCGCGTCACCACCGGCAGCTGCTCCTCCTCCTCGAGCTGGACGAGGTCCTCGGAGACCAGGAAATGAGCGAACGCCCGCACACCGTTGCCGCACATCTCGGCCACTGTGCCGTCGGCATTCCAGTAGTCCATGAACCACAGGTCCTCGCCGCCATGCGCCGAGAGGTCTTCATCAGCGGCAGCGATGTCGCGCGCCTCCGCGACGTGCCGGACCGGGACGGCGCGGATGAGCCCGTCGCCGCCGACGCCCAGGTGCCGGTCGCACAGGGCCTTCACCACCTCGGGTGTGATGTGCCGCGTGCCGTCGGGGTCCGCGAACATCACGAAGTCGTTGCCTGTGGCGTGGGCCTTGGTGAAGGGGGCGCCACGCAGCGCGTCGAGGGCGGAGAGGTGGTGGGCCACAGGGGCTGCCTTCCTGAAGGGGTGGGGGGGGGTGAGATGCGGCGGGTGCGATGCAGGCTACAACTGCGCTGCAGGCTACAACGTCAGGAGGACTCCGGTCCTTCCCGCAGCGCGGGCTCAGCCTGGTCGGCGAGGGATCCGGCGACGTCGTCGGCCTCCAGGTCCACGGGAAGCCAGCGGATCCGTGGATCGGCGCGGAACCAGGTGTCCTGACGTTTGGCGAAACGACGGGTGGCCACGGTGGTGTCCTCCACCGCCTCCTCCTGGCTGATCCTGCCGTCGAGCACGTCGAGGAACTGCTGGTAGCCGATGGCCCGCGAGGCGGTGCGGCCCTCGCGGAGGCCTCGATCCTCCAGCGCCCGGACCTCCTCGAGGAGACCGTGGGCGGCCATCTCCTCGACGCGGGCGGCGATGCGGGACTGCAAGGTCTCCCGGGGAAGGCTGAGGCCCAGCTGGACCACCGGCTCCACCGTGGGCTCGTGGATCCGTCGCGGCATGAAGGAGGAGAAGGTCCGCCCGGTGATGGAGACGACCTCCAACGCGCGCACCAGCCGACGGTCGTCCTTGATGACGGCGGCCGACTCCGGGTCTGCCCGGCGCAGCTCCTCCCGCAGCGCGCCCGCACCCTCGTCCTCCAGCCATTGGGCGAGCCGGCTGCGCACTCCCGGCTCGGTGGGCGGAAACTCGATGGCGTCGACGACGGCGCGCACGTAGAGCCCGGAGCCCCCGACGAGGATGGGTGTGCGGCCGCGCGACCGGGTCTCACGGACCAGTTCCCGCGCCCGGTCCCGATAGACGGCCACGGAGGCCTCCTCGGTGACGTCGAGGACGTCGAGCAGGTGGTGGGGGACTCCGCGCCGCTGGTCCGCCGTCACCTTGGCGGTGCCGATGTCCATGCCGCGGTAGAGCTGCATCGAGTCGGCGTTGATGACCTCACCGTCGAGCCGACGGGCGAGCTCCACGCCGAGGGCGGACTTCCCGGTGGCGGTCGCCCCAACGACAGCGATCAACGGCGGACGGGAGGAACTCGCCACCGGCTCAGCCGTCCGAGCGCAGCGTCGGCATGCCCAGGGAGACAGGCCCGGGCTGGGCGCCTCCGACCTGGGTGGTGCCGACTCCGCAGGATTCTGCCTGCGCACGATCCCACGCGTCGCCGGCCCGGGACCGGCGCAGATGGTACTCCTGGGCGGAGGCGGGATCGGCGAGCAGGTGGTGGGATCCGGCGTCGGTGATCGTCACGGAGACGAAGTCCCCTGGGCGGGGCGACTCGGCACCTGCGGGGACCGAGAAGTGCACCAGCCGGTTGTCCGCTGCGCGGCCCGAGAGGCGGCCGGTCTCCGACCCCTTGGTCCCGGCGTCGGCGGTGACCAGCAGCTCCTGCGTGGTGCCGATCTGGCGCTGGTTCTCCTCCGCGGTGATCCGATTCTGCAGCTCCACGAGTCGCTCGAAGCGTTCCTGGACGACCGCCTTGGGGATCTGGTCCTCCATGGTCGCCGCCGGCGTGCCCGGCCGCGGCGAGTACTGGAAGGTGAACGCCGAGGAGAAGCGAGAGGCCTCGACCACCCGCAGCGTGTCCTCGAAGTCCTTCTCGGTCTCCCCGGGGAAGCCCACGATGATGTCGGTGGTGACCGAGGCATGGGGCATGCGCTCCCGCACCTTGTCGAGGATGCCCAGGAACTTCTTCGAGCGGTAGGACCGTCGCATGGCCTTCAGCACGGTGTCGGAACCGGACTGCAGGGGCATGTGGAGCTGCGGCATCACATTGGGAGTCTCGGCCATGGCCTCGATGACGTCGTCGGTGAAGGAGGCCGGGTGCGGGCTGGTGAACCGGACCCGCTCCAGGCCGTCGATGTCACCGCAGGCACGCAGAAGCTTCGCAAAGGCCCCACGGTCTCCGAACTCGACTCCGTAGGTGTTGACGTTCTGCCCCAGCAGGGTGACCTCCACAGCGCCGTCGGCGACGAGCGCCTGGACTTCGGCGAGGATGTCGCCAGGGCGCCGGTCACGTTCCTTCCCCCGCAGCGAGGGAACGATGCAGAACGTGCACGTGTTGTTGCATCCCACGGAGATCGACGCCCAGCCGGAGTAGACGGCGTCCCTCTTGGTGGGCAACGTGGAGGGGAAGGTCTCCAACGACTCGAGGATCTCGATCTCGGCGTCCTGATTGTGGCGCGAACGCTCCAGCAGAGTGGGCAGCGAGCCGATGTTGTGGGTGCCGAAGACGACGTCCACCCAGGGCGCCTTCTCCAACACCGTGTTCTGGTCCTTCTGCGCCAGACAGCCGCCGACGGCGATCTGCATGCCCGCGTGCTCCCGCTTGGTGCCGCGCAGCATGCCGAGGTGTCCATAGAGTTTGTTGTCCGCGTTCTCCCGCACGGCACAGGTGTTGAAGACCACCAGATCCGGGGTGGCGCCCTCTTCCGCCGCCACGTAGCCGGCATCTTCCAGCAGCCCGGAGATGCGCTCAGAGTCATGGACGTTCATCTGGCAGCCGAACGTGCGGACCTCATAGGTGCGACTCGGGGATGCCAGGTCCAGGCCCGCATCCACAGCAGAAGCCGTTGCGGAGCCTCGTGCCGGGTGGGCGGGGTCGGTGCGGTCCAACGTCGTCTCGGTCATGGTCACGCTCGCAGATCTCACGGGGGCGGTCTCGGACTCGGGCGCGGTCTTGAGCCGCGGTGCCGGTCAATTCTACGCGTCCAGGCAATCTGCTGCGGCCAGACGTCGGTGCTGCGGCTCAGCCACTGCCCCTCGAGACACGAGCGCCGCCTTCAGGGCATCCCCTCGGCAGTGTGGTCCTCCAGTGCCTCACGCACCAGCTGGAAGGCCGCCCCGGGGCTGTGTCCTCGGCGAGCCAGCATCGAGACGAGGCGACGAGTCTGACGGTCCCGCTCCTTCCGGGCGGCGGCGTCATGGCCGGCAGGCAGAGCGACCCCGCGCAGCCTCTTGCCGATCAGCTCCCGGGCCATCGCATCCTCGTCCGCGACACTGAGCTGCTCGAGGGCCTCTTCGGCGAGTGCCTCCGCGATGCCGCGATCCTTCAGCTCACGCCGCAGGGCGGCACGACCGAGGCCGCGCGTCTCATGCCTGGTCCGCACCCACATGCGTGCGAATGCGGCGTCGTCGATGAGCTGGACCTCCTCGAGACGGTCCAGGACCGCCCCGATGACGCTCTCGGAGAATCCCTTCTCTCGCAGAGTCTCCGAGAGCTGGTGGCGGCTCTTGGCCGAGCCGGTGAGCTTGCGCAGCACCACAGCGCGTGCCCGCTCGTGGTCATCGTCTCTGGGACCATCGCCGCCGATCGCGCCTACGGGCTCTGCTGACGGGGTTGTCTCTGCTGACGGAGTTGTCTCCGCCGGTGGGGATGACGCTGCCGGCGGGGTCGGCTCCGCCGTACCCGCCTGAGCCGAACTCGCCTGATCGGGCCATCGCGGCGCGACGGGAGCATCGGAGGACACGTCCGCGGACGAGACGGGGGCGTCGCCAGGCCCCTCCTGAAAGAGGGTCGAGGTCGTCTCCCCCGTCTCGAGGCGCGTCAGCTCCTTCCGCAGTGACGCGATGGTGTCCTCACGGGAGGCACGGGTCGGGTCCGGGCTCGCGGGGTCTGGGCTCGCAGGGTGTGGGCTGACAGGGTCCGGGCTGGCGTTCATCGGCCAGGATCAGGCGGGACCGTCGACGGCCTTCAGGGCCGGCCCGTCCTCGTCGGCGTCCGGGGCGATGATGCCGAGCTTCTGCTTGATGCGTCGCTCGATCTCATCGGCAAGATCCGGATTGTCCTTGAGGAACTGCCGCGCCTTCTCCTTGCCCTGACCGAGCTGGTCGCCGTCGTAGGTGAACCAGGCTCCGGACTTCTTGACCAGTCCGTTCTCCACGCCGACGTCGATCAGGCCTCCTTCGCGAGAGATCCCCTCGCCGTAGAGGATGTCGAACTCGGCCTGCTTGAAGGGCGGGGCCATCTTGTTCTTCACGATCTTGGCGCGCGTCCGGTTGCCCACCGCATTGGTGCCCTCTTTGAGGGTCTCGATGCGGCGCACGTCCACCCGGACCGAGGCGTAGAACTTCAGCGCCTTGCCTCCTGAGGTGGTCTCCGGGGAGCCGAAGAAGACTCCGACCTTCTCACGCAGCTGGTTGATGAAGATCGCGGTCGTCTTCGTCTGGGCCAGGCGTCCGGTGATCTTGCGCAGCGCCTGCGACATCAGACGGGCCTGGAGCCCGACGTGGCTGTCCCCCATCTCACCCTCGATCTCAGCGCGCGGCACCAGCGCCGCCACCGAGTCGATGACGACGATGTCCAGGGATCCGGAGGAGACCAGCATGTCCATGATCTCCAGCGCCTGCTCGCCGGTGTCCGGCTGGGAGACCAGCAGCGCGTCCGTGTCCACTCCGAGCTTGGCCGCGTAGGTCGGGTCCAGCGCATGCTCCGCGTCGATGAACGCCGCGATGCCGCCGTTCTTCTGCGCATTGGCCACCGCGTGGAGTGCGACCGTGGTCTTTCCGGAGGATTCCGGACCGTAGATCTCCACGACACGACCGCGAGGGAAGCCCCCGATGCCGAGCGCGGCATCCATCGAGATGGAGGAGGTGGAGATGGTCTCGATCGGCGCCCGGGTCTCGTCCCCCAGGCGCATCACCGAGCCCTTGCCGTACTGCTTGTCGATCTGGGCCAGGGCGGCTTCGAGAGCCTTCTCCCGGTCGGGGCTGACTGCCATGGTTCACCTCTGTGACGTCGTCTGTGCTGATGGACTCGCACCTGTGCGGTGCTGACTTCTCTGACACTACGCACCACCTCTGACACATCCGAGACGGTCAAGCCATCCTGTGGACGGCCGGGCGTGGCGCTCGTCGTCTGCAGCACCTTCTGTGGAGAACACTACCGCACTGCATCGAACACAGCTTCGAACCCGGCGCGCGTGTCGGTCCTCGCTGCGAGCTCGTCCGGAGGCCGCCGCGCGGTCACCCTCGGGACCGCTCCACGCTCAGCGCTTGGGCGGAAGGTCCCGGCCCAGGCGCCGTGAGGCGGGCACGTCCTGCTGATCGCAGACCGCTTCCCACACGTCACGCGGGCTGACGCCGGCGTCGAGGGCCTGCAGCGCCGTCTTCTGATAGTCGCTGAGCACCAGCGAACCGGCCAGCACATGGGCATAGCCGGAGCCGAACTCCTCCTCCATGAGGAACCAGAATCTGCTCAGCCGCATGGGCGCGTCCTCTCCGTCGGCACAGTGGCCGGCCAGATCATGTCATGTCGAACGGGCGTCACCCGTCTCCAGCCCGGCAGCCGCGGGGCCGCGGCTCGGCACAGCACAGCCCCGCACAGTGCAATCCGGAACAGTGCGATCCAGAACAGTGCAGTCGGGATCAGTGCAGTCCGGATCCGATCAGTCCGGGGAGGCGGGAGACGCGACGTCGTCGCCCTCCGACTCCTCAGCACTGGCGGCGGCGGATGCACCGGCACCAGTGGGATCCAGCTCCGCATAGGTGCGGTTGAGCTTGGCCACCAGGGAATACAGCGTCTCGATCTCGTCCTCGCTCCAGGACTGGAGCATCGTCAGATAACGCTCGGCGCGCTCCTGCTGGGCGGCCTCGAGGCGGCGGCGGCCCTCGGAGGTGAGCGTGATGGTCTGAGCTCGGCCGTCGGCGGGATCCGTCTCCTTGCTCACCCATCCGCGGGACACCAGCGTCGTCAGCTGGCGGGACAGCGTCGGCTTGCCGATCCCCAGATACCGTGCGATCGACGTCATCCGGGCCGGGCCCTCGTTCTGCAGAGTGGCCAGCACGGAGTAGGAGGCGGGCTCGATCTCCGGGTCGATCCGTCGGGCCAGCTGCAGGGCGTTGAACCGGCGTCGTACGAAGAGCCGGTTGAACTCCCGCTCCAGCTCTCGGACCAGGGCAGCGCGGTCGGGCGTATCCATGCGCCTCAGTCTAAGGGGTGGAGAGCCGGATCACGGACCCGGGCGCGCGAGAAGACACGAGAGGGCCGCCCCGGAGCGGGGCGGCCCTCTCGGCTGTCAAGGGAGGCTCAGCCGCAGGTGCGGGCGAACTCCTCGTGGGTGAACTCCTCGGGGATGCCGTCGGGCACCACCCCGTGACCGAACTCCCGCTGGAACTCGGTGGGCACGGTGTCCGGCACGTGCAGCCCTTCCGCGACGGCGACCCGCTCGGCCACCTGACCAAGCATCGCCGACAGCGGCACGTCCAAGGCGGCGCAGATCGACGCCAACAGCTCAGACGACGCCTCCTTCTGGCCGCGCTCGACCTCGGACAGGTAGCCCAGCGAGACCCGCGCGCCGTGCGAGACATCGCGCAGCGTGCGGCCCTCGGCCTGGCGGATGCTGCGCAGGACATCGCCGATCTCCTGACGCAGGACCACAGCCTTGGCCTCCTTGGACTCAGCGGCCGGGGCGGCGTCGACGTCCAGGTCTTTCCAACGGGTGACGCCGTTGACGGTGACTGGCTGTCTCACCATGGGCTTTCTCCTTCGTGGACTCCGATGGCCCTCACTGCGTCTGCTCCTCGGTCAGGTGCTGGACCTCACCAGGAACGGTGCGATGCAGACGCTTCACCGGACGACAACTCGGCCGGGCCCGGTTTTGTTCCCCACTCTAGCGGGGATCGCCGAATCCGGGCGGCTCGGAGAGCAGAAGCTCCTCCACCAGTTTCAGCGCCCCCTCGACGCTCGCATCCCGGATGGCCGCCCGGTCGCCGTCGAGATCTAGCAGCAGGGAGCCGGCGATCCAGGACTCCTCCACACCAGGTGCGTCGGCAGCCGAGGAGCCGCCCTCGTCGGGTTCACAGGACTCCGGAAGGCGGAGCCCGAGCCGCTCAGCGTCGCCCTTCCTGCAGGCCAGCCCCACATACACGGTGCCGACGTCCTTGCCCTCATGAGGCTCGGGCCCGGCGACGCCGGTCGTCGAGACGCCCAGCGCGGCCCCTGTGGCCCCGGCCGCACCTCGGGCCATCGCAGCGGCCACGGCAGGATCGACCGCGCCGCGCTCTTCGAGCACATCCTCGTCGACGCCGAGCAGCTGGTGCTTCACCGGATTGCAGTAGGCGACGACTCCGCCGACCAGCGCGGCGGAGGCGCCGGGCACATCGGCCAGGCGCGCCGCGAGCGACCCGGCGGTCAGCGACTCAGCCGTGGCCACGGTCAGACCACGATGCGCGCAGCGCTGGATGATCTCCACCGGGTCCGTGCGCCGCTCCGCCTCTCCGGCGATCTGCCGCGCTCCACCCGAGACCCTCCGGCCGTCATCGGCCCACCGTTCATGGGCCACGGCGGGATCCGGCCGATGCTCTCGGACCGGTGCCGGTTCCTGCGCGCGGTCCGGGCCTCGAGTCCCCGGGCCACCGGGGCCGCGCTCAGCTCCTATTGCCATGGTCACGCCTCCTGTGCGGATCAGCGGGTTTCACGGCGCAGCCTGATGGCCGAGAACACATAGTCGATGCCGGTCACCACGGTGACGACCAGCGCGGCCATCATGATCCAGAACGCGACGTCGGAGAGCCAGCCGGCGATCACCACCAGCGGCAGCAGCATCAGCTGCAGACCGGCCGACTGCAGGACCGTCTTGAGCTTCCCACCCCGGGACGCCGGCATCACACCGTAGCGGATGACCACCATGCGCAGCACGGTGACGCCCAGCTCCCGGGCCAGAATCACGATCGTCACCCACCAGGGCAGCTCACTGAGGATCGAGAGCATCACCAGCCCCGCGCCGATGAGCAGCTTGTCCGCGATCGGGTCGGCGATCTTGCCGAAGTCGGTGACCAGGTTGCGCGCCCGGGCGAGGTCGCCGTCGATCTTGTCCGTGATCATCGCGACGGCGAACACTCCGGCGGCGGCCCATCGCCACCCCCCGTTGGTGGCCTCGATCCCGCCGGCGGCACCGCCGTCGGCATCCAGCAGCAGGAACCAGACGAACAGCGGCACCAACGCGATGCGCAGCATGGTGAGCACATTGGCGATGTTCAGCAGCGGAGGCTGTGCGGCGTTCGCCGGTTCAGGGGTGGACGGGCTCACGAGGCTCCTCTTCTCGGCGGGTCAGGGCGCGGCCCGGGGCTCGGTCTGAGCAGCTCATCGACCGGTGAGCTGCCAGGCGTCCTCCGAGGCGGTGGAGTCGTGTCCGTCATGATAGTCCCTCGCCTCCGGCAGAGCAGCAGTGCGCTCGGCCAGGTCGCGAGCGATCAGGTCCGCGGAACTCATGCCGGACATGGTCGCACCGCCCGACGGCGGCGCCCCCTGGCCCCGTGGCTGGCGGGCCGGCACCGCGTCCGAGTGCCCCCCGCCGCCGTGATGCTCCGCCTGAGGAGCCGCCTCGGTGGGCCCGGTCGGGGCAGGAGCTCCCGTCGGCACACCGGATGCGGGATCCAGATCCACCGGGGCACCCTCATAGGCGCCCGGCGCATCCTCCGAGGGTGCCGCCGTGGGCGGGTCCTCGCCGCGGATGGTGGCCAGTACGCCGGGAAGCTCCTCCGGCGAGACGAGCACGTCCCGAGCCTTCGACCCTTCGGAGGGACCGACCACCCCGCGGGACTCCATGAGGTCCATCAGGCGTCCGGCCTTGGCGAATCCGACGCGCAGCTTGCGCTGCAGCATCGAGGTGGAGCCGAACTGCGTGGTGACCACGAGCTCGGTGGCCTGCAGCAGCAGGTCGAGGTCGTCACCGATGTCGGCGTCGATCTCCCGCTTCTTGGGCTCCATCGCGGCGACCGCGTCCTCGCGGTACTGCGCCTTCAGCTGCGACTTCACATGCTCGACCACCCCATGGACCTCGGACTCGTTGACCCAGGCACCCTGCACACGCATCGGCTTGTTCATGCCCATCGGCAGGAACAGGGCGTCACCCTGGCCGAGCAGCTTCTCCGCTCCCACCGAGTCCAGCACCACGCGGGAGTCCGTGGCCGAGGAGGTGGCGAAGGCCATGCGGGACGGCACATTGGCCTTGATGAGTCCGGTCACCACGTTGACCGAAGGCCGCTGGGTGGCCAGCACCAGGTGGATGCCGGCGGCACGCGCCAGCTGGGTGATGCGCACGATCGAGTCCTCGACATCGCGCGGGGCGACCATCATCAGGTCGGCGAGCTCGTCGACGATCACCAACAGATACGGGTAGGGGCGCAGATCCCGCTTAGAGTCCGGCGGCAGCTGGATCTTCCCGTTGCGCACCGCCTTGTTGAAGTCGTCGACGTGCTTGTACCCGAAGTGGGCGAGGTCGTCGTAGCGGTTGTCCATCTCCTTGACGACCCACTGCAGGGCCTCGGCGGCCTTCTTCGGATCCGTGATGATGGGGGTGACCAGGTGCGGCACACCCTCGTAGGCGGTGAGCTCCACGCGCTTCGGGTCCACCATGACCATCCGGACCTCGTCCGGAGTGGCACGCATGAGCACGGAGGTCACCATGGAGTTCACGAACGCCGACTTTCCGGCCCCGGTGGCACCGGCGACCAGCAGGTGCGGCATCTTCGCGAGGTTGGCCACCACATAGCCGCCCTCGATGTCCTTGCCCACGCCCATGATCATGGGGTGCTCGGTCTTGCGCGCGGCGTTGGAGCGCAGGACGTCGCCGAGGGCGACGACCTCCTTGTCCTTGTTCGGGATCTCGATGCCGATCGCCGACTTGCCCGGGATGGGGCTGAGGATGCGAACCTCGTTGGAGGCCACCGCCAGGGAGATGTTCTTCTCCAGGGAGGTGACCTTCTCCACCTTGGTGCCCGGTGTCAGCTCCACCTCGTAGCGGGTCACCGTCGGTCCCCGGGAGAACCCGGTGACCTGGGCGTCCACCTTGAACTGGGAGAACGTCTGGTTCAGCGCGTCGACGATCTCGTCATTGGCGCTGGTGTGCTCCTTCGGCGGCGGACCGGACGGCAGCATGCCCTGATCGGGCAGGGTGTAGGTGACATCACCGGCGAGCTCCAGCTGCTCCGAGCGGACCGGAAGGTCACTGACCGGGGCGGGGGTCTCCGCAGGGGCGGAGGGCACGACGGCGGGCCGGGCAGTCGCGGCCGGCTGTGTCGACGGTTGGGGGTCCGGCTGGGCAGGAATCCCTTCGAATGCGCCCGCGTGAGCGCTTCCTGCGCTCCCGGCGACGTCCGCGGCGCTGGTCGCGCCCGGCACTTGGCCGGACTCGGCGGCCTTCTCCCGGGCGCGCTGGATGGCCAGTTCCTGGGCTGTGGGGCGGCGCACTCCGGGTGGGACCGTCGGTGCGGAGGCCTCCGTCCCCTCCTCAAGCACGGGGCTGTCATAGGCGCCCTCGCCGGCGAGTGCGGCCTGGTCGTGGTCCGCTGAGCCGAACTCCTGCGTCGGTTCCTCCGGTTCCGCCTTGGACCCGAGGATCTTGGCGAGCAGGCCCTTCTTCCCGGGCTCCGGGCTGTCCTCGAAGACGTCCTCAGCGCCGGCGTCGGCAGGTGCGGCATGCTGAGCTCGGGACCGCCGAGGCTTCCGAGCGGGCTTCTCCGCGGCCGCGGGGGCCGCGGTGCCCTCCTCCAGCGGCTTGGTCTCCGGCAGGGGCTCGGGCTTCTCCCCCACCACATAGGCCTTCGCGACGGCGACCCGCTGGGGGATGCGTCGCAGCGGAGTGTCGGTGAGCACCAGGATGCCCGCCAGAAGTGTCAGAGTAAGGATCCCCCACACGGGGTAGGACGTGATGAGGGTGGCCAGGGGCACGGTCACCAGGTATCCGATGATGCCGCCCGAGGCGAGCATGTTCTCGAAGGCGGCGTTGAGGGCCGGCATGCCGTGGGCCAGGTGCGCCAGCCCGGCAGAGGAACACAGGATCAGGGTCAGCCCGATGGCGACGCGGCTGTTGCCCTCATGCTCCTGGGGGTGACGGATGTAGCGGACCGCGGTGATGAGCAGCACCACCGGCAGCAGAGCCGAGGCCCAGCCGAAGGTGCCGGCGGTGCCGTTGTGGACGATGTCGATGGTCCAGTGGTCGTGCTGCCGCACGCCCCACCAGTCCACGACGGCCGTCACGAGGGCCAGCAGGATGAACACCAGCGCCGCGCCGTCGCGTCGGTCCTCCGGATGGATCTTCACCTGGCGCCCGATGCCGCGGATCGCCGAGCCGACCGGGGTGGCGAACGCCATCCAGAGGCCGCGCAGCGCGGAGGCCACGAGGTTGCCCCGCTCCGGGTCCTGGGCCGTGGTGCTCTTCTTCGACGTCTTCGCGCGGCTGCCAGCGCCGGTGCCGGATGTCTTCTTGCGTCCGTCCGTGCTGGCGGCGCGCGAGGGGGAAGTACGTGTCGCCATACCCGCCAACTTACCCCGGAAGCGCCGGGATCACGGTGATGGCCACACCTTTGGGCCCAGATCGGCCTGCCCAGGGACCACAGCGGGAGACCCGACGTCGACCCGGCGGCCGGCCGCTGTCGGGATCAGGTCTCCACGACCACCGGGACGATCATCGGCTTGCGACGCAGCTTCCGGTTGACCCAGGAGCCGATGGTGCGCCGGACGATCTGCTGGAGCTGATGGGTGGTGTGCTCCTTGTTGTCCTGGATGGCCTCGGTCAGCGCCCGGGCGATCTTCTCCTTGATGTCCTTGAAGACCTTCTCCTCCTCGGCCACGCCGCGGGCGTGGATGTCCGGGCCGGAGACGATCTGACCGGTCTGACGGTTCACCACCGTGATCACCGAGATGAATCCCTCTTCACCGAGGGTTCGGCGGTCCTTCAGGTCGGCGTCGGTGATCTCCCCGATGGAGGAGCCGTCCACGTAGACGTAGCCGCATTCGATCTGCCCGGTGATGCGGGCGACGCCGTCGCGCAGATCCACGACGGTGCCGTCCTCGCACTGCAGGATCCGCTCGGGGTCGATCCCGGTCGACTCCGCGAGGCGACCGTTGGCGATCAGGTGCCGGGTCTCGCCGTGCACCGGCATGACGTTCTTCGGCCGGACGATGTTGTAGCAGTAGAGCAGCTCACCGGCCGACGCGTGGCCGGAGACGTGCACCTTGGCGGTGCCCTTGTGCACCACTTCGGCGCCGAGCTTGAGCAGCCCGTTGATGACCCGGAAGACCGCGTTCTCGTTGCCGGGGATCAGCGAGGAGGCGAGGATGACGGTGTCGCCCTCCCCCACCTGGATCTGGTGGTCGCCGTTGGCCATGCGCGAGAGCGCCGCCATCGGTTCGCCCTGCGAGCCTGTGGACATCAGGACCACCTCGGAGTCGGGGTAGCTGTCCACCTTCTTCATATCCACCAGGATGCCCTCCGGCACGTCCAGGTAGCCCAGCTTGGCGGCGATGCCCATGTTGCGCACCATCGAACGCCCCACGAAGGCCACCTTGCGGTTGTGCGCGTGGGCGGCGTCGAGCACCTGTTGGACGCGGTGGACATGGGAGGAGAAGGAGGCGACGATGATCCGCCGGCTGGAGGTGCCGAAGAGCTGGTCCAGGGTCGGACCGATCTCCTTCTCCGGAGTGGTGAACCCCGGGACGTCGGCGTTGGTCGAGTCGGTCATGAACAGGTCCACGCCCTCTTCGCCGAGCTTGGCGAAGTGCCGCAGGTCGGTGATGCGCCCGTCCAGAGGCAGCTGGTCCATCTTGAAGTCACCGGTGTGCAGCACGGAGCCGGCCTCGGTGCGGATGTGCACCGCCAGAGCGTCCGGAATCGAGTGGTTGACCGCGACGAACTCGCATTCGAAGGGCGCCAACTCTTCGACGTCGCCCTCCTTCACCGCCAGGGTGTAGGGCTTGATGCGATGCTCGGCGAGCTTCGCCTCGATCAGCGCCAGCGTGAGAGTGGAGCCGATCAGCGGGATGTCCGGCTTCCTGCGCAGCAGGTAGGGCACCGCACCGATATGGTCCTCGTGCCCGTGGGTGAGCACCAGCCCGACGACGTCGTCCAGGCGGTCCTCGATGTAGCTGAAGTCCGGCAGGATGAGGTCCACGCCGGGCTGCTCCTCCTCCGGGAAGAGGACGCCGCAGTCGACGATGAGGATCTTGCCGTCGAGCTCGAACACCGCCATGTTGCGCCCGACCTCTCCAAGACCACCGAGAGGCACGATGCGCATCGTGCCCTTCTTGAGCTTCGGCGGGGTGATCAGACGCTGTGCTGCCAAGGTGATGGACCTCCTGGGTCGGGTGTCAGGTCTGCGATATGCGTGCCTTCGAGCCTACGTGCTCCTGGTGCTCCTCACCTAGGCAGGCCCTCAGTCCAGCCCCGGTGGCGAGAGTGGGTCAGAGGTTCCAGCCGGCCTCACGGAGGTCGGCCAGGACCAGCTCCTTCTCGGTCTCATTGGCCTGTACGAGCGGAAGCCGCACGTCGGGGGCGATGGGGAAGCCGAGCCAGTCCAGGACCAGCTTCGAGGAGACCGCACCTTGGACACGAGTCATCATGGCGCGGATGACCGGGCCCAGCTCGCCGTGGACGATGCGGGCCTCCTTGAGGTCGTAGTTCAGCACCGCGTCGATCATCCGGCGGAAGTGCGGGCTGGCCACGTGCGAGGTCACCGAGACGACGCCGACCGCTCCCATGGCCATCCAGGCCAGGACGTTCTGGTCGTCGCCCGAGTAGACCTCCAGCTCGGTCTTGGTGAGCACCTCGGTGGTCGCGGTGATGTCGTTCTTCGCGTCCTTGAGCGACATGATGTGCGGGTGCTCGGCGAGCTTGAGGATCGTCTCGGTCTCGATGGCGATGCCGGAGCGGCCCGGGATGTCGTAGATCATCAGCGGCAGGTCGGCGGCATTGGCGACGGCCTCGTAGTGGGCGAGCACGCCGTCCTGGCTGGGCTTGTTGTAGTACGGGGTGACCACGAGCTGGCCGTCGGCCCCGGCCCGCTCGGCACGCCGGGCCATCTCCAGGTCATGCGAGGTGTGGTTGGTGCTGGTGCCGGCGATGACCTTGGCACGGTCCCCGACGGCGGACTTCGCCGCCCGGACCAGACCTTCCTTCTCATGGTCCTCCAGCGTAGAGGTCTCCCCGGTGGTTCCGGAGACCACGAGCGAGTCGTTGCCCTCCTCCACCAGCTTGACGGCGAGCGCCTCGAATGCCTCGTAGTCGACGCGGTCATCCGAAGTGAACGGGGTGACCATCGCGGTGATGAGATGCCCGAAGTGCGGATCGGTCTGATCCGGGTGCTTGACCTCGCCCTCGGTGAGGTGAAGGTCGAACTCGTGTGTCAGCTCGTTGTCGCTCGCCATAGCACGTAGCCTACCGTCTGTGGACAGCCCCAGCACCGCCGGCCCGGCCCCGCGTCGCCGCCGCGCCCTCCGCTCCCCCTCCCGCATCTCCGGGGTCGACGCGGCCCGATGTCTGGCCCTGCTGGGCATGATGGCCGTCCACGTGCTCTCCACCACCGATGAGTTCACCGGTGACCCGACCGTCGCGGGGTGGCTGTTCACGGGCAGGCCCTCCGCCCTGTTCGCCCTGCTGGCCGGGGTCGGGCTGGCGCTGCTCTGCGGCGGAGCCGCGGGACCGGGCACGCGGGAACGCATGACCTGGAACCGGAAGGCGGTGGCGGTCCGGGCCGTGCTGATCCTGGTGATCGGTCTGGCTGTGGCGATGTTGGAGACCTCGGTGGCGATCATCCTGGTCCACTACGGGCTGCTGTTCCTCCTGGCGCTGCCGTTCCTCGCGCTGCAGGCCCGTCCGCTGCTGATGCTGGCCGCCATATGGGTGGTGCTGGCGCCGGTGGCGTACCGGCTGGTCTACCTCGCGCTGAGCGCCGAGCTGGACCATTTCGCGGAGTCCTGGCGGCTGTGGCACTCCCCCGAGTTCAGCGATCTGGCGCAGCCGGGTCTGCTGGCGATGGATCTGGCGGTGTCGGGCTACTATCCGCTCATCATCTGGCCGGCCTACCTGTTCACGGGCCTGGCGATCGGCCGCCTGCGGCTCACCGAGACGGCGGTGGCGGTGCGGATCGCCGTCGTCGGCGCGCTGCTGGCCGCCTGCACCTACCTGGTGGGACGGGTGACGCTGGCGGTCAGCGACATCGTGCCGGACCTCTCCGCGGCCACCGGCATGCCGGAGCCGGTGGTGCGCAGCGAGCTGCTCACCGGCACGCTGCTGCCCCTCATCGAGGATCCCCGCTGGCACCTGCTGGCCACGCCGCATTCGGGCAGCTCCCTGGACGTGCTCCACACCGTAGGCACCTCCCTGGCGGTGCTGGGCGTCTGCCTGCTGGTCACGGATCGGCTCGGCGCTCTGGCCGCCCCCGTGGTGGGCGCCGGCGCGATGCCTCTGACTCTGTATGTGGGGCACCTGGCGGTGCTGCACCTGTGGCGGGACGACGACGGCCCCCTGAACTCCCCGGAGGTCAGCGGGCCTGTGATCATGGTCCTGCTCACGGTCCTGGCCCTGGCCGGCGGGCTGCTGAAGCACGCGCTGGGACGGCGCGGCCCCTTGGAAGCGGTCACGCATGCGGCCGGAGCCGCGGCGGCAGGGCCCCGCCCCGCGTGAGGCGCACGGGTGTCCTGAGACCCGCCGCCGGACGGCTCGTCATCGCATGCCGTCGACGTCGCTGGTGGACGATACGCTGGTGTCCATGAGCCGAACTGAGATGCGTGTAGCCGTGCTCGGTGCCCGAGGGCGCATGGGCACCGAAGCGGTGAAGGCGGTCGACGGAGCCGATGACATGGAGCTGGTCGCCCAGCTGGGCCGGGGCGACGCACTGGAGGAGATCCGCGAGGCCGGTGCGACCCATGTCGTGGACCTCAGCGTCCCCGATGCCACCGAGGACAACGTCCGCTTCGCCGTCGAGCACGGCATCCACGCCGTGGTGGGCGCCACCGGCTGGGACGCCCCGCGCCTGTCCCGCCTGGAGGAGCTGCTCGCCCAGCGCCCGGAGACCGGGGTGCTCATCGCCCCGAACTTCGCCCTGGGCTCGGTGCTGGCCACCGCATTCGCCGCCAAGGCGGCCCGGTACTTCGAGTCGGCGGAGATCATCGAGCTGCACCACCCGGACAAGGTGGACGCCCCCTCCGGCACGGCGGTGCGCACCGCGGAACTGATGGGGCAGGCCCGCCGCGACGCCGGCGTCGCACCTTCCCCCGATGCCACGGTCAAGGACCCCGACGGCGCCCGCGGCGCCGTGGTGGAGGACATCCATGTCCATGCGGTGCGGCTGCGCGGGCTGGTGGCCCACCAGGAGGTGCTGCTCGGCTCCGCCGGGGAACAGCTGACATTCCGCCACGACTCCTTCGACCGGGCGTCCTTCATGCCGGGCGTGCTGCTGGGGCTGCGCACCGTCGCCTCCCGACCAGGGCTCACCCACGGCCTGGACAGCTACCTGGACCTGGCGCTGTAGGTCGCGGTGAAGGCGAAGATCTGGACCTCGCTGGTCATCCTGCTGCTGATCATCTTCCTCGGCGCGGCCGGGTACAACGCCTGGCGGCTGCTCACCGCGGAGGAGACCGCCGCGCAGCTCATCGGCGTCGGCGCGGTGCTGGTCATCGCCCTGGGCGCCTGGGTGCTGGTCCGTGAGCTGCTCTTCGGCCTCGGCTCCGAGCGGCTGGGGCGCATCCTCGACGCGGAGGGCGGCCTGCCGGAGGACAGGGTGGAGCGCTCGCCCGGTGGCCGGCCGAACCGCCAGCAGGCCGACGAGCAGTTCGGCCGCTATGCCGCCGAGGCTGAGGCGAACCCCGAGGACTGGCGCAGCTGGTTCCGGCTCTCGGTGGCCTATGACGTCGCCTCGGATCGCAGCCGGGCACGAAAGATGATGCGACGGGCCATCCGGATGCAGCGGTCCGAGTCCCGCAGCTGAGGCTCGCCCGGTGACCAGCACCACCGCCTACGTCTGCGTCCACGGCATCGGGGTCCACGAGTCCGGTCATCTGGCCGCCCAGACCCACGACTCTGCGCGCCGCGGCGTCGAGGCCGCCGGTGGGACCCTCACCGACCTGCCCGTGGACGCCGCCGCTCCAGCAGAGCTGAGCCACCGGGCACGCGTGGAGCTTCCCGGACGCGAGCCGTTCATCGCCGAGTTCCACGACGGCTGGTGGGCCTCTGGGACGCGAGCCCCACATTTCTGGGCGGTGCTGATGTGGCTGCTGGAGGTCGCACCCTTCGCCCTGATCAGCGGCGTCGGCGGCTGGTGCGGCGACCGTTGGAGGGAGGCGGGCGACGGCGCCCGGCCCCAGACGGTGGCGGGACCGCTGCGCACCGCGGGCCGCCGGGTGGGCGCCCTGGTGACCTCAGCGGCCATGCTGGCCGCAGTTCCGCCGGCGGCGCTGGTCCTGCTGGTGCTGCTGCCCCTGGCCGGGCTCATCCCGGCGTGGCGGCGTCGTCTCCGCCCGCTGATGGTCGAGGTCATCGGCGACGCCTGGCTGTACCGGTCGGCGGCCCTGGACGAGACTGTGCTGCCCCGACTGCGGCGCATCGTGGAGGAAGCCTCGGCCCGCGCCGATCGTGTGGTCCTGGTGGGACATTCCCAAGGCGCGGAGCTCAGCAGGCGAGTGGCACTGCAGACGACGGCGGCCGGGTGCGTATGGCTCGGCTCCGGGGAGCACCAGCTCAACACCGTACGCATCGTCGCCGCCTCCGGCTGGCCGACCCTGCTGGTGTGGCCCGCGGTCCTGGCCTGGCCGGCGCTGGTCCACCTGGTGATCTCTCGCGGCGGGGACGTGGTGGCGCTCGTCGTCGCGCTGCTGTACGTGCTGATCACAGCGAGTGTGGTGCGTTGGGTGCGCCGGCGACCGGACGACGTCGGGCAGGTCCCGCAGAGTCGGATCTGGCACGTGAAGTCCCTGCTGGACCCCGTCTCCTGGGGCACGGTGTTCCCCGCCCGGCTGGAGGCCGCCAGGGAGCAGGACGAGTCCGCCTCCCCCGGAGCCGGCGCTCTCGAACTACCCGTGGTGTGCGTGCGCTATGTCCCCAAGCACCCCCACCGTCCCTGGTGGGCGGAGCATGTCACCTACCTCGATCGGGCCGCCACCGGTGCGGTGCTGATCGAGGCGGGGCTGCCGCGCCCCGTCCCCGTGCTGCCGCCCACGCCGGCCCGGGTCCGCACCTGGGTGGTGCTCGCCGCGGCCTGCGCAGGCATCGTGCTGCTCTGGACCACCGCCCGACTCACCGCCTGGCCGCTGCTGATGCTGGGCTGAGGCGCTGGTCCGTTCCGCTCACCAGACCCGTCAGCGACCCGCCGCGTAGCCCTGCGCGCCGCGCGGGTTCGCCGCGGCCGCCAGTCGGCCTGTCTGCGGATCCCGGGTGACCACGGAAAGCCTCCCCAGCGACCACTCGCCGGCGCGAGTCACCCTGTGGCCGCGTCGCTCCAGTCCGCGGATGACCTCCTCGCCGAGCCGGTCTTCCACGACGGCGCCTCCCGGCTCCCAGGTGCGCGGCCAGAAGGACCCCGGTGCGGAGGTGGTGTGCAGGCTGGGCGCGTCGATGGCCTGCTGAGGCGTGTGCCCGCCGATGAGCAGCCGCAGCAGCAGGGGCAGCTGCCACTGGTCCTGCTGGTCCCCTCCGGGTGTGCCCATGGCCATGACCGGCTGTCCGTCGGTGAGGACCAACGTCGGCGACAGCGTGGTGCGGGGGCGCCGCCCCGGCTCGAGGCGAGACGGCGAACGCTCGTCCAACCACGTCATCTGCAGCCGGGTGCCCAGGCAGAATCCCAGCCCGGGGATCGCCGGGGAGGACTGCAGCCAGCCGCCGGAGGGGGTCGCCGAGATCATGTTGCCCCAGCGGTCCACCACATCGATGTGGCAGGTGTCGCCGCGGCTCGCCCCATCGGCGCCGACCGTCTGTTCTCCCGCCCGGCTGACGGTGGGCTCGCCGACGCCGGCCGGCCCTTCGGCGTCGCCGGCCTCGCGCAGGGGCGGCAGGACGGTCTCACGTCCGGGCAGGTCTCCGGGACGGAAGTCGACGGCGGCGGTCTCGCCGATCAGCGCCCGCCGAGCGGCCGCATGCTCGGCCGAGAGCAGGTGGTCCAGGTCCACGTCGTCGTGTCCGTAGTGGGCGTCCCGGTCGGCCAGGGCGAGCTTGAGTGCCTCCAGGACGAGGTGAGCTCCACGCTCGGTGCCGGGGTCCAGCTCTGTGTCGTCGTAGGCCTCGAGGATCTTCAGCGCCTGCAGGAGCACCGGCCCCTGCCCCCACGCCGGGGTCTTGGCGATCGTGTGCCCGCGGAACTCCACGGTGGCCGGTGCCTCGTAGCCGGCGTCGAAGGCGGCGAAGTCCTCGGCCGTGATGACCCCGGCGTGCTCTCCCCCGTCGGAATGCCGGTGCGGCGAGGCGGCGAACGCTGCGGCCTTCTGCGCGACCCGTCCGGTCTTCCATTCGGCGCGGGCGGCGTCGATCTGGGCGGCGCGGTCGCCGGTGTCGGCGCCGGCGGCGATCAGCCCCCGCAGCACCCCGGCGTACTCCGGGTTGCGCATCAGGGTCCCGGCGGCGGGCACGATTCCGTCGGGCATCCACAGGGCGGCCGAGGTCGGCCAGTGCTGGGTGAACAGGCCGGCCACGCTGCGGATGGTCGCGGCGATGCGGTCCAGCACCGGCGCGCCATGCTCGGCCAGGTCGATCGCGAACTCCAGGACCTCGGACAGCTCCCAGGTGCCGTGGTCGCGGAGCAGCACCAGCCATGCATCCACGGCTCCGGGCACGGCCGCGGCCAGGGCTCCGGCTCCCGGGACGGTCTCCAGACCGAGCCCGCGGTAGTGCTCGATGGTGGCCGCCGCAGGGGCCGGCCCCTGGCCCATGAGGATCCTCGGAGATGACGGCTCCTCCGCCGTGGCGAAGACTCCGGTCATGTCCCCGCCCGGACCGTTGAGGTGCGGTTCGACGACGTGCAGCACGAAGGCGCCCGCAGTGGCGGCGTCGAAGGCGTTGCCACCGCGCTCCAGCACGGCCTGGGCGGCGGCGGTGGCGAGCCAGTGGGTGGAGGCCGACATGCCGAAGCGCCCCTCCAGAGTGGGGCGGGTGGTGTCGGCCGTGGCGTGGGTGAACGTGGTGCTCATCGGCGAGCAGGTCCTTTCGGCGTCAGGGGCCGCCCTGTCGGCTCCTGCGCGGAGCCCGGGCGGGACGACCTTGGTTGTCCACCGCAACAGTATCGGATCCGGTCCGACGGCCGCGGCCGCTCGTCACACCCGGACCTCGTCACACCCGGAGGTTCAGGCGATCCCCACCCATTCCTTCTCACCGTCGGCGAAGAACTGTTCCTTCCAGATCGGCACCTCTGCTTTGATCTGCTCGACCAGCTCCGCGCAGGCGGCGAAGGCCTCCGCACGGTGGGCAGAGGCGACGGCGGCCACGAGGGCGTGGTCGCCGATGCGCAGGTCGCCGATCCGGTGGGCGGCCCAGATCCGCACGCTCGGATGCGCGGCGGCCACGTCCCGGGCAACCCGGGTCAGCACCGCGTCCGCACTGGGGTGGGCGGTGTAGGACAGCCGGTCCACCGAGCGGCCGCCGTCGTGGTCACGCACGATGCCGGAGAAGTCCACCACCGCCCCCGCCGTGGCGGCCCAGACCTCGTCGTGAGCCTGACGCGGGTCCAGCGGCTGCGCGCTCAGGGCGGCGCAGACCACCCGCTCCTCGGCGGGCAGCGCCTCGGCGTCCTGCGGGGCGCCCTCGCGGCTCAGCGGGGTGCGCGGCTCAGCGGTCACCGTCAGTTCCCCATTCGTCGTGCTGACGCAGGTCGGCGACCTGATCGCACAGATGCGGGAGGATGTCCACCAGCACCTGCATGCCCTCTCGGACGGCCTTGGGCGATCCGGGCAGATTGACCACCACGGTGCCCTCCGCGACGCCGGCCACTCCCCTGCTCAGCGACGCCAGCGGATTGTGCGCCCGCCCATGGGCGCGCACCGCCTCCATGATCCCGGGGATCTCCTTGTCCAGCAGCGGCAGCGTGTATTCGGGGGTGAGATCGTCAGAGGTCAGCCCGGTGCCGCCGGAGGTGATGATGACCGCCGGGGCCACCTGGACGAGCAGCTCGGAGAGCGCGGCGAGCACCCCCTCGCCGTCGGGGATGATCACGGGCGGCCGACAGCCGAAGCCGATGGAGTCGGCGAACTCGGCGATGATCGGCGCGCTGTGGTCCTCCCGCACTCCCTGGGCGGCGCGGGTGGAGACGATCACGGGGGCGATGATCCGTTCGCGGCTGCGGTCGTCCTCGGCGGGAGTGGCCGCTGAGAGGTGCTCATGGTCAGTCATGTCTGGTCCATTCTCCATGTCGTCCACCGGATTTGTGAATCACCTGCTGGTCGGTGATCACAGCGGCGCGGTCCACCGCCTTGATCATGTCGTAGAGGGTCAGCACTGCCACAGACACGGCGGTGAGCGCCTCCATCTCCACCCCGGTGCGTGAGGTGGTGCGCACCTCGGCGGTGATCAGCACGGCTCCGGGTTCGGGCTGATCGACGTCGAGGTCCACGGTGACCTTGCTCAGCGGCAGCGGATGGCACAGCGGCACCAGCTCGTGGGTGCGCTTGGCTCCCATGATCCCGGCAATGCGGGCGGTGGCCAAGGCATCCCCCTTGGGCAGCGCCCCGTCGGCGAGCTGGGCGGTCACCTCTGCGCGGGTGCGCAGGATCGCCTGGGCCCGCGCCGTGCGGGCGGTGACGTCCTTGTCCGAGACGTCCACCATGTGGGCGCTGCCGTCCTCGCGGACATGGGTCAGTCCGGTGCTGGACGGCTCGGCGGACGAGCTCTCAGGCTGGCTCATGGGAGTCTCCTTCCGGTGAGCAGCAGGGCGTGGCGTTCGGCTCCTGCCGGCACTTGGGTGTCGTCTTCGGTGAGCTCCACCAGCACGTCGGCGCGTGCCAGATGCCCCAGCAGATGCGAGCTCGGCCCGCCCACCAGGCGCACCGTCGGCAGCTGGGCGGCGTCGTCGGTGGAGGCGGGTGAGAACTCGGCGCGGCGGTACTGGGTCACCCCGGGACGGGACTCCACCGCCTCCGCCAGGGTGACGGCGATCCTGTGCGGCGGCGGACACGAGGCGTCGAGGCTGGCGAGCGCCGGCCGGAGCAGGGTCTCGAGGCTGACCGCGCAGCTGACCGGGTTGCCGGGCAGGCAGACCACGGCGACGGCGGGTCGCCGCCCGTCGGCGGGGATCAGCCCCCATCCTTGGGGGCCGCCGGGCTGCTGGCGGATGGAGCCGAACTCGATGCCACGGTCGGCCAGGGACTGGCGGACCACCTCGAAGGCGCCGGCGCTGATGCCGCCGGCGGTGACCAGCAGCTGGGGGTCGTACTGACTGATCAGCTCCTCGACCACATCGGTGAACGTGGCGACGTCGTCGGAGGCCGCCGAGGCCGCATGGGCCTCCACTCCCAGGCTCTCCAATCCGGCCATCAGCAGCGGGGTGTTGGCATCATGCAGCTGGCCCGGTCGCAGCGTGCTGCCCGGTCGGCGGACCTCGTCCCCGGTGGCGAGCACGAGGGCGCGCGTCCGGGGACGGACGGACACCGTCGCCCGCCCCAGGGCGGCCAGCAGCCCGAGCCGGGCCGGTGTGAGGACCTCACCGGCGCGCAGCACCGTCTCGCCGGCTTCGAGGTCCGATCCGGCGGGACGGATGAAGCGTCCCGGGCTGAGATCCTCGGCGGTCAGCTCGGTGAACGTCACCGACCTCGCAGTCCAGCCGCTGGGCGGACCGGAGGCTCCGGGGTCTGACTGCGGCAACAGATCCTGGAAGCTGCCCGCGGTGGTGAGCTCCACGGGGATGACGACGTCGGCGCCCTCCGGGAGCGGCGCGCCGGTCATCACCGCCGCCGTCGCGCCCTCGGGCAGCGACGGCGCGGCGGATCCGGCTGGGACGACGCCGGCCAGGGGCAGCGACCGTTCCTCGCCCGGGGTGAGGTCCGCGGAGCGCGCGGCGAAGCCGTCCATCTGCGAGTTGTCGAAGCCCGGCAGCGGGGCCTCGGCGATGACATCGGCAGCCGCGACTCGGCCCACCAGACCGGGTTCGGTGACGCGGAGGGACTCCCCGCCGTGTCGCGCCGGGTCCTGCAGGGCGGCGGACAGCACGGTGCGCAGCCGGCCCACATGCTCGCTGACGGAGGCGTGCTCACAGGTGGTCGCCGACCCGGTGGTGGGCCGTGACGAGGGCCTGGGTGAGGAGGGTGACGGTGAGGAGGATGCGGGGGCGGGCGCCATGCCTGCGAGTCTAGTGCCCCGCGATGACACGGGTGTCTCCCCGCGATGGCGGGGACGTCTCGCCGTCAGCCGCCGCTCCCCGGGCTGCCTCGGGGCGGATCCCGCAATGCGTACGACACACTGTGACCCGTAGCATGGAGGGCATGGAGGAACTGGCCGCCGACGCCCCCGACGCCGCCGATGCGCTGGGCCCCGCCGTGATGCCCGACGACGGCGGATCCGTGCCTGCCCTGGCCGCTCCGGCGCCGGTGTCTCTGGGGATGCCGAGTCTGCCGTCTCGGCGCGGCGAACCGCTGCCCGGCGCGGAGGCCGCTGACCCTGCGCGCGGCCTCATGGACAGCTTCGGACGGCGCGCCACTGATCTGCGGATCTCGCTGATCGACAAGTGCAATCTGCGCTGCACCTACTGCATGCCCGCCGAGGGACTCCCCTGGCTCTCCCGCGATCAGCTCCTCACCGCCGAGGAGATCCGTCGCCTGGTGCGCATCGGGGTGGACACCCTCGGAGTGCGGGAGCTGCGGCTCACCGGTGGGGAGCCCCTGGTTCGGGCCGATCTGGTCGACATCATCGCCGGGATCCGTGCCGACCACCCGCAGCTGCCCATCGCCATGACCACCAACGCGATCGGCCTGGAGCGCAAGGCCGAGGAGCTGGCCCGGGCCGGACTGGACCGGGTCAACGTCTCCCTGGACTCCCTGCATCCCGAGACCTTCGCCCAGCTGACTCGGCGGGACTCGCTGGACAAGGTCCTGGTCGGCGTCGAGGGGGCCGCGGCGGCCGGGCTGACCCCGTTGAAGATCAATGCGGTGCTGATGCGCGGGATCAACGACCACGAAGCCCCTGACCTGCTGGCCTGGGCCCTCGAGCAGGGCTTCGAGATGCGCTTCATCGAGCAGATGCCGCTCGACGGCGACCAGAACTGGCGTAGGGAGGGCACCGTCTCCGCCGCCGAGACCCGCGCGCTGCTCTCCGAGAGGTTCCAGCTGCGAGCCGACGCCCTGCCCCGGAACGGCGCTCCGGCCGAACGCTTCGACGTGCTCGACCTCGACGGGACCGTCCTCGGGCGAGTGGGGGTGATCGCCTCGGTGACCGAGCCGTTCTGCGCCGACTGCCGACGCACCCGCATCACCGCCGAGGGCAAGGTGATGAGTTGCCTGTTCTCCCGGGAGGAGTTCGACCTCGCCCCTCTGCTGCGCGACCCCGAGGCCGGTGATGGGGACGTCGCCCGGCGCTGGGCGGAGGCCATGTGGCTCAAGCCAGCCGCGCACGGCACCGACCGCCCCGGCTTCGACCTGGACAGCTTCACCCGCCCGGACCGTTCGATGTCCGCGATCGGAGGATGACCCGATGACCAGCACCCCACCGGTGAGCCGCGCCCGTGTGGACAGCGCCGAAGAGAGCACCGCCGGAGAACGCACCGCCTCGACGCTGACGGTGCGCCTCTTCGCCGCGGCCGCCGAGGCCGCCGGCGCCGAGACGCTTCATCTGCCCCTGGAACAGCCCGCTGCGCTGGGGACGGTGCTCGATCGGCTGCCCGCCAGCGCGTCCTCAGGTGATGGCGAGCAGCTCGGGCGCGTGCTGCGGCGCTGTTCCTTCCTGGTCAACGGAGTCCGAGCACCGTCGAACGATCGGGAGCTCGCCCCCGGCGATCAGCTCGACGTGCTGCCGCCGTTCGCCGGCGGCTGAGTCGCTCTCGAGGAGTGTGCCCGTCCAGGAGTCAGTTCCCCGCACATCTCCGGGAGCCTGACACGTCTCAGGGCTTCGCGGCGTACGGGTTTCTGACCCCCGGATGCCCCACGAGCCCGATCAGTGGAGCTCGACGTCCTGCAGCTCGACCACATCCCGGTCACCGAGCGGCTCCTCCAGCTCCACCACCACAGAGACGTAGACGGCCTCCTGCGTGCAGGGCTGGTCCTCCGCCTCGGGCAGTCGGCCGGAGATCGTGGCGATGCGGACCTCCTCAGCGTCCTCCTCCACCACGGAGCGGACCCCGTAGCAGCTCAGATTGCCGGAGTAGAACATGACCTCCAGCTCGGTCTCGGAGATCTCCTCGTAGTCCTCCCAGGTGGCCTGCACCTCGCCGACCAGCTCGGGGGCTTCCTCCACCTGCTGTGCCTCGGGCTCCGGCAGGGTGGTCTCGCCGTCGTCAGCATCACCGTCGTCGCCCGAGGCCTGGCCGTCGTCGGTCGGCTCGTCGAGATCGGTCTGGGCGATGTCGGAGTCGGGCTCCTCCGGCGCGTCATCATCAGTGTCCTCCCCTGCCCCGCCGCATCCGGTCAGCAGCAGGGCGGCCAGGGCGGGCAATACCCACACCGCCGCAGAAGGGCCACGGCGCGCGCGACCCTCGCCCGCCCGAGCGCGAGGGGCGGTCTCATCGGGGGTCAGGCTGTGCTTGAGGTTCATGGGGCTCTCCTCGGCTCGGGGGAAACGGTGCGCAAGGTGTGCTCTCCGGGCCAGTGGGCGCTGAGCGCATGCATCGCGGCGCGCGGGTCCTCCACGCTGATCACCGCGGCACCGTCATCGGTGACCACGCGCAGGGTGGGGCCACCGACCACATACTGAGCCTCGCCGGCGTTGCGTCTCCGGCCCAGCGGCGCGGTGAGTCGCGTGCGGCCGCCGGTGCGGATCTGCCGGACGGCGTCCCAGCCGATGGTCTCAGAGAACCAGACGCCGGCACGCAGGCGCAGGCCCGAAGACGTCACACTCAGCCGCACGCGCAGCGCAGTGGACCAGGCGAAGATCAGGCAGCCCAGCAGAATCCCGGCCAGAATGGGCAGCGCGCTGCCCGTGGACCACCCCCAGGCCAGGGCCGGCAACGCCACTGCGACGGCGGCCAGGCCGGCGATCAGCTGTTGCCGCCCGGAGAGTCCGACGTCACTGATGAGGGTCTCCTCGCCGCGGCGGTCCGCCGTCATCTGCGCTCCTCTCCGGTGCTCGGCTGCAGGGACTCTCCAGTGTAGGAGCGGACCCGCGGCACGTCACCGCCTCAGCGGTCACGTCAGGGCCGCACCACGGTGGTGGCCCGCGGCGAGCCGGCCAGCCGAGCCGCCACCTGACGCACATCTTCGGCGCTGACGGCCTCCAACTGGGCCAACGTGTGGGAGACGTCCACGAACTCGCCACGGACCAGTTCGGCCCGGCCCAGCCGGGACATCCGGGAGGAGGTCTCCTCCATGCCGAGCACGGTGCCGCCGCGCAGCTGCCCCTTGGCGCGGTTCAGCTCCTCCTCGGTGACCGGTTCAGTGGCGATGCGCTCCAGCTCGGCGGCCATGACGTCGATGACGCTGTCCACCTTCTCCGGCAGGCAGCCTGCGTAGAGCCCGTAGCAGCCGGCGTCGGTGTAGGCCGCGGAGAAGGAGTAGGTGGAGTAGGCCAGGCCGCGGCGTTCGCGGATCTCCTGGAACAGCCGGGATGACATGCCGCCGCCGAGGATCGCGTGCATGACGGAGAGGGCGAAGCGGTCGTCGTCGGAGGCGGAGAGGCCCCGCCCGCCGAGGATCACCTGCGCCTGCTCCACCGGCTTGACGTGGTCCTCGATGCCGGCGCGGACCGGGATCTCCACGTCCTGCCCCACCCGGCGGGGCGCAGGGTCCCTGCTGATGGTGGTGTCCCAAGCGGAGGCGTCCAGGGCGGCGTCGACCATGCGGCAGAGCTCGTCATGGTCGAGTCCGCCGGCGGCGGTGATGACCAGCTCATCGGGCCGGTACCAGCGGGTGAAGTGCGCGTGGACGTCCTCTCGGGTGGCGGCCCGGATGTCCTCCGGCGTGCCGCCGATGGGCCGTCCCAGCTCGTGTCCGTCCATCACCTGGGCGGCGAACCGTTCGTGGACGACGTCGTCGGGGTCGTCCTCGGCCATGGCCAGCTCCTCGAGGATCACCCCACGCTCGGTCTCCATCTCCTGGGGGTCCAGGGAGGCGGAGGTGACCATGTCGGTGAGCACCTCGACCGCCATGGGCAGGTCCGCATCCAGGATCCGCGCGTAGTAGCAGGTCGACTCCTTGCCGGTCATCGCGTTGGATTCACCGCCCACCGCATCGAAGGCGGCGGCGATGTCCAGGGCGGACCGGCTCGGGGTGCCCTTGAACAGCAGGTGCTCCAGGAAGTGGGTGGAGCCGTGCTGGTGCCCGGCCTCATCCCGAGAGCCCACGGCGATCCAGAAGCCGATGGTCACCGACCGCTGTCCGGGCATCTCCTCGGTGAGCACCCGCACGCCGGAGGGCAGCACGGTGCGGCGGACGGTGGAGCCGGCGTCGGAGTTCAGGATGCCTTCGGTCCGGGGTTCGATGGTCACGCGCATGGGGTGGGAGTGCTCCTGGTGGGTCGTCGGCACGGCAGCGCCGGGCGAGCTCGCCCGGCAAGGTGCCAGGGTAACGCAGGCGCCCGTGACGACGGCACTCACGACGACGGCGCCCGCGTCCACCGCGCCAGGATGACGCGCCGGCCGCCGGTGCAGTCCTGGGCTCAGTCCTGCCCTGTACTCAGTCGTTCTCTGGGCGCCCGCCCCAGCCGGCGAGCAGCTGCTGGGCGTGTTCCCCGAGGACGACCTGCAGCAACGGACCGAAGCTGACCCGGGAGACGCCCAGCGCGGTGAGCCGTTCCAGACCGAGCCCGTCCGGAATGGCGCCGCGCTGCGGGTGGGCGGTGACGTTGACCGGGGTGTCCACCGCCTCCAGGATCGCGGTGAGCACGTCCTCACTCGGCAGGCCCACCGGGTAGAGGCTGTCGGCACCGGCCTGCTCCAGCAGGGCCAGCCGGTGCAGGGTCTCCGCGAGCGGGTCGGCGAAGTCCCCGGCGTGCTTGTAGACGTCGGTGCGGGCGTTGATGACCAGGTGCACCCCGGCGGCGTCCGCGGCCTGCCGGATGGCGGCGATGTAGTCGGCATGCTCTTCGGCCGAGCGCATGGCTCCGCGGGAGTGCACGGTGTCTTCGATGTTGATGCCCGCCACACCGGCCTCCAGGGTGCGCTCCACCAGCTCACCGGCGGGGGTGTCGTAGCCGGACTCCAGGTCGGCGGAGACGGGGAGGTCCACGGCGCCGGTGATGCGGGCGATCGCCGCCAGCGCCTGGGCCAGGCTCATCTGCTCCCCGTCGCCCGCTCCCAGGGAGTCGGCGAGCGGGTGGCTGCCGACGGTCAGGGCGGCGAATCCGGCCTCGGCGATCTGCCGCGCGGACCAGACGTCCCAGGCCGTGGGCAGCACCACCGGAGCATGCTGGTGGTGGAGGTCGAGCAGGGTCTGGGCGCGGGCGGCGAGTGCGGTGCGGGGGTCGGTCATCGAGGGGTCCTGTCTGTGTGTCTGGTGTCTGTCTGGTGTCTGTGGGTGGTCAGTGGGTCAGCGTCCGAGCACGTGGCGCAGCGCTTCAGCAAGGGTGTGGTGACGGAACGCGTAGCCGAGCTCCAGCGCCTTCTCCGCACTGACGCGCTGATCGGCCATGACCAGCTCGCGGGCGCCCTGGGCGCCGAGCAGCAGCTTCGGCCCGAACCCGGGCACCGGCACCACGGAGGGTCGGCGCAGCACCGCACCCAGGGTCCGGGCGTACTCGCGGGCCCTCACGGGTTCCGGAGCGACGGCGTTGACCGGTCCGCGGGCGGCCGGGGTCAGCGCAAGGTGGACGATGAGCGCGGCGACGTCGTCCAGACTGATCCAGCTCTGCCACTGCGTGGTCCCCAACGGGCCGCCGAGGCCGGCGGCGTACAGCGGCAGCATCTGCTGCAGTGCTCCCCCGGAGGGCGACTGCACGATGCCGGTGCGCACGGTGACCACCCGCACCCCGGAGCTCTCCGCGCGCCGGGCGGACTCCTCCCAGGCCCGGCAAGCCTCGGCCAGGAAGTCGGTGCCGCAGCGCAGGTCCTCGGTGAGCATCTCGGCCTGCTGGGTCCTGTCATCCGGGGTGGCCCCGTACCAGCCGATCGCCGAGCTGCTGATCAGCGCCCTGCCGCGCGGCTGGGCGGTCTCCAGTCGGGCCAGCGCATCGGCGATCAGCGTGGTGCCGTCCACCCGGGAGGCCCGGACCTTGCGCTTGTGCTCCTCGGTGAAGCGGGCGGCCAGCGGATGGCCGGCCAGGTGGATGACGACGTCGACGTCGGCCAGCGCCTCCTCGTCCAGCAGCCCGGTGTCGGGGTCCCAGCGGATCTCGGCGGGGTCCTCGGGGTCGGTCCCGGCCCCGCGCACGAGCCGACGCACCTCCAGCCCTGCTCCGCCGAGCAGCGCGCACACCTGGGTGCCGATCATTCCGGAGGCGCCGGAGACGGCGACCACCTGGGGACCCGGGGTGGCGTCTTCGGTGTCACAGTCCAGATGGGAGCGACGCTCGCGCTGCTGGGAGGCCAGGTGGCCGGTGCTCTGGTGGAAGGCCAGGTCTTGGACGGTCTGGTGCGCACGATGGTCGATGATGCGGCGCAGCTCGGCCTCGAACACCCGGTGGATACGACGGCGCACAGGCCCGGGCAGCCGTGGGGCGGCGGGCATCTCGTAGGTGATGGTCTCGTGGAGGACCGTGCCGGGGCCGTCGTCGTGGAACTCGCGCTCGTGCCGCCAGCTGCGCATCGGCCCGGAGACCATCACGTCGGTGAAGCCGTGGCCCGGGCGGAAGTCCTCATGGCGGGACACCCAGGTCACCCGGCTCGGGATGCTTCCGGGCAGCACGGTGCCGAGCATCCCGGCGGCGGCGTCCGCGCCGGTGCCCAGCAGCGTGGGGAGGGTGAGGCTCAGTCGGGAGGTGGCCCCGTCGACCGGCCCGTCGACGGGCTCTTCCAGGACCTCGCCGGCGAAGGGCGGCACCAGGCGGGTCAGTGCGCCGGGGCGGGTGTACCAGGCGAAGACGTCGTCGCGGGCGAAGGGAAGGTAGGTCTCCTGCTCGACGCGCGGCATCGTGCCTCCCTGGACTGGAACGTGCCGCCTGCGCACCGGCGGGACGCTGCGGCTCCCCGTCTTGGTGAATCTACCACTGCCCGCCCCTTCCTCGGGATGCCCCGACGGCGGCAGAGTCCCACACCCGGTTGCCGGGGTTTCGGCCCTCCGGGAGCGTGTCAGGCCCCTGTGGCAGAGTGAACGGCGTGAGCAACACGCAGAGCACAAACCCCGCCATGTCCCCTGTCCACTCCGACGACGGCGTCGGTCCGGCCCCGTCCGGCGTCTCAGTGGACCCGGCCTTCCACGCCGAGGCCCGCGAGCGCCTGGTTGCCCTGACGGGCCGGGATTCGGATTTCCGCGCCGGCCAGCTGGAGGCCATCGCCGCCCTGGTGGAGCAGCGGCGTCGGGTGCTGGTGGTGCAGAAGACCGGCTGGGGCAAGTCCGCGGTGTACTTCCTGGCCGCCCATCTGCTGCGCCGCCGGGGCCGCGGGGTGAGCCTGATCGTCTCCCCGCTGATCGCCCTGATGCGGGATCAGATCGCCGCGGCGACGCGGGCCGGAGTGCGGGCCCAGGCGGTGAACTCCGCCAACGCCCACGAGTGGGACTCGGTGCTGGAGGCCCTGGCCGGCGATGCGTTGGACGTGCTGCTGATCTCCCCGGAGCGGCTGGCGAATCCGCGGTTCCGGGATGAGGTGCTGCCAGGGCTGCTGGAGCGGCTGGGGATGCTGGTGATCGATGAGGCGCACTGCATCTCCGACTGGGGGCATGACTTCCGTCCGGACTATCGGCGGATCGGGGAGATCGTGCGCAATCTGCCGGCGGCGGTGCCGGTGCTGGCCACCACGGCGACGGCGAACTCCCGGGTGGTGGACGACGTCGCTGCCCAGCTCAGCCCGGCCGGGGACGCCAGCGGCAAGGAGGTCATGGTGCTGCGCGGGGGCCTGAGCCGGGATTCGTTGCGGCTGGGGGTGCTGATGCTGCAGGACTCGGAGCAGCGGATCGCCTGGCTGACCCAGCACCTGGGCTCGCTGACCGGCAGCGGGATCGTCTATGCGCTCACCGTCTCCCAGGCCCAGGACCTCACGCGGCACCTGCGGGAGCACGGCCATGAGGTGGCCGCCTACACGGGGCAGACGGATCCGGACGAGCGCCAGCAGCTGGAGGCCGCGCTGAAGGAGAACCAGGTGAAGGCGCTGATCGCCACCTCGGCGCTGGGGATGGGCTTCGACAAGCCGGACCTGGGCTTCGTGGTGCACCTGGGGGCGCCGTCGTCGCCGGTGTCCTACTACCAGCAGATCGGCCGTGCGGGCCGTGCCGTGGACAACGCGGATGTGCTGCTGCTGCCCGGCCGGGAGGATGTGCGGATCTGGGAGCATTTCGCGCAGGCCTCCATGCCGACGCAGGAGCGGGCGGATGCGGTGCTGGCCGCTCTGGCCGAGCACCCGGACGAGCCGCTCTCCGTAGGTCGGTTGGAGGCGATGGTGGAGATCCGCCGCTCCCCGCTGGAGCTGCTGCTGAAGGTGTTGGAGGTCGACGGCGCGGTGCACCGGGTGCGCGGCGGCTGGGTGACCACCGGTGCGGGGTGGCGGTACGACGCCGAGCGTTATGACACGATACTGCGGCTGCGCCGGTCCGAGCAGCAGGCGATGCTGGACTATGAGCGGCTGCCGGCCGGGCAGTGCCGGATGGTGTTCCTGGCCGCCGCGCTCGACGACGCCGCGGCCGTGCCGTGCGGGCGCTGCGACACGTGCGCGGGCCCCTGGTATCCGACCGCCCTGGACCAGCGCACCGTCTCCGAGGCGCGGGCCTCGATGGACCGGGTGGGAGTTCAGATCGCTCCGCGGAAGCAGTGGCCCACCGGACTGGCGGCGCTGGGCATTTCGCTGAAGGGGAGGCTAGGCCCCGGCGAGGTGGCCGAGGAGGGCCGGGCGCTGGCCCGGCTGTCCGATCTGGGCTGGGGCCCGGCGGTCCGGGAGGCCGTCCAGGGCGAGGACGCCGAGGTCCCGGACCGGCTGGCCGGTGCGGTGGTGAGGGTGCTCTCCGAATGGGACTGGGCGCGCCGGCCAGACGTGGTGGTGTCCGTGCCGTCCCGGCGGCATCCGCGTCTGGTGGACTCGCTGGCCCGGGGCGTGGCCCAGGTGGGACGGCTCCCCTACGCGGGGTCCTTGGAACCGGTCGACGGCGGCCCGTCCAGCTCCCCGGAGGCCAACAGTGCGTTCCGGCTCTCAGGACTGCTGGGCCGGTTCCGGGTGCCGGAAGAGATGTCTTCTCAGGTGCAGGGCTCCGCGGTGCTCCTGGTGGACGATGAGGTGGTCTCCCGGTGGACGCTCACCGTGGCGGCCCGGGAGCTGCGCGGAGCCGGGGCCGAGCTGGTCCTCCCCTTCGCCCTGGGCATGCGCGGCTGACGGGGTCGCCGGGGCAACGCCGGGGGTCAGCTCTCGCGCCGGGTTTCAGTGCCGACGCAGCGCGACGTCAGCGGCATCCTCCCGGCCGAAGGCCCAGAGGATCAGCTCGCCCGGGGCGCCTTCCAAGGAGATCATCGGGTCTTTGGAGGAACCGTGGGTGACCGATCCGTGACCGGGGCTGATGAATGTGATCCGCCGTCGGTGCTTCCGCGCGGCGGCCAGGAACAGGGTCCGGGAGGCCTGCCGCCACAGGCGCCGCTGGACCTCCTCAGGGACCCGGCGACGGCGTGGCTGCAGCGCGGTGCCCGCACCGGCTGAACCGGCGTCGTCGGAGGCGGCGTCGCTCTCACCAGGTTCGACGTCAGCGGTGCCGCCGTCCCCGGTCTCACCCGGCGTGATCTCGGAGGCCACCCGGACGTCGGCGCGCAGCACGTCCTCGGTGTGGACGAAGAACTCCACCGTGTTGACCGCGTCGTCCACCGCCCGCGTCCGTGCCGGATGCCAGGAGGGCACGCCGTCCGCGATGCGGTCCAGCAGCTGCTCGAAGCTCATCTGCTCGAACTGGTGGTACTGCTCCAGGGCTTTGGCCCCGACCACCGGCAGCTCCTGGCCGAACACCAGGTGGGGCCGCGCGTCACGGGCCGCCACATGCACGGCGAGGTCGTGGGTGGTCCAGCCCTCGCAGAGGGTGTCGGCGGTCGGCCCCTTCTCCCGCAGGGCGCGGACCAGGGCCTGACGTTCGGCCGCGGCAGTGGAGGTTCGGGGCATGCAGGGCTCCTGTCGATCGGAAGGATGTCGTCGGTATGTCAACCGCCATCGGGGCGGCTCCAGGCAGGCAGGGATCTGGCTCTCCGGGGGCGCGACTCACGGGCACATGCCTACCATGGCCGGGTCAGCGGCGCTGGCATTCCCGGGTGACCCTTGGGCGCGACCCACAGCTGCCCACCCACCGTGACCCGGCCGACCGCGTAGGCGTTGCGCAGGGAGGGCTGGTTCTCCGGGTGGATCGTGCCCCACAGCACCGTGCCCGGACCTGGCGTCGGAAGGACCTCACAGAGGCGTTGCAGCACCGCCGGGCCGTAGCCGCGGCCACGGTGCTGCTCGTCCAGGCAGATCTCTTGGACCATGTGCCCGGTGAGTCCGAAGTCATCGTCGCGGGGCGCGGAGACGACTCCGGCGGGCTCGCTGTTGGCGAAGATCTCGAACAGGGCGCCGTCTTCGGCCGCCTCGGCCAGTTCCTCTGCGCTGGCCGCGGTGGCCCACCGGCCGCTGTCGGGATGGGCCGCGTAGATCTCCTCGACCCTGGCCGCTGCCAAGGTCACGTCCATCTGCTCCAAAGAGATGCGCCGGTGCGAGGCTACCCGGGTGCGGTGGTTGATGTCCCGGACGAGCCCGGCCACCACATGGTGGTCCACTGAGACCGGACCCGAATCCGGCAGCTCGTCGATCCCGGTGCGCAGCCATTCGAGCTCCCCCACCGTCACCCGTGCCGTCAGCGGGCGGAAGGCGGCCAGATCCTCCACCGCGTCGGCGGCGATGGTCAGGACGTTCTGCGGGGTGGGGCTCAGAGTGGAGGCGATCACATCCACGAACGGGCAGGTGAGGTCTCGGCCACGGAACCTGATGCCGATCACGGACCAGCCGCCGTCGTCGTGGGTGATCCGCCGATCCGCCCAGAGCAGCGGATCCTCGACGTCGACGTGGACGTCCTCGGCGGAGGCGGACTCGTCTGCCTGCACGAGGTCGCGGACCTCCGCGCCGAACTCAGAGTTCTCCAGACGCTCGGCATCGGGCTCCAAGGCGGTGCGCAGCTGGTCGATCAGCACCTCCTCGGCGTACCAGTCTGTGAGCTGCGGGCCGGTCCAGGCGGCCCGGGCGGCGGCGAGGTCATCGAGCAGTTGTCCCATGTCACGACACTACCGAAGAGGCCGGACCCGCCCGAAGGACCGTCGCCCGCCGCCTGTCCGCCGCCTGCCTGCCGTCAGAGTCAGAACAGCTGCCTCCAGTTGGCCCGGCCGAGGTCCACCAGCTCGTCCCCGCGCCCGGAGAGCACCGTGCGGATGGCGTAGAGCGTGAAACCCTTGGCCTGCTCCGCGGTGATCGCCGGGGGCATGGACAGCTCCTGCCGCTCGGTGACCACGTCCAGCAGGGCGGGGCCGTCGTGGGCGAAGAACTCCTCCACCGCGGCGGGCAGCTGCTCCGAGGACTCCACCCGGATGCCGCGGATGCCCATGGCCTCGGCGACGTCGGCGAAGTTCGGGTTGGTCAGCCCGGTGCCGTAGTTCACGAAACCGGCGGCCTTCATCTCCACCTCCACGAAGTTCAGGGAGGAGTTGTTGAACACCACGGTCTTCACCGGCAGCTGAGCCTGGGTCAATGTGAGCAGCTCCCCCATCAGCATGGTGAGCCCACCGTCGCCGGCCAGCGCCACCACCTGACGGTCCGGGTCGACCGCAGAGGCCCCGATGCCCTGGCTCAGCGCGTTGGCCATGGAGCCGTGGCTGAACGAGCCGATCAGCCGGCGTCGTCCGTTCATGGTCAGGTAGCGGGAGGCCCACACCACCGGGGAGCCGACATCAGGCAGGAACACGGCATCGTCCGCGGCGGCCTGGTCCACCAGCCGAGCCAGGTACTGGGGATGGATGGTCCGTTTGGACGGCGTGGCCAGCGAGTCCAGATCCTTGCGGGTGCGCCGGTAGTGCTTGGTGGCGGAGTCCAGATGCTTGGAACCCCGGTGGGTGTCCAGGCGGGGCAGCAGCGCCTGCACGGTCTCCTTGACCCCGCCGACCAGGCCGACGTCGACCGGGGTGCGTCGGCCGATCTGCTCGCCGCGCACGTCCACCTGCACCACGGTGGCGTCCTGCGGGTAGAACTGCTGATACGGCAGGTCCGAGCCGAGCACCAGCAGGGTCTCGGCGGCCTCCATGGCGTGATATCCGGAGGAGAAGCCGAGCAGGCCGGTCATGCCGACGTCGTAGGGGTTGTCATACTCCACGTGCTCCTTGCCGCGCAGCGCGTGGACGATGGGGGCCTGCAGCCGCTCGGCGATCTGCAGCAGCTCCTCGTGGGCGCCGGAGGTGCCCGCGCCAGCGAGGATGGTGACCCGCTCGCAGCCGTTGAGCGCCTCGGCCGCGGCGGCGAGGTCGCCCTCGGCGGGGATGGTCCGGGAGCTGGCGGCGCGGATGGCCTGGGGTTCGGCTTTGATGTCCTGCAGGGCGACGTCGCCAGGGATCACCAGCACGGCCACGCCGCGCTTCTCCAGGGCCTCACGCATGGCGATGCGCAGCAGCCGCGGCATCTGCTCGGCGTGGGTGACGTGTTCGACGTAGACGCTGCACTCCCGGAACAGCTCCTGCGGGTGGGTCTCCTGGAAGTAGCCGGAGCCGATCTCCTCGCTGGGGATGTGGGCGGCGATGGCCAGCACCGGGGTGCGCGAGCGCTGGGCGTCGTAGAGCCCGTTGATCAGGTGCAGGTTGCCCGGGCCGCAGCTGCCGGCGCACACCGCCAGCTCCCCCGTGAGCTGCGACTCCGCGCTGGCTGCGAAGGCGGCGGCCTCCTCATGCCGGACCTGGACCCAGTCGATGGTTCCAGAGGCGCGCAGCGCGTCGGTGAAGCCGTTGAGCGAGTCTCCCGGGATCCCGTAGACCCTCTGGACCCCGCTGGCGTGCAGAGTGTCGACGATGTGGCGTGCGGCTGTCGGCATGGGAAGTTCCCCTTTCCGTGACGGATCGCGGCCTCGGCTCGCCGGATCCTCGGCGGGGGCCGCCTCGGGCCGAGTCTAGGACTGTGCACCGCTGATGGCTATGAACGCCGTCACGCGAGGGGCGGGCGTCTGACGTTCGCCCGGCGGCCACGCTGCCGTGGACCGGGGCCGCCCTCTCCGCGGGCCCTGGGGCGATGACCCGTTCCTCACATTTTTATACTGACCAGTCAGTTTAAGAGTATGCTGGGGTACATGCTGGAACTCCACGACGTCGCCTTCGACGGTCATCATGGCCGCCTGGTCGAGCCGACCTCCTTCTCCGTTCCCGACGGCGGGCTCGCCGTCCTGCAGGCGCCCACCGCCATGATGCGCACCGCCCTGGCACTGATCGCCTCGGGCCGCATGGCGCCGGATGCGGGCGAGGTCCGCATCGACGGGGTCGCCGAGCTGCGTCCGCTGCGGCTGCGCACGGCCCTGGTGGACGCGCCCACCATCACGGCCCCCGAGCACCACATGACGGTGAAGAACGTGGTCTCCGAGTTCCTCGCACTGCGCCCGCTGCGCAGCCGCGTGGGCAAGCAGGCCCGCCGCATCGGGGTCCGCGCCTGGCTGGCCGAGCACGACGCCGATGATCTCGCCGGGGCTCGGATCGACACGCTGGAGCCCCTGGAGCGCGTCGGGCTGCTGCTGGAACTGGCGTTCTCCGACCCGCAGGTGCGCTTCGCCGTCGTGGACTCCCCCGACCGTCACGAGGTGGACCGCGACCAGCTGCTGGACTTCCTGGAGGACCGGTGCAGCGTGGAGCACGAGCGTGCCGTGCTGGCGGTGCTCGAGGAAGCGCCGGCCCGGGAGGACATTCCCTGCGGGTTCGCCGGGCACCACGAGGGGCCGTTCATGCTCAGCGCGGAACACTCCGAGGACCCCGAGGCAGAAGCTGCGGGCGTCACAGATGCTGCAGGTGAGACTGCAGCCGCAGCCCAGACGACCGACGATGACGTCGAGGCGACTGCTGCGGAGGAGATCGCCCTGGACGACACAGCCCCGGACGAGACATCACCCGACGACACAGAACCCGACGACACAGAACCCGACGACACAGAACCCGACGACACCGACCTGGACGACCTGCTGGAGGACAAGCGATGACGTTCCTGCGCCTGGTGCGCTCCGAGTTCGCCCGGATGACCAGCAGCTTCACCCCGCTGATCACCATCTTCGGGCTGGCCCTGGTGCCGGTGCTCTATGCGGGCATCTACCTCTACGCCAACTGGGACCCCTACGACAACCTCGAAGGCGTGGATGCGGCCCTGGTGAATCTGGACGAGGGTGCGGACTTCGACGGCGAGCATCGCACGGTCGGTGACGACGTCGCCGAGGAGCTGATCGACGACGCCTCCTTCGGCTGGGAGGAGGTCGACTCGCGGGAGGCCGCGGAGGCCGGCGTCGCCTCGGGGAAGCACCAGTTCGCGCTGATCATTCCGGAGGACTTCTCGGAGGCGCTGGCCTCGCCGTCGAGCTTCGAATCTGCGGATCAGGCGATCCTGGACATCACGACCAATGAGGCGAACAACTATCTGCTGAGCAACATCGTCTCGGTGCTGGCCTCGGAGATCCATGAGTCGGTCTCCAGCGAGGTCGGACAGGAGACCGCTGATGCGATGCTGACCGGCTTCGGGCAGATCCACCGCCAGCTGGTGGACGCCGCCGACGGCGCCACCCAGCTCCACGACGGCGCCGGGGAGCTGCGCGACGGCATCAGCGAGCTGCATGACGGCTCGGTGGATCTGGCTGACGGCGCCGGGGACCTGGACGACGGCGTGGACGAACTCGCCCTGGGCCTGGGCGAGCTCTCCGAGGGCACCGAGCAGCTCTCCGACGGCGCCGGGCAGCTGTCCACGGGCGCCTCGGAGCTGTATTCCGGCATGTCCGAGTTGCAGGAGGGCGCGGACGCGGTGGACACTGCCGCCGGGCAGCTCTCCGACGGCGCCTCCGAACTGAACACCGGGATCAGCACGCTCCACGACGGCGCCGAACAGGTGGCCGACGGCAACGAGGCGCTGTCCGCGGCCTCCCACGAGGCCAGTGACATCATCTCCGAGTTCGAGGCCTCGGCCGAGGGGCGGGTGGATCAGGCGGTCCAGGATCTGCTGGACGCAGGCGTGATCGAACAGGAGCAGGTGGAGGAGGCGCACGAGGCGCTGGGCTCAGTGGCCGAGGATTCGGAGCTGCTGACCCGAGCCCAGGAGGCCCGCAGCGAGCTGGGTGAGGCGCAGGAGAATATCGACGCCCTGGCCACCGGCTCCCGGGAGGTCGCCGACGGGGCCTCGGAGCTGCTGACCGGCAGCTCGGCGCTGGCTGACGGCGCCGCCGAGCTGTCGGCCTCCACCCCGGACCTCTCTGCCGGCGTCGGGACCGCCCGGGATGGTGCCCTGCAGCTGAGCTCCGGGGCCTCGGACCTCTCCGACGGCGCTGATGAGGCTCACCAGGGTGTGGGCCAGCTGATCACCGGCACCGGTGAGCTCAATGAAGGCGCCACGGCGCTCTCCGACGGCGCGATCGCCCTGCGGGACGGCCTCGCGGAGGCCTCCGACGGCTCCGTGGAGCTGACCGACGGCGCCCAGGAGCTGGCCGAGGGGCTCGACGACGGGGCCGACGAGGTGCCGAACCCGGACGAGGACGAGCGCCAGGAGATCAGCGAGGTGATCGGCAATCCGTTGAAGGTCAACCAGACCGCGCAGGCGGAGGCCGGCAACTACGGGGCCGGGATGGCGCCGTTCTTCCTGGCGCTCTCGCTGTGGATCGGTGCGCTGGTGATGCTGCAGGTGCTGCGGCCCACCTCGCCGCGGGTGCTGGCCTCCAATGCGCCCTCGGCCTCGATCGCCCTGGGGTCCTGGATTCCATTCCTGCTGCTCTCGCTGACGCAGAGCCTGCTGCTCTACACCGCGGTGGTGCTGGGGCTGGGCCTGACCCCCGCGCATCCGTGGCTGGCCCTGGCGCTGCTGTTCGCCGCCTCCATGGCGTTCTCCGCCCTGGTCCAGGGCGTGGTGGCGCTGCTGGGGAATCCGGGCAAGATGCTGATGATCCTGCTGCTGGTGCTGCAGCTGGTGGCCTCCGGGGGCACGTTCCCGCCGCAGACTCTGCCGGAGCCGCTGCAGGCGCTGCACCCGGTGCTGCCGATGAGCTACGTGGTCGACGGGCTGCGGCATGTGATCTACGGTGCCGACCTGGCCACGCTGTCCACCTCGCTGGCTGCGCTGCTGGCCACCACCGGGGTGGGGCTGACGCTGCTGGTGCTGGCGATCCGGAAGAAGAAGATGTGGAGCCTGAAGCGGCTCCAGCCGGCCATTGAGGAGGCGGCATGAGCGCGAACACGATGGAGCACCCCACCGGGAGGGTGCGCCGCGGTTCGGCCCGGGTGCGTCTGTTGCAGGCGCTGATGTCCCTGGACGATCACCGCAGCGTGCAGGAGCATTCGGTGGACGAGTTGGCCGCGATCGCCGGTGTGGCCAAGGGCTCGGTGTACTACCAGTTCGGCTCCAAGGAGAACCTAGTGCGCCAGATGCTGGTGCACGGGGCCGAAGAGCTGCAACGCATCATGGATGAGCTCGACGACGGCGAGGGGTTGGTTGCCGTCCGGGCCAGCCTCACCGCGCAGATCCGTGCGGCCTTCGCGTTCCTCCGCGAGTACCCGTCCTTCACCGGACTGGTGGCCTATGCGTTGGCCCGACGCCGCGATGACGAGTCCCAGCAGCTGCGCGCCGAGAAGGAGGCCATCGTGGGTCTGCTGACCGACCGGCTGGCCCGCCTCGACGCGGCGAAGGTGGCCGAAGAGTTCGCGGAGGCGCCGTCGTCGTCGGCCCGGCTGGAGATCATGGCGACCTCCCTGCTCTCGGCGGCGGTGACGTTGAGCATCGAACAGCACACCACCCACCAGGAGTGGTCCGAAGAGGACTGCGTGCAGGCACTGGTGGCGATGTCCTCCGGCGGACTGGGGTGATGCGCACTCCGGCACTCCCCTGACGCGCCTCGGCACCGGCGGAAGAAACTGCCGCCTCCCCGTGTTCATACTTGTAGCAACAACTACCCGGTGGCCGGACTGTGGGCACCGCCGACGCCGCAAGGATGAGCTCTCATGCCGAACCTCTCCCCCGACTCCATCCCGACCGCCGATGGCCGCACCCTGAACCCCGCCACCGCCATGGATGCGGTCACCCTGCGCGTGGGTGACCTGGAGGCGATGTCTGCCTACTACGAGACTGCCCTGGTGATGGAGCCGCTGAAGGAGCGCACTCGGGGCCGGGAGGTCCACCGGGTGCTGGGCCGCGGTGCCACGCCGATGGTGCGGCTGATCCACACTCCGGATCTGCCCGGGGTGGATCCGCAGGAGGCGGGTCTGTTCCACACGGCGTTCCTGTTCGAGGACGAGGCCTCCCTGGCGGCGACCGTCCATCGGGCCGCACAGCACCCGCAGTCCCGGTATGTCGGCTCGGCCGATCACCTGGTCAGCGAGGCGTTCTACTTCACCGACCCGGAGGGCAACGGCATCGAGCTCTACCGGGACAGGCCCCGGGAGACCTGGGAGATCACCGGGACGCAGGTCCGCATGGACAACCTCCCCCTGGATCCTGCCGCGTACCTGCGGCGCCACCTGGATCAGGAGGTGCTCGACGCCGGCGCCGCCCGCGCCGGCAGGGTGGGGCATGTGCACCTGCAGGTGGGCGACGTCGCCCGGGCGCGTGAGTTCTATGTGGGCGCGGTGGGCTTCGATCCGACCGCCAGCTGGAACAGCGCCCTGTTCGCCTCGGCCGGCGGGTATCACCACCACGTGGCGATGAACACCTGGAACAGCCGTGGGGCCGGACCCCGGTCCTCCCGCCTAGGGTTGGGTGATCTGGCGATCACCGTGCCGGGCCGCGAGGACCTGCATGCCCTGGTGTCCCGGTATCGCGCGCAGGGGATCAGCTTCGCCGATGAGGGGCACCGGGTGGTCACCGAGGACCCGTGGGGCACCCAGGTCTCGGTGGCCGTGCCCGGGACCGAGACCGAGGAGCTGCTCAGCTGGTGACGATCAGCTGTCGCTGATGGACATCGGCGCCACGTTCCCTCGAAGCGTGGGCCGACTGAGTCCGCGCCGGTGGAGGGTCAGCCCGAGTTCGCCGAGGATCCGGGAGGCGTCCCTGCCCGTGCGAGCCGGCACGTGGGCGGCCATCCAGAGGACTCCCCCGTCGCTCGGCGCGACGCCGGGTCGGCGAGTGATGAGCACCGAGGTCCAGCCTTCACTGCCGTCGCCTCCGTGGTCAGCATCCCGGGACTCCAGTCCGGAGACCGTCCACTGCGGCACCTTCTTCGGGCCGTAGCCGGGAAGGGCCCAAGCGAGTCCGGAGGGTTCGAACACCTGGGACATCCAGCCCAGGACGCGACGTGCGGCTGCTGGGTTCAGTCCGAGCTTTCCTCGGTCCGGTACCTCGACTTCCAGGAGTCCGCCGTAGGCGACCAGCATCATCAGCAGCTGGCGTAGCTCGTGGGCTGAGGTCTCCCCGGTCAGCAGGTCGCCGCGGGCGGTCTCCGGGCCCTCGAGCCCGGTGATCTGGGTATGGAACGAGGGTTCGTCACGGAGCCTGAACCTGTCGAAGAATGCCCGGGTCTCCGCCGCGAGGTCCACTCCCCTGGTCTCCAGGGCGTCCCGGACGGCCAAGGACGTGGCCGCGTCGGACGTGCCGATGATGAGTCCGAGAGCGTCATGCAGACCCAGCGTCAGGTCGGCGGCACCCTCGCCTGCGTGTCCCCTCGAGCCTGGCGGCAGCCGCAGGGGCCCGACGACGGCGGCGCGCCGGTGCGCGGCGGTGATCCTCACCGGCATCTCCAGCAGGCCGGGGTCGGCGGCCTCCATCTCAGCGAGGGTGACGGCGGCCAGCAGCTTCCCCACCCCAGCCAGAGGGTGGAATTCGCGGTGACCGAGGACGTCACGGCCTACGGTGCCGCCGTCATGCCCGCCTCCCGTGACGCCACCGATGGCGGCCAGGACTCCGGGGTGGGCCGCGGCGGCCTCCAACTGTGCGTCGGTTCCCGGAACGTCCTCTGGGACGCGAAGCAGGATGGGGACGCGGGCGGGGTGCGTGCCCCGCGCGTCCGACGGGGCGCGCTTCCCCTCCCCGCGGCCGAGTCCGTCATGCCAGTCTTCGATCGCCCGCCCGATCCGCCCGAAGAGCTCGTAGGCGGCGATTCGGCCGGGTGGGCCGTCGGGAAGCTGGGTGGGGATGGTCTCGGCGAAGACGGCCACGGCGGCGACCGGGGCGCCGTCGTCGGCGGTGGCGAGCCCGATCTGGGACAGGCTGCGCAGGCCGCGCCCGTTCTTCTCGGCGAAGCGCACGCGGGTGGTCTGCGCACCGAGCAGCGGGGTGTAGAGCCCGTACATGAGTTCGACGGCGAAGCGGCACAGCTGCGGGGTCAGGTGCAGAGCCTCGGCGGCCTCGGCGTTCTGGGTGCCGCGGCCGAGCTCGGCGAGCAGGTGGGCTTGGTCGGCGGCGGTGGTGACGGTCATCTGCTCGATGCTGTGGTGCCAGGTCAGCTCGCCGCTGCGAGGGAAGATCTCCCGGTGCAGGGTGTTCCGCAGACCCACCCAGGCGCAGTAGTCGTTGACCTGCTGCAGTGCGGCGGCGGCGCGGTCGTCCTGGTGGAGGCCGGCAGGCCGGGCGGGGCCGGCCTGTGTTGCCCCGCCGATGGCGTCGAAGACCAGCTGGGTGCAGATGTTGTCCGAGGTGATCATCATCTGCCGCAGGTGGTCTTCTAGGGTGAGCTCGACTCCGGCGGCGAGGTCCTTCATGGTGCCGGCCTGAACGCCGTCTGTGAGCTCCTCGGTGATGGGCAGCCGCGTCTCCAGGCTCAGCCGGCTCTGGCGGACCAGGGCGAGGCAGGCCAGCAGGACGCTGACCTTACGGGTACTGAAGGAGGGCACCTGGGTGTGGGCGCCGTCGCCGATGGTGGTGGGTTCCTCGGAGGTCAGGTCGCGGATCTGCCAGTGGACCGCGAAGGGCTGGGCAGAGGTGAGCTCGCGGATCCGTTCGTCCAGGACGCTCAACGCCTCAGGCATGTCTCTCCTTCGATTCCCAGGTGACAGAGACTCACCCTCAACGCTACACGCGTGTAATTCTCATTCTGAATCAACTCGCTATTCCGATATGTCAGAGGGCTCTCGTAGGTTGTACTCACGCGATGAACCCGGGCTCTCGAGCGTGTTTCCATCACCCGCTTCCCCATCGACGGCAACGGGTCTTCGCGCATGATGCACCGCACCGTTCTGTGAGGAGAAGACCATGTTCACCGCCATCAGCACCCCGTTCAGCACCCCTGCGCAGTCCATGACGACGGCGCCCCGCCGCCTTGCCGTTGGCTCGATCCCTCTGCTGGCGGCGTCCTTCGCCCTGACCGCCTGCACCGAGATGGAGCCGGAGGTCGTCACTGAGACGGTGACCGAGACCGTCACCGAGGAGGTCGAAGTCGAGGTCGAGGTGGAGCCGGAGGACCTGGAGGAGCAGCGCGAGGCTGCGGACGAGCGGGATGAGGAACTCGACACCCGCGAAGCGGAACTCGAGGAGTGGGCCGACGATCTGGAGGAGCTGGAAGAGGCCCTCGCGGCCCGTGAGGCAGACATCGAGTCAACCCAGGAGGAGGACGACGACTCCGAGCCGGAGTCGGAGGAGCCGGATGAATCAGAGGCCTCCGGGCCGACGATCCCTGGGGACGGCGTCTACATGGTCGGAAGTGACGTCGAGCCCGGGACCTACACGACACAGCCGGGATCCTGGGGCTGCTACTGGGCTCGCCTCAGCGGAACCAGCGGCGAGTTCCAGGACATCATCACCAACGGCTTCGTCGACGACGGTCAGGCCCTGGTCACGATCGCCGAGACCGACGTAGCGTTCGAGACCTCTGGATGCGGGGTGTGGGAGAGGCAGTGATCGTATTCGACTGACACAAGGCCGGCAGAAGGACTAAGACGGCAAGTCACGCTGATTCGGTTAAAGGTGGGTCTGCTGAAGGGGTAGGGGATAGCGGTTAGTCAGGCCAGGAGGGCCATGGACGGTCTCATCGTGGCTTCGAACTCGACCGGGGTCAACTTACCCAGCCGTGCCTGCCGCCGACGCCGGTGATATGTGCGCTCGATCCAGGTGAGGATCGCGATGCGCAGCTCCTCCCGCGTCGCCCAGGAACGGCGATCGAGAACGTTCTTCTGGAGAAGCGAGAAGAACGACTCCATCGCAACGTTGTCCCCGGCAGCGCCAACTCTACCCATCGAGCCGACCATGCTAAGACAGGCCAGGGCTCGCGCTGCTTTCCGGGAACGGAATCGGCTGCCTCGGTCACTGTGGACCACGCAGCCAGCGACATCGCCACGCAATACCGCGGCGTTGTCGATCGCACTCACGACCAGACGCGACTTCATCCGAGCGTCTATCGAGTACCCGACGATCCGGCCCGAGAAAGCGTCCTTGATCGCGCAGAGGAAGAGCTTGCCCTCACCAGTGGTGTGCTCGGTGATATCGGTCCGCCAGAGCCGGTTCGGAGCATCTGCGGCGAACTCACGCTGGACAAGATCATCGTGCACCGGCGGGCCGACCTTCTTGCCCTTTCTACGCGTCTTCTTTCCGAACGACGACCACCAGCCGTTTTCGGAAGCGATCTTCCAGGCCGTGCGTTCAGACATGTCCGTCCCTGCATCACGGGCCTCGTCGAGAGGGAACCGGTATCCGAACTTGGAATCGTCACGGTGAGCGTCGAACAGCGCGTTCGCGCGATACGCCTGGGCCAGTTCCGCGGTGGTGACAGGGCTGGCCAGCCAGCGGTAATTCGGAGCTCGGGAGAGCTTCAGTACCCGGCACGTCACCGTCACGGGGACCCCGTCATCGGCGAGCTCTCTTACGAGCGGGTAGAGCCTTTTGACGGCAGGTGCGCCTGAGAGAGATACGCCGCCGCGCGGCGTAGGACTTCGTTCTCCTGTTCGAGCAGACGGATCCGTCGGTTCGCTTCACCCAGCTGATCGGCCTGGGCCGATGAGAGCACCGCGGTGGATGTGGCGTTCTCGTCGCGTTCCATGCGGGCGCGTTGAAGCCACTTCTGGAGCGTCATGGGGTGCACGCCGAAGTCCTTGGCGATCTGCTCGATCGTCACGCCGGGTTCACGGTTCTCCGCGACGCGCACGGCGTCGTCGCGGAACTCCTTCGGATAGGGAGAGGCCATAGGGTCATCCTTCCAAGCGCACCCACTTGGCACGCCATGCTCAGATCTCTCCTATCCGTTCAGCAGTCCCGAGCATGAAGCCACCAGACCGTGTCAGTGGCGCCGCATAGGATGCCGATATGGCATACACAGCGAATGTTCTACGGGTAATGATCGCTTCACCCTCTGACATCACAGAGGCCAGAGACGCCGTCGAAGCAGCCATCCACGGCTGGAACGACGCCAACGCCGAAGGGAAGAAAACGATCCTCCAACCGTGGCGCTACGAAACCTCCTCTGTCCCAACGCTGGGTGACCACCCCCAGGCGCTGATCAATTCTCAAGGCGTAGACCGGTCAGACATTGTGTTCGCCCTCTTCGGCAGTCGGCTGGGATCACCTACCCCTGAAGCTATCTCCGGGACAGTAGAGGAAATCCAGCGATCCAGAGGTCAGAACAAGCCAGTCCATATCTACTTCTCCGCTGCACCGCACCCCAACGATGTCGACCCCGAACAGCTCGCCGGCCTCCGAGAGTTCAAAGAAGAGATCAGCCAGTTGGGCATCTTTGGGGAGTTCAACAATCCCAGCCAGATCACGCATGAAGTCTGGCGGGCCATCGAGTACGACATTCAGCAGCTCTCACTCGCTGTTCCAGTTATCGAGTCATCGCCGAACGGGGTCCGCTTCCGCGCTCAGCCTCAGCAGGAGCGTGAGCTGCGGGACTACGACAAGAAGGGCAAACCCCGTTATAAGACGCGTCGTTGGATCGATGTCACGAATATCGGAGATCTCGACGCCGAGCAGGTGACCTTCGAGTCAGTTGGTGACCAGCCACGTATGCACGTCATGACTGGCGAATCTCCCACTACGATCCATGCAGGACAAACCCGACGAGTTCCCACAGATTACTCACTGGGCGGCAGCGGCGAGGACATCCTTCGCATCCGTTGGGTCGAAGACGACGAGGCGAAAGAGAAGGACTTCCACGTCGGATAGTTCCTAGATGTAGGAGGGCATGACGTTGGTGACGCGCCCCGGGACGAGGCTGGCAGGAGCTTGACCGTCTGCAGCTCAGTGGGGGGCAGTGATGATTGTAGTGCTGAACCCAGACCTTCATCGCTTCTCCTCGGGCCGACTCGGAGTCGTAGGTCCTCCCCTAGAGGCATTCCTCGGCCAGAATCCGCTGATATCGCTCGACCTTGCCGTGATGCCGCGGGGTGTAGGGCCTGATCCGCTGATGGATCCCACCGAGGTTGTTCACCGCCTGCGTGAAGTCACCGGCGGCGAAGTTCACCCCGTTATCGGTGACCACCCGGCCCAGCCGAGTGATGCCTTCGGCGGCGAAGAACGCTCTGGCCTTGTTCAAGAACTCCACCGCGGTGGCGGCCTTCTCCTCCGGCATCACCTCGGTGTAGGCGAGGCGGGTGTATCCATCCAGTGCCGAGTACAGGTACGTGTAGCCGCCGATCTTCTGTCCCTGACTCTTCGCAGCGCTCTTCGACCGGCTGGCGGCGCGAGCGGCGTCGGAGTCTCGGCCGTGGGCGAACCAGCCGCCGCCCTCGGGGATCCGGCCGGCCTTCTTCACATCCAGGTGCACCATCGCCCCAGGGGCGGTCGCGGTGATCGTGCCGGGCTGCCGATTGGACTCGCCGCCCGGATTCAGGTGGCGACGCCTGTTGATCCCCAGGTGCTTGAACCAGCGGCCCACGGTGCGTGGGTGGATGCCGAAACCGTGCTCTCTCTCAAGCTCGACGGCGATGCGGGAGGCCGCCCACTTATGCTCCCGGCGCCAGGTCTCGATCAGCTCCACCACCCAGTCCGGGGTGGTATCCGGCGATGCCTGCGGCCGCGACGAGCGATCGTGGAGGCCGTCCTCGCCGTGGTGCTGGTAGCGCTTGTGCCATTTCGACAGACAGGCTCTCGAGACTCCGGCTTCAGCAGCGACGTGGGACAGCGGTCGTCCGTTCTGGATCCGGCCGATGAGGCGGAGTCGTCCTTCCGGGGTCAGTGGCGCGTTATCGTGGGACATCGAGGAGCAGGCTCGCTTCCGCTGATGACGGTTCTTTCGCGATTACCCATCATGCCGCGGAGAGGGCCTGCTCCTCTTCTTCGCTCATCCCGTCGGTGCTGTAAACAACGTCAAGCCCCGCAACATCTAGGCGTTGCCTCCGGCAAGCCTCGGTCCGGCTCACATCTCCGGCAGCAGGGAGCTCGGCTGACCGGACCAGGTGACCAGCAGCTCGTCCCGGGCGCGGGAGGCCGCCACGTAGAGCACAGAGCGTTCCCTCATGAGCACGTCCTGATGCTCGGCCTCGGGCATCCGGTTCAGCGTCCAGCGGGCGGGCATGTCCTGCTCCCCCACCCCCATGACGGCCACGCATTCGAACTCCATGCCCTTGGCGCCGTGCATGGTCATCGCCGGGATCTCCTCGGGGCGCAGCTGGGCGGCCCGGCGGGCGTCGACCAGCCGCACCGGCCCCTGGCGGTCTGAGAGCTCCATGGCGCTGAACCGTTCGATGACATCGGTGAGCGCCTTCTCGCTGCGGACCAGGATCCCGATGCCGGAGGAACGGTGCCCGGCCTCCAGCCATCCGCGGATCCGTGCCGCGACGGCGGCGACCTCCTCGCCGACGTCGGCGGCTGCGATGGTCACCGGCGCCGGACCAGACCGGACGGAGCGGTAGTCGTCCGAGCGCTCCATCTCCTCCTCCATGTCCACGTAGGTGTCCCCGGAGAGCAGGGAGACGGCATAGGCGAGGTTCTCCGCGGTGGTGCGGTAGTTCAGCCGCAGCCTGCGGGAACGGCCGCGCACGTGGATCCCATAGCGGGAGAGGGTGATCTTCTGCCCGTAGATGCGCTGGTGGGAGTCTTCGGCGATGAACAGGTCGTCCGGTCCTTCGGCCGCCAGAGCCCGGAACAGCATCCAGTGGCCGGGGTGGAAGTCCTGGCCTTCGTCCACGAGCACGTGGTCCACCGGCAGGGGCTCGCCACGCTCCGCTCGGTCACGGAGGATCTGCGCGGCGATGACGGCCAGCTCCGGGAAGGTGGCCGCATCGTCGAGCTGATTGGTCTGCCGGAACTGGGCAAAGACCTTCCAGACCTGCTGGCGGGCGGCTCGGTTCAGGGCTGTGCCGCGTCCGGCTCGGGAGACGCGCACATAGTCGCGTTCGCTGGTGATGCGGTGGGCCAGGACCACCGTGGTGTACTCCTGGTCCAGGAAGGCCGGGGCAGTCAGCTCCTCGGGCAGGTCCGGCCGGACCCGCTCGACGGCAGCGTCGAAGAGTTCGGCGGTCTTGCCGACGCGGCGGCTGAGCCGGTTCCTACCCGCCCCCAGCACCCGCTCGACGGCGGCGTCGACCTCCTCCGGGGAGGCGTGGCGGACGATCTGTGCCGAGACTTGGTCCATGCCCAGGGTCGCGACGCCGGGCTCCCCCAGTCCGACCAGGGAGATCTCCGGATCCAGCCGCCGCAGGTTCTCCGCGAGTGAGGCGGTCAGCGTCTTGGTGAAGGTGGTCAGCAGGATGCGGGCCTGCGGGTTCTTCCGGTGCAGGTGCCGAGCCCGGTGCAGCAGGACAACGGTCTTGCCGGTGCCCGCCCCTCCGGAGAGGCGGTAGGCCCCGTTGGTCGACTTCTCGGCGTAGACGCGCTGCTCGGGGTGCAGGAAGACCCGCCACCGGTCGATGTCCATGGACTCCAGGGCGGTGCGCAGCTCCTCGTCGGAATCCCCGACGTAGGCGAAGCCGGCGCTGCCGCGGCGGATCGCGTCGACGACCTGCTGGTCGGTGCTGAATTCGGCGCCCTCCTCCACCGGGCTGAGGTGCAGGTCCTCCCGGACGTGGTCCAGAGTCTCGCCGTTGGCCAGGCCGAGGAGCACCAGGCCCTGGCTCTCCGGGGCGTCGTCGATGACCGCGCTCAGCTCGGCCTGGCTGGTGGCGGCCAGGGCGCGGGCGGCCAGGTCCGGGTTGATGCCGCCCTGCTCGTGCAGCGCGTCTGCCGTCCACCCGGTGCTCAGCGCGTTGGTCCACGGCACCGTCGCGGTGGTGGCCCCGGCGGCCGCGGCCCCCTCCAACGCGGGCTCCATCGACGCGGACTCCCCTGACGTCGGTTCCTCCGGCGGGGTCTCCGGTGGAGCCTCCGGGCCGGACGGGAGATCGGTCTGCTGAGGCGCCACGTCCTCCTGGGGCGTCTGCGGGGCGCCTCGGTCCTCGAACTCCGGCGTCCCGAGGGCGGGGTTGAGCCGCAGCACGGTGGAGCGGGCGATCCTGATGGCCTCGTCGTGGTGCCAGGTGCCGTAGTAGACGTAGTGGGCGTCCTCGCCGGGCACCTCCATCTTGTACAGCACAGCGCGCCATTCCTGGGTGACCCGTCCGGTGCGGACGCGGCGGTCCTGCGGCTCCTTCATCGGCTCGATGTGCAGCCCCGGTGCGGTGTCGTCCACCTGGAGCTTCTGCAGGAAGTCGTAGATCCGTTTCTTGATGGAGCCGTCCACCTTGTTCTTGGTGGAGGCCATGGAGACGAAGGGCACGGGTCAGTCCTCTCTTCCGCGGCTGATGCTCAGCGCCTTCAGGACGCCGGGGACGTCGTCTGTGGGCAGGGCGGTCCACCCGGACTTCTGCAGCGCGTGGGCCTCATCCACCTCATAGGTGACGACAACGCGCTCCCGACTCCAGACGAGCTGGGTCGGTACGCCGTCGATCTCCAGGCCGAAGTCCGGGGCGGAGAGGCCGTCGACCTGCGCGAGCTCGGTCAGATAGCTCCGCTCGTCGGCGTAGGCCTCGGTGAGGATGGCGGCCCACGCCGAGGGCAGCACCGGCTCCTCAGCACGGACCGGCTCAGGCTCATCCGCGGGCTGGGCACTGACCGGCACGTCCAGGCGTTCCCCGAGGATCTCGGCGACGCTGGACGTGGTGGCCGTGATGACCTGGTCGGTGCTCTCCCGGAAGGCGGTGAGGTTGCTCCAGAACAGCCAGCGCCGCCAGGACTGCGCGTAGCTGGGGCTGTGCAGGGCATCGGCGTCGTCCTGCAGGAGCAGCACGGTGCGGAGGGCCCCGGGCGTCCTGCTGGTGGGGTCGCCGGCGGTGATCATCTGCAGATGGTCGTCCTGACGGTCCCACCAGGCCGGGCCCTGGCCTGCCGTCCCCGCGCTGCGGAGATGCTCGGCGAGGGTGTCGGTGACTGCGGCCGGCAGGCCTGCTCGCAGGCTGATTCCGGGGTGGCCGTCACGGTGCAGCGTGGTCATGGCCAGCGCCGGGGCGATGTCTGCGGCCTTCTCCCAGGCGTCCAGGTCCGGGTGCAGCATCCAGGTCCACAGCAGCTCCATGGACCCTGCGGCGAGCGCCTTGGTGATGGTGGCGTCCAGACTGTGGTGCTGCATGAACATGCCCAGGGCTCGGTCGCTGATCCAGTCCCCGGCGCCGGCGTCGTCGGGGGTGCTGTCAGCTCCCCGGTGGAACCGTTCCACGTCCTCGGCCGTCACGGCCCAGGGGATATGGCGGCGGGTGCCGACGTCGCGGATGCGGTGGCGTTTGGTCGCGTCGTCTCCGACCCGGTTGTGGGCCGGGTCCGCATGGTAGGCCCGCCCGTCGGTGAACACCGCGAGCGTGGGCAGGTTCGGGTCGTCGGCGGAGAGCAGGAAGTCCGGCCGGCTGCCGGCGACGTCGACCTGCGGTTCGAGCTTCCAGCGACGCCGGTGGTCCGGCATCACGATGTCCAACACCTCACCGGTGGGACCGGGCCGGGGCTCTACTCGGGCGTTGATCGCCTTCAGGCGTGCTTTGAGCGCGGTGCGGAAGGCGACCTCCAGGTGCGACTCACCTGCACTGTCGGCTTCGATCTCCTCCTGGATCTCCCAGGTGTCCACGGAGGGCTCCGCCGGGCCCTGGCCATCGTCAGCAGGGCCGTCTGTCAGGCCGAGCATGCCGGCGAGCAGCCGTTCGGCGGTGACGGTGGAGACGCGGTCCTCCTGGCCGTAGTCGGCGAAGGGCAGCAGGCACTGGTGGCAGGCCCGACGCTGCTCGTCCCGGCAGGGGCAGCCGCGCACGGTCTGCCAGGCCGCGGTGAGCGCGCCGTGGACCTTCTCCGGGTCCAGGAAGACGGACAGGTACCCGGTTCCTCCGGGGACTGTGTCATGCAGCAGCAGGGCTTCGCGTCCCTCTCCCGCGGTGGGGTCGGGCACGCTGAGCACCCCGAGGGAGCCCGGGGTGCCTCCCAGGTGCTGCTGGAGCCCCATGAGCAGGGCGGCCTTCAGCGTGGGGACGGCGAACTCGTCGGCAGCCGTGGCCTCGAGCGGCAGGGTCAGGCAGACCCCTTGGGTGGTGAGCGTCCGGGCGAGGATCACCTGGCGGGTGTGCTCCTGCTGGCTGGTGCGGTGGCGGCACCAGAACCGGTGGTCCTGAGCGTGATTCTCCCGGGCGTGGCGGTCCTGCTGGCCGCAGTAGGTGCACAGCGGGAACTGCGGGGCGGCGACCTCATGACCGGCGATGCGCAGCTGGGTGCCGCCCCTGCCCTGTTTCCCGAGGTTGTACCAGGTCAGGTCCACCGAACGGAGGTGTCGCACGCCCAGCCCGGTGTTCTTCACATACCAGGACTGGGAACCGGCAGGGTCGATGTCCGCGGCGGCGATGACGCTGAAGGTGGTGCGCTGCCGCTCATCGCGGCTGTCGGAGATCATCGCCTCGTCCCGGCGGATCTCCGCGCTGACCTTGCTGAGCTTCACCACGGAGTGGATCTGTCCGATGTCGGCGATGCCGGCGTCGCGGCAGCGCGGGCAGGAGGCCACGGCACCCTGGTGCTTCACCGGGTTCTCGGAGATGCGTTCCACGGCCTTGTGCCAGCCGCAGGAGGGGCAGATCTGCCAGTCCTGGATCTCGCGGGCGTCGGGGCCCAGCTCGACGGCGTCGATCGAGATCTCCATGCCCTGCGCGTAGAAGCTGGTCCCCGGCGCCAGCTCCTGCAGCGCCACCCCGGCGGCTCGGCTGAAGGATTCGCTGGCGGCGACGAACTGCTGGGTCTCCTCGTCCCGCCAGGAGATGCCGACCTCCAGGGTGACAGCGTCGCCGATGAGCGTGTAGTTGGGGAACACTCCGTAGTGCTCGAGGGCGGAGAGCCAGTATTCGCTGCGCTCCTCCCGGGCCTGGCTGTAGAGACGCTTCAGCTGGGAGCGGGCCGATTTGAGGTTCCGCAGGGCCTCCTGGACCTTGGGGTGGTCCTGGTCCGGGTAGTCCTTGGACCGGCGATCGTGCTCGGCGTCCAGCTCGGTGACGGCACGCTCGACGTCCGCGATGCGACGCTGGAGGTCCTCCTGGTCCTGGGTCCACCGCTGGTGGGCGGCGTGCAGCACGCTCGGCAGCTCCTCGGCGGCCCAGCGGCGCAGCCTCTCCCGGGTGGACTCGTCAAGGTGCCCGCCGAACTGGGTGATGAACTCCTCGATCAGCTCCGCACCGCGTTCCTCATTCAGTGTCAGGATCTGCCCCAGGTAGGAGTCCGGCGCGGTGGAGGCCAGGGCCTGTTTCACCGACCCGGGGTGGGCGGCCTGCGGGTCCCGGGCCAGGTGGTCCGAGAGGAAGGCGACGTACTGGCGGGTGAGGATCTCGTCGGCCTGCAGGTAGGTGGACGGCGCCCGGACCTCGCCGTTGATCACCGAGAGCGGGTCGTAGAGCTTGGGCAGGTGCTCCCCCCGGCCGCGGGCGAAGGCGAGGATCAGCGAGTTGCCGGTGAGGCGTCCGGCCCGGCCCACACGCTGCACGTAGCTGGCCACGGACCGGGGCATGGAGGCCAGCACCACGCAGGAGAGGTCCCCGATGTCGATGCCCATCTCCAGGGTGGGGGTCGCCACGAGCACGTTGGGGGCATCCGGGTGCTCCTCCGAGCTGCGGAAGGCGTCCTCGTACTCCACGCGCGTCTCGTCGTCGAGCAGGGAGGTGTGCTCCCGGGCGACGATCCGCCGGGAGGAGGGGTTCTCATACATGCTCCGGTAGAAGTCGTCTCCGGGGCTGGGTGAGGGGTGGATGGTGCCGGTGCAGGTGCTCTGCAGGCAGGGTGCGCCGGTGAGCTGGTCGACGACGTCGGCGGTGCCGAAGCTCTGGGATTCGCAGACCTCGCAGCGCAGGTTGAGCCGTCCGGCGGTCAGATCCTCGTCTGTGGGGGTGGCCAGCAGGATCCGGTCCGGGTGCAGCGAGTAGGCCCGCGCCCCGGGTTCGGTGGTGTGGATCTGCAGGACCCCGGTGCGGGCCAGCTCCTCGAACAGTTCGCGGACGAGTCGGCCGGCGTCCTCCCTGCTGACACCGAGGGTCCGGTGGGTCCAGGTGGTGTACCAGCTGGAGGGGGCGGTCACCGCGTCCAGACCGCGCTCTGAGTTGCTGGGGCCGATCACCGGGAAGGCCGGCGCGGGGCGGGTGTCGGGGAAGGCGGGCATGCCTTCATGCCGACGCCGACCTCCCCACACGTGGTACCGGGCGCCGTCGTGCCGGATGTAGGGCTCCAGCCAGGGGTGGTCGATGCCGCCCTGGAGCCTCATGCGAACCAGCACCCCGCGCACCCAGTTCAGGTAACGCTGCTCGGTGGGCAGTCCGATGTCCGGCAGCACGTGCAGCTTGGCGTCCCAGGCGCGCTGGGCGGCGGTGAGCAGCGAGGCCCGGGTGCCGGCGTCCACCTCGGCGACGACGGTGCCGGTGAGCTCGAGGGTCCGGCCGAGACGCGCCTGGAGTCCGAGCTCCAGGGAGGCGTCGAACAGCAGGCGCCGTTTCACGCGGGTCTCGGCCTGCTGGCGCTGCCGGGGTGTGGCCCGAGGCTCCCAGAACTCACGGAAGCCTGCGCGGTCGGCCAGGTCTGGGGGCAACAGCCGGTAGCGCCGTGCGGTCTCCTCCGGTCCGGGTGGGATCATCATGGTCCGGTCCACCAGCTGGCTGAGCGTCATGACCTGTCCGCGGGCTTCGCCGAACGCGTTCCGCAGGGCGGAGCGGAGGGTGAACGTGTGGGCTCGGGCCTGGATGAAGCCGGCCCGGTGGGCGGCGTCCTGCACGGAGTCGGTGAAGATGAGGGCCTTCTTCTCCCGGGTGTCCAGGTCCGGGGCGCCGAACAGGTTGGTGACGGCCACGGAGGTCAGGGTGGCGATCGCGCTGCCGACGAAGCGGATGGCGCCCGGGGTGAGGCAGACCGGGCAGGTGTCGTCTCGGGAGAGGTCGCCGGCCTCGTGGGAGACGTGGAGCTTGACCGGGATGATGTAGCCGCGCTGGAAGTCCTCATCGTCGACATCCGGGGGCTCGGACTGCAGCGTGTGGTGGACGGTGTGGAGGTACCGCAGCCCGGTGGGGCGGGTCTCCGCGGCGGTGAGGCCCTGCCGTTCGGCGTCATCGGCCTCCCGGACGGCGTTCATCAGGGCCCGGAAGCTGGAGTCCCGGTGCAGTGAGGCCTGGCGGATCTCATCGCTGGTGGTGATGAGGTGCCCGTCCTCAGGGGCGGCCTTGGCGCCCCAGCCGCTCTTGCCGCAGTGGCGGCAGAAGATGGCGGGTAGGTGCAGCTTCTGGGGGTCCTCCTCGTCCGCGGTGGCGGCTTCGGCATCGGTGGTGCCGTCGTCGCTCCAGCGGAAGGAGTAGGTGACGTCGACGGCGGCGTCGATGCGGCTCAGTTCGCGCACCCACAGGTGGGTCTCCACGGTGAGCGCCTCGCGGCCGCAGACAGCACGCCCATGGGAGTACAGGGCGATGAGGTGGCTGAGGAACTCCGCGACGTCCTCTGAGGTGACGGTGCCGGGCAGGCGCGGGAAGAGCTCGGCGGCGAGGCCCCGCAGCGACGACGCCTGCCGCGTGTGCGCGACGAGGGCCCCGGTGAGGGGATGGTGGCGGAGCGCGGCGAGCAGCTCCTGCGGCTCGGTGCCGGGGTGCTGGTGGAACAGCGCGTCCAGGGCGGCATCGAGCACGCCTTGGTGGGAGGGGTTCTGCCGCACGGCCTGGGTGGTGGCGGCGATGACATGGGGCAGCTCCTCGACGGCGCGGGGCTCCACCGGCGGGACGGGGCTGCGGCCGCTCCAGGTCTCGAGGCTCATCCGGGTCTCGGTGATGAGGGCGTCCGGAGTGAGGGGTTCGCCGAAGATCGTCTCGGCGAACTCGAGCATGGTGTCTGCTCCCCCGGCGCCGCCGAGGGTCGCCGAGGTGGCGACCGGGGTGAGGTGCCCCAGGGGCCGGGCCCGGTCCTCCTCCGTGGGGCCGTGGGTGAGGGTCTCCAGGCGCTGAGGCCAGTGGGACTTCATAGTGTGGCCGAGGCGCCGCAGCAGCATGGCGACGTCGGTGCCCTGGGCGCCGTCATAGGTGTGGAACTCGTCCAGCACCAGGTACTGGAGGCTGGTGGCCGAGTCCCGCCAGAGGGCGGAGTCCTCGTGCCGGAGCAGCAGCATGTCCAGCATCTTGTAGTTGGTGAGCAGGATGTCCGGCGGGTTCTTCCGGATTTCGTGGCGGTCGTTGATGAGGCCGTCCGCGGTGACCCTGCTGCGGGTGCTGGTGGCCTGGCCGGTGTAGAGGGCGGCGCGGACTCCCTTGAGCTCCGGGTGCTGCATGATGAGGTCGGCCAGGCGGCCGGCCTGGTCATTGGCCAGGGCGTTCATCGGGTAGAGGATGAGTGCTTTGACCCCGGTGATGCCGGCCTGCTGGGCGCGCAGCACGTGGTCCAGGATCGGGTAGAGGAAGGACTCGGTCTTGCCGGAGCCGGTGCCGGTGGTGACCAGGGTGGGCTCCGGGCGACGGAACATGCGGGTGCCGTCCCCCTTGGAGGTGAGCCGGTGGAAGGCGCGAGCCTGGTGGCCGTAGGGCGGGAAGTCGGCTCCGTAGAAGTCCAGGGAATCCTCCCACCCGTCCTGGGCGGCGTCGAAGGGCAGCCGCAGGCGGACATAGGGGCCTTTGAACATGCCCGCTTCCGGGTCCCGCAGGAAGGTGCGGACGGATTCCCGGGCGGAGGTGTCGGAGAGCGCGAATGTGGTGGTCAGGTACCGTTCGAGGCGTTCGATCAGGTCCCCGGCCTGCCAGGTGGGCAGCAGCTCGGCCATGGTCACACCTCCGTCGCCAGGATCTGGCCGTCTCGTTCGAGCATGGCGGAGAACCGTGCATAGGCCTCCCGCATGTCCTCTTCGCGGTCGAACGTGCGGAAGGGGAACTCGAAGGTGTACTCCACTGCGGACTGCGGGTGCGTCCAGCGCAGGTCCTCTGCCGCCATGCCGTCTTTGCCGCCCTTGCGGTAGAGCTTGGCCATCTCCTGGGGCACCTTGCGGCCGTTGGCGTCATAAAGATCGGTCTGTTCGTAGCCGCGCAGCACCGGGAACTGGGTGCGGTAGATGGTGCACAGCTCGTCCGCGGTGAGGGCGAGGCTCAGTGCGGCCAGGGCGTCCAGCTCGACCAGCAGCTGACGCCGTTCGGCCGCCACGCGGGCAGGCGACTCCGGCGTCCAGGGCGTGTCCATGACCTCGTTCCAGAGCGGCGCGTACGCCTCGGTGAGGCAAACGAGGCGGGCGACGTTGCGACGCAGTATCTCGTGAACCGCCGTACCTCGAATAGCTGGCAGACGATCAACGAATGACACATGCAGGTTGGCGATTCCCGTCACCTTGACGAGGAAATCAATCGGGAGCGACGACCACATCCCTGAAACGTCTAGGAGGGTTGCTACATCAGTCCCACCCGCGGCGAATGAGATATGAGTGGTTCCCGGTGGTATGACGGCCGTATGCATCGTCCGGTTCCCTGTCGTCGACGCCATCTGCCTCCAGATCAGCCGGTAGTGGTCACGGACCGGGGTCTTCGTCCCATTGGGCATCTCCCAGGTGCCGTAGTCGGCGTCGTAGTCGACCTCCCCGGAGCGGTTGGGTTGGTAGCTGGTGCGGGGGATGAAGTCCGCCGGCAGCGCCTCGAGGTCCAACTCGGTCCAGTCGAGGTTGTTCTTCATCGTGGGGTTCGGCTGCTTCGCGAACGGCGTGGCCACTGTGAAGTGCGGGCCCTGGAGGATGACGTCCTTCCAGGAGCCATTCACCCGCGACCCCACCTCGAAGTAGCCCTTCCGCCGATCGATCGACTCGTCCCAGCCGCGCGAGTACTGCATGCCCAGCTCCCGGACCCGAGGGGCGTGGCTGAGCTTCTCCAGTACGCTCATGCTGGCCCTGTTGACGGGATATACCATGCGGGCGTGCCACGGCGAGGTCCCCGGCTCATCCAGGATCTGTGCCCAGACGTTGAGCGTCTCCAGGGTCACCTCAATGAAGCGCTCCGGATGCGGACGCGTGTCCCACCGGCCCTCGCTGTCCTTGAGACCCGGCACTTCGGTGCCGCCCTCATGGCTGAAGGACCGCTCGACGGTGTCCGGGTGGTACAGAGAGGCCGCCATCTGGAACCGCGGCCGTTCTTGACTCGTCCCATAGACATGGACCCCGTAGCTGACGTGATGGTCGATCTCAAACAAGGACAACTCGTTGATGAACTGCCAGTGACGCCTGAGCCGCCGGTACGTCTCGCCCCGCAGATGCTGGGCCTTCTTCTCCGTGAAATGCGATTCCGGGTGGATCAGCGACACCGCACCCCGCGCGGAGACATGCCGCCACGTCTGGACCATGAAGGCGCGATACAGATCCGGCTGCAGGCCCTTCAACACCGCGAACCGCGACGTCGCACCGAGCACGTCGGCCAGCACTGCCGTGGGAACTGCGTCGTCGATGAACTGACGTCTGCGGCTCTCCTGCTCCAACGTTGCCGCACGCTTCTCCCGCACCTGCACCTGAGTGGGCTTTTCGGCCAACTGCCACCACGGGTCGTGCTCAGCCAGGAGTGCCTTCTCATCCGAGCGGGGCCGCACCCAGGGCGGATTTCCGACCTGCAGGTCGAAGCCACCGCGGCCGAAGACCGGGGCGAACTCGAGCTCCCAGTGGAAGAAGCCCTGTTCCTCGGCGAGGCGGTCGCAGACCCTCAGCCAGGGGTGCCTCTCCTCCACCCGTTGCGGGGACGCCGCCGTGGCCAGCCCGAGGTCCAGCTCCTCGAAAGCGTTGAGCTCCTGCCAGTCGGCCGCTCCCAGGAAGGTCCGCTGGCCGACGGTCTGAGACTCCTTCCCCTGCACACCCAAGAGGCCTTCGAGCGCGTCCAGCCACTGGTCCACTGTAGGCGGCTGGACGGCATCTTCCGTGAGCGGCCAGAACCATAGGGCGTTCCAGGCGTCCATGACCCGTTTCAGCCGCCGGTAGGCGCCGGCCGGGTCGGCGAGCGCCTGCTCGATCTCCTCCCTGGTGACCTGAGTGTCTTCCGGGGTGCGCTCGTGCGGCCAGTAGTCGATGAACCGCCGGGCCTGGGACTCGGCGATCTGCAGCCGCCGCAGCGCGATGCCCGACAGGGTCTCCACTCGAGAGGCCAGTCCCTGCAGGCGCCTCACCTGCGGACCGGTGAGCGCCTTCCGGGTGCTGCGGGCCCAGGCTTTGAGCTCCTTCTGCCGGTCGCCGGCCAGGTCCTTGACCTCCTTGGCGTCCGCGGCGGCACCCCACCCTTCCCCAGGGAGCAGGAAGTGATGGATCCGGCCCGAGACCGCCGGGTCCCGGCGGTCCTCCGCCAGGGCCTCCACCAGGCCGGTGAGCGTATGCGGCTGAGGCTCCTCGGAGAGATGCTTCTTCGCCTTGACCTGCTGCGCGGAATAGGTGGCCCGGCGCGCGCCGATCAGCGAATTGCCGCGCTTCAGACGCAGCCCGAACCACGGGGCCTGCAAGCCTGGCTGCATGGTGTCCAGCCACAGGGACACCTCGGCCAGCTCGACGGCGGTCTCGTTGAGGTCCACTCCATGGACCTGGTGCAGGGCGATCTGCGCCTTGACCCGTTGCAGCTCCTGCGGATACTGCTCGGCAGGGATCTCCCGGTCCAGCTCCTTCTGCTTCCGCGTCAGATACTCCTCGGCCAGCTGACGCACCGCTTCGATGGCGAACGCCCCGGAACCCAGGGCCGGCTCACAGACGGAGAGCCGCAGGATCTCGTCAGCCGGGGTGTCCTCATCCAGCAGCTCCTCCAGCGCCTGGGAGACCACGAAGCGGGTCAACACCTCCGGGGTGTAGTAGGAGGCCGACTGCTGGCGCTCCCGCCCGGCCAGCCGAAAGACGAAGCTGCCCTGCCGATGCAGGACCGGTTCCTTCAGCCCGGTCTCCTCGTCCACGCGGGTCACGAAGTGCTTCGGCTCGATGTCCTCCGCGCGGTCCAGGGGCACCACCCAGGAGCCCTTCTCCGCGTCACCGTTCTTGGTGACCTCCCGCAGGTCCTCCTGCGCGATGAACCCGGTATAGGACATCAGGCCCTCATAGACCGCGCCCAGCTGGTTGATGCCCAGGTTGGCGTAGGAGATGAAGCCACGCTCCCCGGTGCGGCCGGCGCGGCTGAGCAGCAGCCGCTGCAGCACCTGCTGCAGCTCCAGATTGCTCAGCCCGACCTCATCGATCAGCGCCGTCGCCCGGGGGTCGAACAGGTCGGCCCTCAACGGTTCGAAGCGCAACCCCTCATCGGTCTCCAGGCCCTCCTCATCGTGGCCCGAGGCGTGCCGTTCGCGGGCGCGCGCGCCGTCGTCGTCGGCATCCACCGTCCGCCGCTGGGAGGGGTGGTCCCCGTTGACGAGCTGGAAGAGCAGGTGCAGGGACTCATACAGGTGCACGCCACGCTGGGCGCGCTGGGTGGGGAGGTCCGTGATCGCCAGCTCCCGGAGCCGCTCCAGCCCGTAGCCGGCGTCATACTCTCCCATGCCCTTGGGCAGCACGCCCAGCTCCGGGGAGGCCTCTGCATAGAGCAGGAACAGGATCCGGTACAGGAACCGCAGCGACTGGCGGGCCAGATCCTGACCGTCCACGTCATGGACAGGCAGGCCCTGCTCCCGGCGACGGTCCAGGACATCATTGGCGATGATCTCGATGGACTCCCGGATGCCGTCCCGCAGGTCCTGCGAGACGCCGACGGCGTGCTGACGGGACTCGTCCAGCCGGGCGTCCCACCAGATGGCACCGTCCGCGTCCGGCAGCAGGGACTCCCGGCCGAAGATTGCCAGGAACCGGTCCACCTCACCGTACTTGCGGGTCTCCTGGCGGTCCGCGATCAGCTGCACATCGGCGGCCAGATACCGGCCCTCCGGCCAGCGCTCCCGCTCCGTGAGGTACAGGTGCTGGCCGGCGCACACCACGATGTACTTCGGGGACGGATCCGCCAGATACAGCTCCGAGAGCAGCTTGGCCACCGGCTGCCCGGCCCGCGGCCTGCCGTCCACAGAGTTGGCCCCCAGCAGCGGTGTCTCGCTCAGCCCAGACTCTGTGCTGGCCGCCGGTGCGGCATCCAACCACAGGACCTCAGAGGAGCCTCCGAGCCGAACCCCGGAGACCACCAGGTCCGAGCTGCCGCGCTCCAGGGTCAGCTCCTCCCGGTCCCCGGGCAGGCCGAGGATGTCCCGCAGGAGCGTACCGGCCCGCAGCGCCGTTGACTCCTGAGCCACCGGGTCCGCGCCGGACTCGGTGAGGCCCACCAGGATGTCCAGCAGCTCGCCGCGGGCCCGGGTGAACCGGGACAGCACAGTGCTGCGGCCCTCCTTGGCCTCCCGGTCCCAGGACTTCCGCAGGGTCTCCACCTGCTTCTGGAACGTGGTGCCCTTCCCCTCCGCGGTGAAGAAGTGCTCGCTGATCCAGTCCTCCACCAGGACGATCGACTCATACGAAGGCATCAGACCTCCTCCTGCTCACGGACTGACAGCACCTGCACCGGGGTCTCCCGCGGAGTGATCACCAGCAGCGGACGCACCAGATGCTGGTCCGGACGCATGTCCTCCGCCACGCGCCGCTCCTCCTCGACCCGTTCCCGCCGCTTCTGCACCTCGGCCCGCTGGATCAGCGCACCCGACTCCTGTGTCCACCGCTCGGCACGGGCCATCCAGCCCTCCAGCCGGTGCAGGGCATCCTCGGCCAGCGCGCTGCGCATGGTCTTCAGGTGCCGCTCCGCGTTCTCCACTGCCGCCGGCAGCTGATCCTGCAGCGGGGCGGTGTCCACCGGGCCCGGGTTCGGCGCACCGGCGTGGAAGCCGACCTCGGCGAAGAATTCCGCGAGATCCGGGATCGGGGTGGAGAATCCGTGCGTCACGCTCAGGAACGTGCGGTTGAGCACCTGGCCCCGCCGGTTGGTGATGGTGCCCAGGATCAGGAAGGTCGGATCCTCCACCTCTCCGCGCACGGCCAGCACTTCATTGCGGCTGATCGAGGCCAGCGCCCGGTCACTGGCCCAGTCCAGCACCGGGTGCAGCGGACCCAGGAAATGAGCGGCAGGCCAGTGGGAGTCCTCGGAGGCGCGTGCCGCAGTCAAGGACCGCTCCCCCGCCTGCGGGGTCGTGGCCAACTGCAGCTTCTCGGTGACCCGGCGCTCCTTCAGGTAGTCCTGCGGCAGATGCCGCAGCCGGCGTCGCAGATCTGCCGGCGGCGTCAAGGAGGCGATGCTGTACCGGGGGTCCACCTCCCAGTCCACCTTCTGGCGGGGATCCCCGAAGGCCTCCACCAGCGCCTCTTCCAGGAACTCCAGCTCCGAGCCGTAGAGACGCACCGGGGGCTCCACCGTCACCGGGAAACGCCCGGCGGTGACACCCGGGGCGGCGTCGTCATCTGTGCCGGCACCGCCGGCGGCGTCTGCGGCGCCATCAGCACCGGCGAGCAGCGCCTCCAGGGAGTCCAACGTCAGGGCGCCCGCATCCGGGACAACCTCATCCAGCTCCTGGTGTGAGGCCAGGGCGTCCCGGATGGCCCGCTCCTCCGCCTCCACCGAGTTCTTCCCCATCAGCGAGGCGACATCGCTGAACAGCCGGTGGGCCTCGTGCTCCTTCTTGATCAAGGAGGTGAAGACCCGCACGTCCCCGGCGAAATGCTCATCACTGGGCTCCAACATCAGGGTGGTGATCTGCGGGGAATGCTTCTGCCCGAACCTGTCGATACGACCGTTGCGCTGCTCGATGCGGATCAGGCTCCAGGGGATGTCGAAATGGATCAGGTGATGGCACTCCGCATGCAGGTTCACCCCTTCCGAGGCGACATCCCCGGTGACCAGGACCCGCAGCTCCGACTGCCCGCGCTTGAACTGCTCGACGATCTCCTGCTGCTCCACATCCGAGAGCCCGCCGTGGAGCAGTCCGATGTTCTGCGGCCTCAGCCCCAGCGCCTTCGGCAGCTCCTGCTGCAGATGCGTCAACGTGGCCACCCGCTCGGCGAACACCACCGCCCGGGTGGGCTGACCGCGGCCCACACCGATCCCCTTCAGATGCTCCACCAGAGCCTGGAACTTCGCCGAGGCGCCCTGCTCGGCCTCCCGGGCGAGCCGCAGCAGCCGCTCCAGCGCCTCCCGCTCCGTGGGACCTGCCTGCCGTGCCGGCTTCAGCCGCTCCGAGATCGTCTCGATCAGAGCGGCCGGGCTCGAGAGGAACGCCTTGGCCAACGTCCAGCCGAACAGGCGATTGCTGGAGGGGCCGCCGTCGTCGCTGTAGAGCCACGTCCGGGAGAGCTCCCGAGCCACGGCGTCCTCCGCCGGGCTGGCCGGGACCAGCAGGTTCTGCGGCTCCGCCCGCTCCGCCCAGTCGGCGCCCACCTCCTGGGCCACCTCTGTGCTGTACCGGTGGCGCCGCACGATCAGCTGTCGGGCGGCCTCCTCATCGATCTCGCCCTCCGGGCTGACCACCGTGGGATCCAGCAGCCGCAGCAGCTCCGCGAAGGACTCCATGCGCCCGTTGTGCGGGGTGGCGCTGGCCAGGACCAGCGCATCGGTGCGCGGGGCGAGCAGGCGGGCCAGCTCATTGTTCAGCGTGCCGGTGTTGGTGAGGTTGTGGGACTCGTCGATGACCACCGCATCCCAGCGGCGCTTCTTCAGGTGCTCCCGGTATCGAGGCGTCTTCAGCGTGTCCAGGGAGATGATGGCCCGCTTGAAGTAGGTGAACGGATTGCGGGTGGCCGGGATGGTCTGCCGGACCCGTTGGATGCCCACCGAGTCCAGCCGGACGAACGGCAGCGCGAACCTGCACCACAGCTCATGCTGCATCTGCTCCAGGACGTGACGCGGCGTGACCACCAGGATGTTCTCGCCCCGGCCGCGGGCCACCAGCTCCGAGAGGATCATCCCGATCTCCAGGGTCTTGCCCAGCCCCACCGCGTCCGCGATCAGGATGCGCGGCCTCACATGGCTGGGATCCAGCGCCTTGGCGACCGCCATGTGCTGGTAGGTCAGCGGACGGGACAGCATGCTGGTGCTCACCGTCAGGCTGCTGCTGGTGGCCGGCACCGGCGTCTTGCGCAGGGTGGTCTCCAGGAACAGGCGGGCCCGACGGTAGGTGGCCGAATCGTCCGCCGTGACCCGGGCTCGGCGGGGATCCACCACGGTGATGTCATCCAGCTCGGAGTAGAACGCAGCCTCGGTGTCTCGGACCAGCTCGCTGAGCCCCTGGACTCGCACCATGAGGCCCGAGCTGGTCGCCGCCGTCTGGGTGACCACCCAGTCCTCATCTCGAACCCGGACGACCGAGCCGGGGGCGACCTTGAGCTCCTGCTGGGGCGCTGCCGCTTGCACTGTCACGCTGTGGTCCTCACACTGCTCCGTTGACCTGGAGATACTGATTCACCGTACTGCGCCGGGAATGGATGCCATGAAATCTGTGTCGGGTCAATGCTGATTAGAAGGGGCACGTCAGACAAACTCCCCCACCCGCTCCGGCGACCACACCCGGTCCACCAGCTTCTCCACCAGCTCCCGGCGCTCCAGCTGCTCTGCCCGGCCGAAGCTCTCATACGGCCGGAAGTTCAGCTCGCTGCGGGCCACGAACCCGGTGAACTGCGGCTGATGGGTGTAGGCCGACTCCGTCAGGCTCGCCGCGTAGAGGTTCTGCTTCGCATAGTGCGGAGCCTTCACCTCGAACGGTTGGTCCTGGTAGCTGCGGTTCACGTCCGCCGGCAGCAGCACCAGACCGGCCACGTGGTCGCGGGCGTCGAGGAACTCCTGCTCCGAGTCGAACTGGTCCGCGTACTGGGCGACATCGTGGGGCCAGATGTGCTCGATGTCCCAGGGGTTGCGCTGGGACCGGTCCACCAGGTGCGGGAACGGGTCTGGGCGGCCCGACTCCTTCTCCACATAGGCCGTGAGCCGTGCCAGCAGGTGGTAGATGTACCGGCGGCTGAACTGGTTGACACGCAGCTCGGAGATCCCACGCCGCCCCTTCCGCGCGCTGCCGGCGAAGGACACCTCCTCGGCATCCTGCGCCAGCTTTCTCTGGAGCGTGTCGACCAGTTCCGGCAGAGAGAGGCCCCGGATCTCCTGACAGAGCAGGAACATCGCATAGGAGACGCTCGAGTAGTTCACCATGATGTAGTTCGCGGCCCGACGCATCAGCCAGATGTCCAGGTAGGTGGCGGTGGCGCCGATCTTCCGCCGCACGGTCTCGTCGTCGTCATGGGTGCCCAGCGATGCCAACAGGACAGTGGGCTGCCAGGTGAACTGATTGTGCGCGTTGTAGTACACCGCCTCCAGCCCGGGGGTATAGGTGGCACCCGCATCCAGGATGAGCTGGTAGGCCCGGCTGAAGAACGGCACCTCTTCGGTGATCATCCGCAGATTCCGCTCTCCCGTACCTACTCCCAGGCGAGCCGCATGGTCCCGCACCCACCGGTGGAACGTGGTGCCGATGAGCTCCCAGTCCTGGTCCCGCGCCCCAGACTTCCGCTCGCGGATCGTCTCCGCGTACTGGGCCCGCAGCCAGGCCTTGATGAATGAGGCGTCCCGTTCAGGGTTCGGCTCCTCACCCCAGGAGATCAGCTCATGAATGGTCCTCTTCCACTGCTGATTCGCGTGGGCGCGGCGGTCTGCGTCGTCGATCGCGCCCAGCAAATAGGCCTTGAGCATGTCCACCGGGCTCAACGGGCGACCACGATCATTCATGGTCTCGAAGATCGCGTAGGCGTGACGGTCAGTGTCCGTCGAGATCTCGATCAGCCCGACATTGCCCAACAGCCAGTAGATGAACGGCTCGAGTGCGTCTCCGAGATCCTCTTCCAGGTCCAGCGCCTCGATGTCCCGATACCGGGCCACCAGGGTCTGGATGGACTCGTCCTTCCCATCGGGGTCGAACTCCTCCCCATGAAAGAGCGCACGCAGCGCCGGCAGACGCTCGGTGATGTCCAGGTTGAACTTCTCGTCCCCGTAGTCATCCGAATAGATCAGCGGCTCGATGGACGAGGCCACCCGCAGGCCCTGCTCCCGGGCGGTCCGGAACAGGTGGATGAGCAACAGCGTCAGCGAGGTGACCCGTTGCTGGCCGTCCACCAAGTAACTCCTGGTGCCGCGCTGGGTGACGATGATCGATCCGAGAAAGTACTCCCCGTAGGCCGACGCGTCCTTCGGGGTGTCCCCAGGACGGTAGTTCGCCTCGAAGGTGGTCTGCAGGTCCGTCACCAGCTCCTCAATGTTGGCCTGCCCCCACTTGTACTCCCGCTGGTACTCATCGATGGAGAACGAGCGCGACTGCAGAAGCTGCCGGACCGTGCGGTAATGCGGGGTGATGCTGCTCATGCACTTCCTTCCTGGACATTCCCTGAAATCGTATCCCGGACCTACGACAGGTCGCCATCAGCTTTACCAAAATACGAGGCGCTCGAACACACTTTCGATTCTCCAAGAACTTGGCAAGAAATGTCAGAGGTCCTCCGTAGTGTCTTGAGCACATCACTCGCATTGCAGGAGGAGACATGAAGACATATCCGGATACCCATGACGACGAGGTCTTCGACATGGTTGGCGACGCGGACCACGCCGCGCCGAAACTCCGATCGACCGGCGCCCCGAGCGTGAAGATCATCCGCACGCTCTGGCTGACCGTGATCGGAGTCAGCATGGTCGCGGTCTTCGTGACCGCTGCCGGAGCGGCCCTGCAGGGAGGCTCCGAGCAGTGGTCTGAGGAGGTCTCCGCGGCGGACCTGCGCCAGCGGCTCAACGAGGACAGCGCCACCGGGGCACCCCAACAGTCGGTGGTCAACGGCTGGCACACCACCGACCTGCTGGAGATCCAGATCGAGCAGGCTGCAGATCATCTCGCCCTGACCCAGGGGCTGGTCAGTCTCGCGCTGCTGATCGGACTCGGACTGCTCGGAGACCGGGCGCTCAGCCTCTGGGACCGACCCAGCGCCTCCGGTGCCACACCGTCGTCGCCAGCTGAACCGGCCGACGTCGGGGGCTCCACCGCCCCGGCCAGCGGCCTGCGGTACGGGCCGATCGTGGGTCCAGCTGGGTCAGCGGCTCAGGATGAGGGGCACCACCGATGACGATCGAACCACGGCCTGACCCTTCTGAAGACTTCGAGGTCTCCGCGGCTTTCATCGTGCCGTTTCCCGTGCTGATGATCCTCCTGATGATCCTCATCGGAGAGTTCATCGGCTTCGGGGGCGCCTTCGGCGTCTTCATCGCCCTGATCGCCTCAGCGGTGATCTCAGCCATCTGCTCGATCTTCCTCGCAGCGTTCTTCACCAATCTCGCCGGGACTCAGACCAACGATCCCCCTCCCCTGGCCCCCAGCGAGACGCCGTCGTCATCCAGCCATACATCCGAGCGAACTGCCTCGCGTCCAAAAGTCGAGGGGCCTCCCCCGTCCCAGTCCCAGCCCTCGCCGAACGTCGCGGGCACGTCGACGCCCACTTCCCATCCGAACAACGCCTCAGGAACTTGGCGCGCCCACCTTTGCCGTCACGAGCCGGAGGTGGAGCGGGAACTGCGCAACATCGAGCTCATGATCCGCGAACGCCCGGAGTTCACCGGCATCCAGCAGGAGAAGGTCCTCGACGCCGTCGCCCGCTTCAGCCAGCACCACCGCCACCAACAGCACATCCTCGAGGACACCTCCCACCCGGATCACGCGATGGTCACCCGAGAGATGGGCCGCTACCGCCGCACCGTGGTCAAGCTGCTGCAGCTCAGGCAGGACGAACTCGCCACCGGCGCCTACGGGGGCTTCGACTACCGGGAGGACCTGCGCGCCGCCGAAGGGATGGTCGAGGTCCTGCAGGACGAGTTCGAACAGCTCCGGCGCGACGCCGAAAGCCCCTGACACCTGCACCTGCACCTGCACCTGCACCTGCACCTGCACCACCCGCTCACATCTACTGAGGAGACACCCATGACCACGCACCGATACGCACCCGCCGCAATCATCGCCCTGCTGGCGCTGACCGGCTGCGGCGCCGGAGACTCGCCCACCGTCACCGAGGCTCCGCCTGAGACCATCGAGCCTGCTGCCGCCGACGACTCCACAGAGGAGGCTGAGCCGGAGGATGACCCAGACCTGCCGAGCGAGGATCAGCTGCACGAGTTCGTCGAGGCCATCGCGGCCAGCACGCCCAGCGCCCTGCGGGACGCCGCCGACCTGGTGGTGCCGCACTCACCAGCTGCTGACTACCTGACCTACTTCACGCACCTGCAGGAGGCGAACATCGACGCCGGATTCACAGAAGAACGCGGTGAGACCGGCGACGTGAAGGACGGTTACGAAGCCTGCGCCACCTACGACGGCGAGACCAGCTGCACGGCCTATACCGAGTTCACCGGACAGGACGGCCAGATCTACAGTTTCCTCATCGAGGGCCGGAAGATCGAGGACCGGTTGATCGTCGGTTCCGGGGAGTCCGTCGAGACCCTGGGCGGCTCCACCGTGGAGTTCATCGCCGCCTACCTAAACGCGAACGACACCCACCTGCTGGTGGCCCACGAGCTGCACACCGGCGACGCACGCCTGCAGATGCCGTTGGCCAGCTACCGCGGCCCTTCAGGGCGCCAGTCCCAGTCCGACGGCGATTGGGACGCCTGGAACCTGGCACCGGACTCAATGAGCCACTACGTCGCCTCGTTCCCCGGTGCCGAGCTCGGCGGGGAGCTGCACCTGGAGGTCTTCGACGAGGATGGGTGGGATTCGGACACGGTGGTGCTGCCGACGTCGGGGTGACACCAACTGGGGCTTTCCCCGGCCATGACCCGGGGGTTGGCGCGTGGACGGCCCCCGCCGTCCACCCTGGACTGACCGACTCCGCCGCACCAGGATGGGCACCAGGTCACCGCATCCGGCCCTGCCCCTCACCACCGCGGAGGACACCATGCGCTCCCACTGGCTCGACGCCTCCCCCGCCATCCGCACCTCCGGTTCGAAAGGCCCGTACGAGTGGCATGACGTCGTCGTCGCAGGGGCCGGGCTGACCGGGCTGACCACTGCGGTGCTGCTGGCTCGGGCCGGCAAGGACGTCGCCGTGTTGGAGGCGCGCAGCGTCGGGGCGCTGGCCACCGGGAACACCACCGGCAAGATCTCCCTGCTGCAGGGCAACGTGCTCTCCCGCATCCGCGAGCACCAGTCGGATGAGATGCTGCGTGCCTATGTGGAGGCCAACCAGGAGGGCCAGGCCTGGCTGCTGCGTCACCTGGACGAGCATGACGTCCCCTATCAGCGCCGGGACGCCTACACGCTGGCCACCACCGACGACGGCGTGGCCGCCCTCCGTGCGGAGCTCACCGCCGCGCAGGCCGCCGGGCTCGACGTCGGCTGGGCCCAACCCACAGACCTGCCCTTCGACATCACCGGGGCGATCCGGTTGGCCGACCAGGCGCAGATCAACCCCATGGACGTGCTGCAGGTCCTGGCCGAGGAGCTGCTGGACCGCAACGGGCTCATCGTGGAGGGAGTCCGTGTCACCGGACTCGGCCCCCGTCAGCAGGAATACCTGACCGTGGAGACCAGCGCCGGAGAGGTCCACACCTACCACCTGGTGCTCGCCACCGGCGTGCCGGTGCTGGACCGCGGCGGGCATTTCGCCACCCTCTCCGCCCACCGGTCCTACGCCGCCACCTACCGGCTTCCCGCCGGCCTCGCGCCCCCGCACGGCATGCATCTGAGCATCGACGCTCCGGACCGCACGCTGCGCGGCGTACCCACCGCCGACGGCGAGGAGCTTCTGCTGGTCGGCGGCAACGACCACCTCGTGGGCCGCCCGGACTCACACGCCGCCGCCGTCGATGACCTGGATGCCTGGGTGCAGCAGCACTACCCCGGCGCACGGCGAACCCACACGTGGTCCGCGCAGGACTACCGCAGCATCCACCAGATTCCCCTGGTCGGTGCCCTGCCGCACAGTGAGGAGAGGATCCTCTCCGCCACCGGCTACGCCAAATGGGGCATGACCAACGCGGTGGCCGCAGCCCTGGCCATCACTGCCCAGATCCACGACCACACGCCCCGCTGGGCGGAGACCCTGAACGCGCACACCACCAGTGCCGCCGACGTCGCCACCGGCATCAAGGACAACGTGCTGGTGGGTGCGCAGCTGGCCACCGGGTGGGCCTCCGCCGAGCTGACCTCCCTGCCGCATGAGGCGCCGTTGGAGGGCGAGGGCGTCGTGGGACAGCGGCACGGCCGTCCGTTGGGGGTCTCCACCGTGGACGGCACCACCTGCGCAGTCTCCGCGGTGTGCCCGCATATGGGCGGGATCCTGCGCTGGAACGACGCCGAGCTCTCCTGGGACTGCCCGTTGCACGCCTCCCGCTTCGCCCCCGACGGCACCCGCCTGGAGGGCCCGGCGCTGCATGACCTCTCCCGGCCCCGCGAGGAATGAGACCACCTCCCGCGGAGGCGCCCGCTACCGGATGAGGTGATCGGTGCAGCGGATATGGAGCGCGCGCAGGACCGCGACGACGACGGCGGCCCCGGCCAGCACCACCAACGGAAGCGACGGGCCCCAAGCGGGGCCGAGAGCCTCCAGCAGCACCGGCAGCCCGAAGCCGAGATAGGTGAAGGTGTAGTACACCCCGATGACCAAGCCCCGTGACGCCGGCGGAACCAATCTGTCGACGTCGACGAGCCCTTCCCGCAGACACAGCCCATAGGCCGCGCCCAACAGGAGGATCCCGCCGAGGAACAGCCATACCGACGGCGCCTGACCGCCCACGGCGACCAGGACGAACCCCGCTGCCGCCAGCAGCGCGCCGGCCACACCGGCGAACGGCCCCCAGCATTGTCGCCGGGCCATCACCTGCACACCCAACCCCGTGGAGAACGCCAACGCCGCCGCAGCCCCGGGCAGCAGCATGCGCAGCTCCTCGGAGGCCGGCAGCCGAGCCGGCAGCACCACGAACGCCACAGTGGCGCAGGAGAACACCCACAGCGCCATCGGCAGCGCCGCTGCCAGCGCCCTGAACCCTCCACGCTGCGGCCCCGGGGCAGACCGGGGCTTCTCCCCCGGCCCAGCTCCCGGCCCAGAACCAGGACTCGGCGCGGTGGCGCCCTTGCCGGCGCGCAACGCCGCAGCCACGGCAAGAAGTGACAGCGCCGCCGTCGTCGCATACGGCACCGTCAACCGCCCGGCACCTGGCAGCACCGCGGCGAACGCCCCGGTGATCACCGGCCCGGCGGCGAAACCGCAGGTCAGGATCAGCCCGGCCAGGGCCGCACCGGGTGTACCGCGCAGACCCGCCGCCCACGCGGTTCCCGCGCTCACCGCCAGGCCCACCCCGACGCCGACGATGAGCCGGCCGGTGAGGATGAACGGCTCGGTGAATCCGAAGATCATCACCACGTTGCCCACCGCTGCGGTGAGGCTGCCGGTGAGGACCACCGGCCGCGGCCCGAACCGATCGGCGAGACCACCGCCGCCCAACAGCCCGGGCAGCAGACCCACCGCATAGACACCGAAAGCCGAGTTCACCGCCACCGCAGAGAGCGGGCCCTCCACGCGCAGCACCGGCAGCATCGAGGCGAAGTGATTCGCGGCCCAGCCCGCGCTGAACAGCAGCAGGGCCACGGCCCAGAAGGGTGCGCCCGGTGCGCCGCGCTGCGCCTGTGTCATCTGCTCCGCCTCTCGTGCTTGCTGTGCACAACATACAAGCAGATGGGCACCGGAGATTCGCGGGCCAGAGTTAGGCTGGCCCCATGGCGCTCCACGACACCCCTGCCCAGCACCCGGTCGACTCCTCCCGCCTCCACCATGACGCGCGCCTGTTCGCCCTGGTGGAGGACGAGTTCCGCTTCGGCGAGCACCAGCAGACCCTGCACCGCGCATACCTGAAGCACCTGGGCGCAGTGGCTGTCCTGCCGGTGGACGAGCAGGACCGGGTGCTGCTGATCCGCCAGTACCGGCACCCGGTGCGCATGCACCTGTGGGAGGTGCCCGCCGGGCTCCTCGACGTCGACGGCGAACCCATGCTGGAGACCGCCCAGCGGGAGCTCCTCGAAGAGGCCGATCTGCGCGCCGAGACCTGGCACACCCTGGTGGACTTCTACTCCAGCCCCGGTGCCTCCAGCGAAGCGATCCGCGTCTATCTGGCCGAGGGACTCAGCGAGGTGCCCGAGGCCGACCGGCACACCCGAGACGGCGAGGAGGCCGAGATCGTGCCCACCTGGGTGCCCCTGGATGAGGCGGTCGCGGCCGTACTGTCCGGGCAGATCCACAACCCCTCCGCCGTCGTCGCCCTGCTGGCGCTGCACGCCGTACGTACCGGCGGAGGACAGCTCCGAGACGCCCGCGCACCCTGGGAGGATCAGCCCCGAGGCATCGCGCCGTAGCCGCCGCTCAGCCCATCGCTGAGCCCACGCCTTTCGAATATTTCGGATAGTGCGTAGAATTGATTCATGACGACACCTACCCGTGATCGGGTCACCGCAACACCCGACCCTGTCCACGCAGATGAAATCCGAGAGCTGGCTCGCCTGTTGCGGCACAATCCCCCTGCGATCGAGCGCCAGGCTCCCTGTCTCATCTCGCCCACAGGAGAGCGACAGGAGATCCCCGCCGAGGTGTATCGCATGTTGACCCATATCGTGGACGCCTTGTCCCGAGGCCAGGGAGTGTCCGTCGTTCCCACGAACGCCCAGCTGACAACGCAACAGGCAGCCGACCACCTCGGCGTCTCACGCCCGACGTTGGTGAAGCTCCTCGAACATGGCGACATCCCCTTCACCAAGGTCGGCCGCCACCGCCGAGTGACGCTGGAAGACCTCATCACGTACGAGGAGACCTCTCGTCACCGTCGACGCCAGGCGCTTGAGGCACTCACCGCCGAGTCAGTTGCTGACGGGACCTACTTCTCCACGCCTGACTCCACCTCTACGCGGTGATGGCATGGCGTTTGCCGTAGTGATCGACGCCTGCGTACTCATCCCCATGACCACCACGGACCTCCTGCTTCGCATGGCCGATGCGCGCCACTTCCGCATCCTCTGGTCCGCGGACATCCTCGACGAAGTCGAACGCAACCTGGTCTCACGGCTGAACCTCACCCCTGAGTCCGCGCGAAGACGGGTATCAACCATGCAGGATCACTTTCCGGATGCGATGATCAATGACTATGTCGGGCTCATACCTTCCATGACGAACGACGAGAAGGACCGGCAGGTCCTCGCGGCAGCGGTCCGGGCCAACGCAGAAGTCATCGTCACGTCGAACAGGAAAGATCTTCCCCGCACATCGACCGCACCCTATGAGATAGAGGTCCTCACACCTGACGACTTCCTGCTGGATCAGCTGGACCTCCACCCTCAGGAGATTCTGGAGATCACCGATCGTATCGTCACGGACATGCGCCACCCATCCCTGACGTGGAAGGAATACGCTGACCTGCTCCACGACAAGGCAGCCCTCCCCCTTTTCGCCTCCGAACTGCGACGACTCCGCTCAGCCCATCGCTGAGCCCAGCCGCTCCGGGCTCCAGCGTTCGATCCCCCGGCCGCGACTGTCGGTGAAGTCCTCGATGGTGGACTCCGGGTCCACGATCACAATGCGGTGCCCCTCGTCCAGCAGCTTCGCGGCCATCTCCGAGGAGGTCCTCCGGGCCACCGGAAGCACCTCGTCGACCCGACTCATGTCGAACACGACCACATCGGTGGACGGCGGGGTCTGGATGAGCTCATGGACCAGCGCCTCGATGCTGCTGAGCACCAGGTCCCCCTGCAGCACGTAGATGGTCGCCGGCTGGTCCTCCAGGGTGACGCGCAGGGTCTCCCGCAGGGCCGACCGCGCCGGTCGACTCGCCTCCATCAGATGCAGGCCGAGGTCATCAGAGAGTCGCTGCATCATCTCCACGCCACGCACGCTGTTGCCGTGGCCGTCCAGCCGTGGGGAGAAGACCGCCACGCCCACCTGCCCCGGCAGCACCCCGATGATGCCGCCGGCCACTCCGGACTTGGCCGGGATGCCCACGCTGGTCAGCCAGTCCCCGGCGGCGTCGTACATCCCACAGGTGGCCATCACACTAAGCAGCTGCCGGGTGCTCTCCCGGCACAGCAGCCGCTCCCCCGTGCGCGGCTGGATACCGCCGTTGGCCAGCGTCGCCGCCATGAGCGCCAGGTCCGAGACCGTCACGGAGGCAGCGCACTGCCGGATGTACCCGGTCACCGACTCCTGCGGATCCCCGGCCAGCTGTCCGGCCGCATGCAGCAGATACGCCAGGCCCAGATTCCGATCCGCGGTGGCCAGCTCAGAGTCCGCCACGGCCTGGTCGAGCTGGACCTCCCGGCCGGTCAGCCGCCCGAAGAAGTCCAGGACCCTGCCCAGGGCCGGCTCATGCTCAGAACCGATCAGCGCGTGGGTGGCGATGGCCCCGGCATTGATCATCGGGTTCCGCGGCCTGCCCGTCTCCGGGTCCAGGGAAAGCTCGTTGAAGGCCTCCCCGCTGGGCTCCACTCCGATCTTCTCGCGGATCCCGTCCAGACCGTGGTCCTCGATGGCCAGCGCGTAGGCGAACGGCTTGGACATGGACTGGATGCTGAAGTGGTGCTCAGCATCCCCGCTGGCATAGACGGTGCCGTTGACCGTGCACAGAGCCACAGCCACCGTGTCCGGATCGGCGGCGGCCAGCTCCGGGATGTAATCGGCCGGCGCACCGCCCACGATGTGGTCGGTCTCGGCGATCAGGGTGTCCAGGTAGTCCAGGATCGGAGAACGCATGAGCTTCCTCTCGCGCAGTACGACGACGGCGGGCCGCTTCGGTCCGCAGGTGAGAGCCCGTTCAGAGCACCCCGTTCATCATCAGCCCGACCAACACCCCTGAGCAACCCCACCGAGTGACTCCACCGAGTGGCCATGAATCCCGGCATCTGACCTCTGACACGCCGCGAAGAGACCCGAGATACCGGCGTTTGTGACCACTCGATGCCGGAGCCCCCGCCCGGCACCCAGCATCGCCCAGACACGACGACGGCCGGTGGCCGCTCCCCGTGAGGGGAACGGCCACCGGCCGTCGACTGGGCTGACCCGCAGGTCAGCGCGGTGCTGGCGTCAGCTGGGAGCTGGCGTCAGACCAGCGGAATCACTCGGCGTCGACCAGGACCTGGTTGACCGACTGCTTGTCGTTGCCGTCGGCGTCCTCGTCCACCACCGGGGCAAGGGACAGCTTGCCGCGGTCGTCGATCTTGGTGATCTCGACCTGCAGCTTCTGGCCCACACCCACGACGTCCTCGACGTCGTCGACGCGCTTGCCATCGTTGAGCTTGCGCAGCTCGGAGATGTGCAGCAGCCCGTCCTTGCCGGGGGTCAGCGAGATGAACGCACCGAAGGTGGTCAGCTTGACCACGGTGCCCAGGTAGCGCTCACCGATCTCCGGGACCTGCGGGTTGGCGATCGCGTTGATCGCGCTGCGCGCGGCCTCGGCGGCCTCCCCGTTGGTGGCGCCGATCAGCACGGTGCCGTCGTCCTCGATGGAGATGTCCGTGCCGGTGTCCTCCTGGATCTGGTTGATCATCTTGCCCTTCGGGCCGATGACCTCACCGATCTTGTCCACCGGCACCATCACGGAGATGATCCGCGGAGCGAACTCCGACATCTCGTCCGGAGCGTCGATGGCGGCGTTGATGACGCCCAGGATGTGCAGACGAGCCTCGCGGGCCTGTTTCAGGGCCGCACCCAGCACGGAGGCGGGGATGCCGTCGAGCTTGGTGTCCAGCTGGATCGCGGTGACGAACTCCTCGGTGCCGGCGACCTTGAAGTCCATGTCGCCGAAGGCGTCCTCGACGCCGAGGATGTCGGTCAGCGCGGCGTAGCGGGTCTCGCCGTCGACCTCGTCGGAGACCAGACCCATGGCGATGCCGGCCACCGGGGCCTTCAGCGGCACACCGGCGTTGAGCAGGGACAGCGTCGAGGCGCAGACCGAGCCCATGGAGGTGGAGCCGTTGGAGCCCAGCGCCTCGGACACCTGGCGGATCGCGTAGGGGAACTCCTCGCGCGACGGCAGCACCGGGACCAGCGCGCGCTCGGCGAGCGCACCGTGGCCGATCTCGCGGCGCTTCGGGGAGCCCACGCGACCGGTCTCACCGGTGGAGTAGGGCGGGAAGTTGTAGTTGTGCATGTAGCGCTTCTTGGTCTCCGGCGACAGGCTGTCGATGGACTGCTCCATCTTCAGCATGTTCAGCGTGGTGACACCCATGATCTGGGTCTCGCCGCGCTCGAAGATCGCCGAGCCGTGCACGCGCGGCAGCACCTCGACCTCGGCGGTCAGCTGGCGGATGTCCGTCAGCCCACGGCCGTCGATGCGGACCTGGTCGCGCAGGATGCGCTGGCGGATGACCTGCTTGGTCACCGCGCCGAAGGCCTTGCCGACCTCGCCGCCGCGACCCTCGAACTGCTGGCCCTCGCCGGCCAGCTTCTCGACCAGCTCGGCCTTCAGCTCGGCGTCGGCGGTCTCGCGGGCCTGCTTGTCCGCGATCTGGTAGATGCTGGTGAGCTTCTCCTCGGCGGCGGCCTTCACGGCCTCGAGGACGTCGTCCTCGTAGTCCAGGAAGAACGGCACCTCGACCGGCTCCTTGGTCGCGCGGGAGGCCAGGTCGGCCTGGGCCTCGCACAGGACCTTGATGAACGGCTTGGCCGCCTCGAGACCCTCGGCGACGATCTCCTCGGTGGGGGCGGTCTTGCCCTGCTCCTTGATGAGCTTCCAGGAGTTGTCGCTGGCCTCGGCCTCGACCATCATCACGGCGATGTCGTCACCGACCACACGGCCGGCCACGACCATGTCGAACACAGCGTTCTCCAGCTGCGAGTGCTTCGGGAACGCCACCCACTGGGCGCCCTCAGAGTCGTGGATCAGCGCCACACGCACGCCGCCGATCGGACCGGAGAACGGCAGACCGGAGAGCTGGGTGGAGGCGGAGGCGGCGTTGATGGCCACCACGTCGTAGAGGTCGTCCGGGTTGATGGACAGGATGGTCTCCACGACCTGGACCTCGTTGCGGATGCCCTTCTTGAAGGCCGGACGCAGCGGACGGTCGATCAGGCGGCAGGCCAGGATCGCGTCCGTGGTGGGGCGGCCCTCACGGCGGAAGAACGAGCCGGGGATGCGCCCAGCGGCGTACATGCGCTCCTCGACGTCCACCGTCAGGGGGAAGAAGTCGAAGCCTTCGCGCGGGGACCTGCCCACCGTGGTGGCGGACAGGATGGTGGTCTCCTCGTCGAGGGTGACCAGGACCGACCCGGCGGCCTGCTTGGCCAGCCGTCCGGTCTCGAACTCGATGGTGCGGGTGCCGAATCGACCGTTGTCGATCACGGCCTCGGCATAGTGAACCTCGGGACCCTGCATGGCAGGTGTCTCCTCTCTGTTGTCGAACAGACAGGCACGGTCGCCGGTGGGAGGAGGTGGATCAGGCCATATGACGGCCATCGATCGAAGCCCACGGGCCGCCTGCGCATCACGCGCGGCTCCCGGAGGCCACTACCGAGGACCGGAGCACATGGGGTCCAGCTCGGCACCGGCGTGCCTGTCTCTCATAGTCTCGCATACAGAACAGGTGACTCCCACGGTCATTCGACCGCGTGTGGAGCCACCTGTTCCGTCAGCTTGGTATCAGCGTCTGCACGCCTGCCCTGGTGCCTTCAGACACTCACCGGCGGATGCCGAGGCGCTTGATCAGCGCACGGTACCGCTCGATGTCGTTGTTCTGCAGGTACTTGAGGAGGCGGCGACGACGACCCACCAGGATCATCAGGCCACGACGAGTGTGGTGGTCCTGCTTGTGCGACTTCAGGTGCTCCGTGAGGTCGCTGATCCGACGGGTCAGCACGGCGACCTGAACCTCAGGCGAACCGGTGTCGCCCTCGTGGGTCGCGTACTCCTTGATGATCTCCTGCTTGACAGCGGGATCCAAAGCCATGGGATTGCTCCTTGATGGTTGTACCGCGATCAGGTGCCGGACACTGTGGGGCGTTCGCCCCTCAGGATTCCGGTGCTGGCCACCGCGGACTGCAGCACAGCAACGCTCCACTTTACCGCACATGCCGCGATCGGGGCGAATGAGACCCCGCACGGCCACGGGACAGGCGCTCCACAGGTCAGGAATGAGGCACGGACCCGCCTCTCACCGGCGCTGCGCCGTGTGCAGCACAGTGAGGTACGGCAGCTCGACGACGTCGTCGCCGGCCAGCCCGGTGTGCTCGTCCAGGTACCAGTCCAGGTTCTCCCGACGCCGGGCACGTTCCTTCGGACCGGCCCGGAGCCAGGAGCTCATCGTGGCGGCCAGGCGGCGGACGTCGTCGGCGGTCAGCCGCCGCGACCAGGTGAACTCCTCGGTGCGCGGCGGCGCGAACAGCCGCGGGTCCAGCGGAGGGCTCCAGCCGGGACGGTGCACGTCCCCGGCGCGCATGATGCGGGTCAGCCGGTGCACCCACGGGTCGGAGGTGTCCAGATGGTTGGAGACGATCGCCAGCGCTCCACGCTCGGCCAGGATTCGATGCGCCTCCCGCTGCACGGCCCCGGTCTCGAACCAGTGCCAGGCCTGGGCGGCGACCACGACGTCGACCGCGCCCTGCTCCAGCCCGGTGTCCTCCGCCGAGGTGAGGTGCACCTGCAGCCTGCGTCGCAGCTCCTCGTCGTCGTCAACGGTCTCCTGCAGCACCTGGGTCATCGGGCCACTGGGCTCCACCGCGTGCACGCGCGCCACACGATCCTCGCCCGCCGCCAGCAGCTGGCGTGTCAGGATGCCGGTGCCCGCCCCAACGTCGGCCACCCGCAGCGGGCCGGAGACCCTCGCGACCGGACCGAGGATCGCCTCCACGACCTGCTTCGGGTACCGCGGCCGCAGCTCGTCATACTCACGCGCCGCCGCGAGACCCATCTGCTCGCCGTACGCCCCGCCCAGCAGGCGACGTCGCCCCGGATCGGCGATGATGACCTGCTCTCCAGGCCTCAGCTTCGGCCGATTCGGGACGGCACGGTGCGGCGGGTCCGCGGCGGGACGGCCCGGCTCAGGAGAGGGCGGCAGGGCTCAGCCCTCCACCGCCGGGACCGGCCGCGCATCCAGGTGCTCCGGGTCATCGGTGCCCAGCGTGAGCTTCGCGCGCGCCACGTCCTCCTCCATCTGGCTGATCAGCTGCGGGATCCCCTCGAAGGCGACCATGCCGCGCAGCCGGTCGATGAACTCGACCCGCACCTGCTGACCGTAGAGATCGAAGTCCTCGACCTTCTCCTTGGGCCTGCCGATCACGAAGGACTCCACCACACGCTGCACACCGTCGAAGGTGGGATTCGAGCCCACCGAGATCGCTGCGGGCCAACGCCGCCCGTGGCCGTCGGTCAGCCACCCGGCGTAGACGCCGTCGGCGGGGATCATGCCCTCCGAGTCCTGTCCGAGGTTGGCGGTGGGGAATCCCAGCTCCCGCCCACGTGCGGCACCATGGACCACCTCGCCGAGCACCGCGTGGGGCCGGCCCAGCACCTCGCGGGCGGAAGCGACGTCACCGGCGGCCAGCGCCTCCCGCACCCAGGTGGAGGAGCACCGGCGGTCCCGGCCGAAGTCCTCGACACCCACGACGGTGAACCCGTACTGCTCCCCCAGCTCCACCATCGTCTCGAAGGAGCCGGTGTTTCCGCGTCCGAAGCGCACATCATGGCCGACCACCACCACTCGGACGTTCAGCGCGTCCACGAAGTACTGCTTCACGAACTCGGCGGGAGTCAGGGCGGCCAGGTCGAGCGAGTAACGGATCATCAGCATCGCGTCGATGCCGGTGGTGGCCAACCGATAGATCTTCTCCTGCACCCCGGTGATCATCTCCGGGCACTGGTGCGGCCGGTGCACCTGCGCCGGGTGCGGGTCGAAGGACACGGCGACGGCGGAGGCCTCATGCTCGGCGGCCGCGGCGGCCAGCTGGGTGAGGACCTCCTGATGCCCCAGGTGGACGCCGTCGAAGTTGCCGATGGTGACCGCCGTCGGACCGAGGTCCGCGGGAACCTCATCCAGGCCGTTCCAATAGTGCACGTGTCTCCTCAGTTCTGCAGGTGGTGCGTCGGCGTCATTGCCGCTCCCCATTATGGAGCACTCGTCAGCCGGCGCCCATTCCCGACGACGGCGGCGCCCCCGGCGCGTCCCGCCCCGGACGATGGCTCAGAAGCCAGTACAGGCCGATGAACGGCAGCACCAGGGGCACGAAGCCATAGCCCTGCCCGAAGTGCGACCACACCGTGGCCTCGTCGAACAGCTCCGGATCCAGATACGTCCAGGCCCCGACACCCAGCACCCCGACCATCTCGATCAGCACCGCCACCAGCGCGGCCCGCCACGCCAGTACCGACGTGCGGGCCAGGGCGAGGGTGGCGAACACGTAGACCAGTGCCGCGAAGGCGCTCAGCAGATACGCCACCGGGGCATCCTCGAAATGCGCGAAGATCTGATACAGCGCCCGCGCGGTGGCCGAGACCGCGAAGATCCCATAGGCGGTGATGATGAGCATGCCCACCCCCCGGTTCCGGGGTGTGGGTGATGACCGCCGCTCGACGCCGGGGGCCGAGTCGCGGCCGTCCTCAGAGCTCAGATGCTTGTGGACCATCACTCTCTTCTCTTCAGCAGGCACAGGGAGCCGTCGCACTCCCCCACCAGATGACTTCCATGCGATAGACCATCACGAACACCACCAGGCCGACGAAGCTCATCACCAGGTTCGACCAGCGGGTCTTGTCGATCATCGCCCAGACGAACACTCCCGCCGGCAGCAGCAGGGCGGTGAACACGTAGCCCCAGAACTCCCAGGCCTCCCCCGCGATCGACGCATCGAAGCCCAGCTGACGCACGGCGGCGTAGATGCCGTAGACCACCAGGAACAGCTCCACGGCGGCGAGGCTGATGATCGAGGAGTCCGCCGGGTGGCGGCGCAGCGCCGTCATGACCCAGCAGATCAGCGTGGAGGCGGCACACACGACCGTGCCGATGATGAACATCAGGGTCATACTGCTCCTCCTGCCGGACGGTACTGGACGATTCTCTCAACCTCTACAGCCTGTAGAAACCTACGCCCTACTGCGGGGCGAACACCAGCTCCGGCTTCGCCTGGAAGCTGACCTGCTCCGCAGCCGCAGCCCGCGCGGCATCACCGGAGGCAGAGGCGCCCTTCTTTGCCGGCACGTCCTGCAGCAGTGCGACCAGCTCGCCATCGGGCCCGAACGCCGCGGTGAGCCGATCCGGCTCCCCCGCCGCCCCGGTGCCGGAGGCGGTGATCCGGCGCCCGTGGCCCAGGTTCTCCGCCTCCTCCTGGGTGAGCTCGCGCCGGGAGAAGATTCTCGCGGCCGCCTCTGCAAGGTCCACGTAGCCGAAGTCCTCGGCCAGCTGCTCCAGGGTCAGCGCGTTCTCGATGCGGTACGGCCCCACCGCCGTGCGACGCAGCGCGGTCAGATGGCCGCCCACCTCCAGGGCCTCCCCCAGATCACGGGCCAACGCCCGCACATAGGTGCCCGAGGAGACGTCCACCTCCACGTCGACGTCGACCATCCGGCCGCCCTCGAGACGGCGCACCTCCAGCACGTCGAACCGGTGCACGGTCACCGGGCGGGCCGCCAGCTGCACGTCCTCGCCCCGGCGCGCCCGATCATAGGCGCGGCGACCGTCGACCTTGATCGCCGAGACGGTGGAGGGCACCTGCTGGATCTCCCCGGTCAGGGCCTCCACCTCGGCGTCCAGCCGCTCCCGGGAGACCGCATTGGCGAACCGCGTGGCCACCACCTCGCCGTCGGCGTCGTCAGTGGTGGTGGACTGGCCCAGCCGGATGGTCGCCGTATAGGTCTTGGAGACCCCCACGATATGGGTCAGCAGCCGGGTGGCTCGATTGATCCCGACCACGAGCACCCCTGTAGCCATCGGGTCGAGGGTGCCGGCGTGCCCGACCTTGCGGGTGCCCGCCAGCCGACGGATCCGCCCGACCACGTCATGGCTGGTCCAACCGGCCGGCTTGTCCACCAGCACCAGGCCGGAGCCGACGGCGATCTCCTCGGCGCGCTGCTTCTTGCCCATAGGTGCGGCAGCCCCTCAGCGTCCGTCAGCGGAGTCGGTCCCCTCGGACGCGGCACCCTCGGCGCCGGACCCTGCGGACTCACCCTCGGCGAGCGAACGGTACGGGTCCTCCCCTCCGGCCGGAGCGGCCTGCTCCCGCAGAGCGGCGACCTTCTCGTCCTGCTCCTTGGCCTTGCGCAGCAGGTCCTCCAGATGCGCGGCGGACTCCGGGATCTCGTCGGCGACGAACTCCAGAGTCGGGGTCAGGCGGATGGTCAGCTGCCGGCCAACCTCGTGCCGCAGCACACCCTGGTGCGCGGCGAGCACCTCCTCGGCACTCCGGCGGGCGTCGTCGTCGCCCATGACGGTGTAATAGACAGTGGCATGCTGCAGGTCATTGGTGACGCGTGCGTCGGTGACCGTGATCAGCTCGGCGCGCTCGTCCTTGACCCGACGGCGCAGCGCCTCGGCGACGATCACCTTGATGCGCTGCGCGAGCCGTGCCGCGCGTGCTGGATCAGCCATGATGGCCTCCTTGAAAAGTCGAAAGATGAAACCCAGCCTAGGACAGTCCCAGGCCAGACAGGGACACCTCCGGGGACCGCATCGCGTGGATGCGACCCCCGGAGGTGTCAGACGTCACAGGACGCTCAGGAGCGCGGAATCTCCCGCATCTCCCAGGTCTCGATGACATCGCCTGCGTTGATGTCGTTGAACGACCCCAGGCCGATACCACACTCGAAGCCGTCGCGGACCTCGGTGGCGTCGTCCTTGTAGCGGCGCAGCGACTCGATGGCCAGGTTGTCCGCCACCACATTGCCATCGCGCACCAGACGCGCCTTGGCGTTGCGGCGGATGACGCCGGAGCGGACGATCGAGCCGGCGATGCTGCCGAACTTGGAGGAGCGGAAGACCTCGCGAATCTCCGCGCTGCCCAGCTGCACCTCCTCGTATTCCGGCTTCAGCATGCCCTTCAGCGCGGCCTCGATGTCATCGATGGCGGCGTAGATGACCGAGTAGAAGCGCATGTCCACGCCCTCCTGGTCAGCCAGGTCCTGGACGCGCTCCGCAGGACGGACGTTGAACCCGACGATCACCGCGTTGTCCACAGTGGCCAGGTTGACGTCGTTCTGCGTGATCGCACCCACGCCGCGGTGGATGACCCGCAGCTGCACCTCGTCGCCGACGTCGATGCCCAGCAGCGCGTCCTCCAGCGCCTCGACGGCACCGGAGACATCGCCCTTGAGGATCAGGTTCAGCGTGTCGATCTTGCCCTCGGCCACGACCTGGTCGAAGTTCTCCAGGCTCACGCGCTTGCGACGCTTGGCCAGCATCGCGTTGCGCTCGGCGGCCTCACGCTTCTCCGCGATCTGACGGGCCGTGCGGTCGTCCGGAGTGACCAGGAAGCTGTCACCGGCGCGCGGCACCGAGGACAGACCCAGCACCTGCACCGGACGTGACGGCACGGCCTCCTCGACCGCGTTGCCGTTCTCGTCGAACATCGCACGCACACGGCCGAAGGCGGTGCCGGCGACCATGTTGTCGCCGACCTTCAGGGTGCCGGACTGCACCAGGACGGTGGCCACCGGACCGCGGCCCTTGTCCAGGTTGGCCTCGATGGCGACGCCGCGGGCCTCCTTGGACGGGTTGGCGGTCAGCTCCAGCGCCGCGTCGGCGGTCAGCAGGACCGCCTCGAGCAGCTGGTCGATGTTCGTGCCCTGGATCGCGGAGATGTCGACGAACATGGTGTCGCCGCCGTACTCCTCCGGGATCAGCTCGTACTCGGTGAGCTGACCACGGATCTTGTCCGGGGCGGCGCCCTCCTTGTCCATCTTGTTGACCGCCACCACGACCGGCACATCGGCCGCCTTGGCGTGGTTCAGCGCCTCCACCGTCTGCGGCATGACGCCGTCGTCGGCGGCGACCACCAGCACCGCGATGTCGGTGACCTTCGCACCACGGGCACGCATGGCGGTGAACGCCTCGTGACCGGGGGTGTCGATGAAGGTCAGGCCGCGCTCCTGGCCGTCGTGCTCCACGTGGACCTGGTAGGCACCGATGTGCTGGGTGATGCCTCCGGCCTCACCCTCGGTGACGTTGGAGTTCCGGACGGCGTCCAGCAGACGGGTCTTACCGTGGTCGACGTGACCCATGACGGTGACCACCGCGGGGCGGGCCTCCAGGTCGTCCTCGTCCTCGGCCTCGGCCTCGGCCGCCAGGTCGATGTCGAAGGACTCGAGCAGCTCACGGTCCTCGTCCTCGGGCGAGACGATCTGGACCTTGTAGCCCAGCTCCTCACCGAGCAGCTGGAAGGTCTCCTCGTCCAGGGACTGGTTGGCGGTGGCCATCTCGCCGAGCTTCATCAGCACCGTGACCAGTGCTGCCGGCTCGGCGTTGATCTTCTCCGCGAAGTCGGCCAGGGAGGAGCCGCGACGCAGCCGCAGGATCGTGGTGCCGTCGCCCTTGGGGACGCGGACGCCGCCGATCTCACGAGTCTGGCGCTGCTCCATCTCCTGGCGCTTGGCGCGCTTCGACTTCCGGGACTTCGAACGGGACGGACCGCCGCGCCCGAAGGCGCCCGCCGTGCCGCCGCGTCCACGTCCACCACGACCCCGCGGCGGACCGCCGGCGGGAGCACCAGGACGGCCGGGACCGCCGCCGGGCCCGCCACGACCTCCTGCCGGGGCAGGCGTCTGGCCGGGCATCATGGACGGCTTCGGACGGGCTCCGCCGCCCTGGGCCGGGCCCGGACGCGGACCGCCGGGACGCGGGCCGCCCTGCGAGGGGGCACCCTGCCGGCCGCGGCCACCGCCGGGACGGGGGCCGCCGCCACGCTCGGAGCCCATACCCTGCTGCGGGGCGAACGGGTTGTTGCCCGGACGCGGACCCTGACGGGAGCCGGGGCGAGGGCCTCCGGATCCGCCCGGACGCGGAGCCGGACGCTCGCTGCCGCCCATACCCTGCTGCGGGGCGAACGGGTTGTTGCCCGGACGCGGACCCTGACGGGAGCCGCCGGGCTTCGGAGCGCCGGCACCCGGCTTGGCGCCGGGCTTGGGCGCGCCCTTCTGGGGGGCGTCGGTGCCCTGGGCGGGCGCCGAGGGGCCGCCGTCTTCGCGAGGAGCCTTCGGCGCCTGAGCCTGAGGCTCCTGGGCGGCGGGCTTCTGCTCGGCCGGGCCGGGAGCAGGCTTCTGCCCCGGCTTGGGACCGGGCCTGACCGCACCGGGCTTGACCGAGCTGGGGGTCGGCGCAGAACCTGCGCCGGGCTTCGGGGCAGGCTTCGATGAGGCGCCTGCCGGGGACCCGTCCTTCGACGCGGGGGCGCCGGAGCCCTTCGAGGACTCCTTCTTGGCGCCGTCCTTCTTCGCGCCGGGGAACGCCGCACGGAGCTTCTTGGCCACCGGGGGTTCCACCGTGGATGACGGGGACTTCACAAATTCGCCCATCTCCTGCAACTTGGCAAGAGCATCTTTGGACGTGATGCCGAGCTCCTTGGCGAGCTCGTGTACGCGGGCCTTGGCCACATTACTCCTTGTCTGGCCCGCACAGTGCCCCGCCGAGATCAGCGGGGCTGATGTCAGCGGTTCACCGGACGGAGCCGTCGAACGTTCTGAGATTCATGACGGAGTCACTCAGGGATGTCTTCACTGGGCACTCATCCGTCGGTGCTCATCGGGTGTCCATCTCTTTCCAACCCGCTTTCATCTGGTGTGTGCTGGGACATCGTCAGCTTCGGCGTCTCGACCGCGCGGCGGCCTCGACGTCGTCGAAGCTGAGGGACTCGACGCTGACAGGTCGGCGGAACGCCCTCGAGAAGGCCTTCCGCCGCACTGCTGTGTCGAAGCATTCCTGCTCCGGATGGATCCACGCCCCGCGGCCGGGCATCCGACCTGCGGCGTCGACCACCACGCGTCCAGGCTGTGAAGCCTCACGGCGCCGACCGGGCGACCGGTCGACATCGGGCTCCGCGGCCTCGGGCGCCAGCGCGAGTCTCACGACGTCTCCCTGCTCAACCCGTCGGCGACAGCCGACGCAGGTGCGGACAGGGACCATGACAGTCTACCCCCTCAAGGTGGTCACTGGAGAATCATCCTGCGACACGTCCCCCACGGGCGGCGCCGGTCACCGTCATGGCGGAGGTCCACCGGTGGGTCAGGGGACGCGGCGACTCCTCAGTCGTGATGGGTCAGGGGGCGTCCGGCGCAGCAGGGGCCGCCGGCGTGTTGGGGGCGGCGTCGGAGGCGATGTCGATCCGCCAGCCGGTCAGCTTCGCGGCCAGGCGGGCGTTCTGCCCCTCCTTGCCGATGGCCAGCGACAGCTGAGAGTCCGGGACGATCACGCGGGCGGAGCGGGCGTTCTCGTCCAGGATCGTCACGGAAGTGACCTTCGACGGCGACAGCGCGTGGGCGATGAACTCCGCCGGGTCGTCGCTGTGATCGATGATGTCGATCTTCTCCTCGTTGAGCTCCGTGGTCACCGCCCGGACCCGCGAGCCCATCGACCCGATGCAGGCGCCCTTGGCGTTGATGCCGGACTGCGTGCTGCGCACTGCGATCTTGGTGCGGTGGCCGGCTTCCCGAGCGATCGCCGTGATCTCCACCGTGCCGTCGGCGATCTCCGGCACCTCATGCTCGAAGAGCTTCTTCACCAGGCCCGGGTGCGAGCGGGACAGCGTGATCGAGGGACCCTTGAGCCCCCGGTGGACGTCGACCACGAAGGCACGAAGCCGCGAACCGTGCGAGTACACCTCGCCGGGGACATGCTCCTGCGGAGGCAGCACCGCCTCGACCGAGCCCAGGTCCACCTGCACCATATGGGGGTTCCGCCCCTGCTGGACGATGCCGGAGATCAGCTCGCCCTCGCGGCCCTTGAACTCGCCGAGGACCTGATCGTCCTCGGCGTCCCGGATGCGCTGCATGATGACCTGGCGGGCAGTGGAGGCGGCGATGCGGCCGAAGTTCTTGGGAGTGTCGTCGAACTCGCCCAGGACCGTGCCGTCCTCGTCGAACTCCTTGGCCCAGACGGTCACATGACCGGTGGACTGATCGATCTCGGCCCGGGCGTGCTTCAGGGCGCCCGGAGACTTGTGGTATGCCAGCACGAGTGCCTGCTCGATGGCCGGTATCAGCTTCTCGAGGGGAATGTCACGCTCTTTGACGAGCATGCGCAGGGCGCTCATATCGATATCCACTTGTTCCTCCAGTTCGCCCGGACATCTCTGGCCCGGTCCGATCGTTCTGTGCTCCGTCGCTGGTCATCCGACCGGGGGTCCGGTCGGCTCATCGCTCGGTATGGTCACTCCGTGTGGGAAAACTCTACCTGCACCCGGGCGCGGCTGATGGCATCGAAGGGAAGCTCCACCGGCTCGCTGTACTTCACCGGCATCCCCTTCTTCGGCGCCGGCCGCTGCTCGGCGACCACCACGCCGTCGTCGGTGACCTCCTGAAGACGGGCCAGCATGTCCGGCTGTCCCTCCCGCTCCAGCTCCAGCAGCCGGCCGATGTTGCGGGCGAAATGCCGCGGCTCGGTCAGCGGACGGGTAGCCCCGGGCGTGGAGACCTCCAGCTCGTAGGAGGTGAGGTCCTCCAGCGCCTCCGCCTCGTCCAGCGCCGCGGAGATCGCCTCGGAGACGGCGGCCACGGAGTCCAGGTCGACCTGCTCGGTCCCGGTGGCGTAGTCGACGACCACCCGTACCGTGGCGGTGGCCCCGTCGACCAGCTCCACTTCCTCCAAGAGCAGGCCCTGCGCAGAGACGATCGGCTCGATCACGGGGAGCAGCTCCGCGGCGCGGGGGTCGCGGGCCTTCTCCCCCTCACGGGGTCGGCGAGGGGCGGCCATGGTGTCTACCTCCGACATCGGGTGCTGGTGCGCCTCGATTGTATCGGCCCAGGACGGCGCCTTCTGCCACGCTCCCCCGGCTGCGCCAGGGGCACCGCTCAGCGCACTGCCACTGCCACTGCCACTGCCACTGCCACTGCCACTGCCACTGCCACTGCCAGGTGAGCGTCCCGCCTCCCCAAGATTTCTGCGCCCCTGCCAGCTAACAGGGGCGCTCTCATCAGATGGGGGCAGGAGCGCGGGGCGAGCAGGCGATCGTCTGTCACAGCGGCGGGACGCCTGCCGTCCGAAGGATCCTGCCGAGAACGTGCTGTCGCCAGGCCTCCGGCCAGCACCACCGCACGACCCCCAGCCCCATAGACCTCAGCTGGTCCTCCCGAATCTTCTCCTCGAAGACCACCTCGGCGACGTCGCGACCGGTGAGATCTCGAGCCCTGGTGTACTTCACCTTGCCGTCGAATTCGCCGACCAGCCCGAGGGACGGCCACCAGAAGTCGACGCGTGCACGGCCGCCATCGGGCAGATCGAACTCCTTCTGCAGCTCTGGCAGGAGCAGGCCTGCCTCGACCATTCGTGCACGGGACAGCGACTCCCCCGGTGACTCCGCCGCCGGATCAGACACCTCCCACGCAAGGGTCCACCGCTGCGTGGCCATCCGTGACGTGAGGAGATGCTCCCACTGTCCGAGACTGTCCTGGGAGAGCTCGGTGAGACGTCGATGGCGGCCAGCTCGGAGCGCATCGAGCACGACGACGGCCTCATCGAACCTGAGTCGCGGAAGCGTGTCCATCACTGCGGCCTCCAGCAGCTCCACGCGGAGCACCTGGCCGAGCCCTGGAGGGCCACCGAGCACCTCGACATCCAGGGACGGTTCTGGGGTCAAGACGCGTCGTGTACTGACGCCGTTCAGATCATGGGCCGTGAGCCGCCGCCCCTCGGGACCGCGTTCCCGCGACAGCATCTGGCGGACGACGGCGTCCGACGCGGCACCGGTCAGCGGCGCGGGGCTTCGCCGCCCCACTTGCTGCCGCCGAAGCGTCCGGATGTGGACGTCCCGGGGAGTGCGGAGCAGCGGGAGCCCGTGCAACGCCAAAGCGGTCTCCCGGCAGAACACGCTCGCCGGGCGCCACAGCGCATGGGCGGCCGCCGTCATGAGGTGTCGGTCCCAGGGGTAGGCCTGAAGCCACGACGAAGCGGGGACGTACACGCTCCGCCGCAGGCGCAGCATCTCTCCCCGGCGAACTGCCTGGCTCAATGTGCTCGTCGAGTGGGTCCCGTCCACCTGGAGGCGTGAACGGATGAGCTGCATGGCATCCGCGGGGGCCGTCGTCATGAAGTCCATCCCATGACCCTTCAGGACGGAGGGCCCTCTCCGCGATACCCATCCGGTGTCTGTGGAGAGCCCGGGCGCTTCCCACCATCCTGTGGAGTACTGCGCCAGAGGTCGCCCGGGCCCGCCAAGCCGCCTCATCAAGATGTCTGATCCCCGCGAAGATGCAAGGGGATCCGACATCTTGTCGGGGCGGGGCGGGCCGGGGACGGACTGAGGACGGACGGGGGGCGGGCCGGAGGAGCCGCTCAGCCGAACCAGGTGACGATGAGGTCCCAGCTCAGGTTCGCTACCAGCGCGAAGACCACGACCAGGAACACCACACGCACGAACCGCGACCCCTTGGCGATCGCCATCCGCGCGCCGGTGTATCCGCCGAGCATGTTCGCCACGCCCAGCAGCAGTCCGATCGCGATCAGCGCGTGGCCGGCGGGTCCGAAGTACAGCAGCGCGCCGAGGTTCGTGGCCGCGTTGACGATCTTGGCGTGCGCCGAGGCGTTGAGGAAGCTGTACCCGAGCACGGTGACCAACCCGATGATCAGGAACGTGCCCGTCCCCGGGCCCAGCACACCGTCATAGAAACCCACCAGCAGGCCGATCAGCACCGCCCGGGAGACGTGCCCGAGCCCCACATGGCGCAGCTTCTCCAGCTGGCCCACGTTCGGCTTGGCCGCCGTGAAGATGCCCACGGCCAACAGCGCCAGCACGATCAGCGGCAGGATCACCGCCTCCGGAAGCCACGCGGCCACCATCGCCCCGCCGAAGCTCGCGCACAGGGCCGCGAGCGCCGTCGGCCCGGCCGTGGTCAGGCTGGGTTTCACGCGGCGGATGTAAGTGATCGCCGAGGTGGTGGTGCCGAAGATCGACCCCAGCTTGTTGGTGGCCAGCGCCTGCACCGGAGTGATGCCCGGCACCGTGAGCAGCACGGGCAGCTGCAGCAGCCCACCGCCGCCGACGACGGCGTCCACCCACCCGGCGGCGAAGCCCACCACCACCAGCAGCAGGATCGTCAGCGGCGAGATCTCGGCGAATGAACCGAGAACGACCTCCACGTGCGCCGGCCGTCAGCGCAGCGAGGAGACACGCTCGACGACGGCCGTGACGGCGTCGTCGACCGGCACCTGCTCGGCCTGTCCGGAGCGGCGGTCCTTCAGCTCGATCGTCCCCTCGGCCAGGCCGCGGCCGACCACCACGATGGTGGGCACACCGACCAGCTCGGCGTCGGAGAACTTCACACCCGGCGAGACCTTGGGCCGGTCGTCGAACATCACGGACACGCCCTGGGCCTCCAGCGAGGCCACCAGGGTCTCGGCGGCCTCAGCGATGGCCGGATCCTTGCCGGTGGCCACCACGTGCACGTCGGCCGGAGCCACGGAGCCGGGCCACACCAGGCCCCGCTCGTCGTTGTTGGCCTCGGCGATCGCGGCCAGCACACGGGTGACGCCGAAGCCGTAGGAGCCCATGGTGACCGTGGAGAGCTTGCCGTTGACGTCCAGGACCTGCAGCCCCAGAGCCTCGGCGTAGCGCTTCCCCAGGTGGAAGATGTGCCCCAGCTCGATGCCGCGGCGGGTGCGCAGCGGCCCGGAGCCGTCCGGAGCGGGGTCACCCTCCTGGACCACCACAGACTCGATGACGCCGTCCCAGGTGAAGTCCCGCCCGGCGACGAGACCGAAGACGTGCTGGTCCCGGTGGTTCGCTCCGGTGATCCATCTGGTGCCCGGCACCACGCGCGGGTCCACCAGGTACGGGATGCCGCTGGCGGCCTCCTCGCCGAGCACCTGCTTCTCCAGCTCCAGGCCGGGCCCGATGTATCCGCGGACCAGCAGGGGGTGGGCCTCCAGGTCCTCCGCGGTGGCCGCCTCCACGGTGACCTCGCCGGCCGCGCCGAGGTGCTGGCCGACGGTGGCCTCCACGCGCTTGAGGTCCACATCGCGGTCACCGGGCACGGCGATCACCGCCACGCGCCGCTCCCCGTCGGGCATGACGACGGCGATGACCACGTTCTTCAGCGTGTCCGCCGCCGTCCACAGCCGGTCGGGGCGCGGGTGGTCGGCGTTCGCCGCAGCCACCAGCGTCTCGATCGTGCCGGTGCCCGGCGTGTGGTGCACCTCGGCCGGGGGCAGGCCGTCGACGGAGATCTCCTGCGGGGGCACCGTGGTGACGGCCTCCACGTTGGCGCGGTAGCCGCCGTCGGACTCCACGAAGGTGTCTTCGCCGATCTCACAGGGGAAGAGGAACTCCTCGCTGGCGGAGCCGCCCATGGCCCCGGAGACGGCGTCCACCGGGACCACGTCCAGCCCCAGGCGCTCGAAGATCCGCAGGTAGGCGGCCCGGTGCGCGTCATAGGCCGCTCGCTGGTCCTCCTCCTCGAGGCAGAAGGAGTAGGAGTCCTTCATGATGAACTCACGTCCGCGCAGCAGCCCGGCCCGAGGGCGGGCCTCATCCCGGTACTTGGTCTGGATCTGGTACAGCGAGACCGGCAGGTCCTTGTAGGAGGTGTAGAGGTCCTTCACCAGCAGGGTGAAGATCTCCTCATGAGTGGGGGCCAGCAGGTAGTCCGCGTCCTTGCGGTCCTGCAGCCGAAAGATGTTGTCCCCGTAGTCCTCCCAGCGACCGGTGGCCTCATAGGGCTCCTTGGGCAGCAGCGCGGGCAGGTGGATCTCCTGGGCCCCGATCCGGTCCATCTCCTCCCGGACGATGGCCTCCAGCTTGCGCAGCACCATGATCCCCAGCGGCAGCCACGAGTAGACCCCGGGCGCGGCACGGCGGATGTAGCCGGCGCGCACCAGCAGCCGGTGGCTGGCCACCTCGGCGTCCGCGGGGTTGTCGCGCAGAGTGCGGAGGAACAGATTCGACAGTCTCAGGGGCACGGTGAACTCAATTCCAGATCGTCGGGACTGCTGCCGAGAGGGAAGTCTACTAGGGCCCACCGTCGGTCCTGACCGTCAGGAGTCCTGGTCAGCGGAGTCCTCGTCAGCATCGGCGTCGGCGGCGTCGTCGGCACCCTCGTCCGAGTCCTCGCCGTTGGAGTCCTCCTCACCCTCGTCCTCGCCGTCGGAGTTCTCCTCACCCTCGTCCTCGCCGTCGGTGTCCTCCTCACCCTCGTCGTCGCCGTCGGTGTCCTCCTCATCCTCCTCCAGCGACAGGTCGTCGCCGGTCAGCTCCGACAGCACGACGGCCGCCTGCTCCTGCAGATCCTCCACCAGGTCCTCGACGTCGTCGTCCTCCGGCTCCTCATTCGGGGCTTCGGCCACGAGGACGATCTGCGAACCCTGGCGCAGCGCGACTGCGACCAGGTGGGTGCTCTCGTCTCCGACCGTCATCTCCTGGGTCAGTCCCAGCCCGGCGTCTGCGGCGGTGCCCACCGAGAGGAGCTCCAGCGCCACCTCCGTGAAGGGGGACTCGTCGCCCCCGACGTCACGGGTGACGGTGTAGGACTCGCACAGCTGCAGGCCGTCCTCCTCGCCCGCCAGGTAGGCGTCGGCGGAGCGCCAGTCTGTGAACGAGTACACGGTGGCCTCCCGCGCGCCGTCTGCCCCGTCGCTGTCCGAGTCGCCACCGGACTCGCCGTCCGTGTCACTGTCAGAGTCACCGTCGGAGTCGCCTGACCCACCGTCGTCCTGCTGGATCGCATGGGCCATCAGCGCGCCGTCGGGCAGCGGGCTGGCGGACTCCACCACATACTGCTTGCACTCCTGAGGGTTCACCCGGAGCCGCTGCAGCTCCGTCTCCAGGTCACGCAGACCCGGCAACACGTCATCGGTGTCCGTGATGCTCGCCCCGGTGAACTCGCTCTCGAGCGCCTCCCGCATCTCCTCATGGGAGAGCTGGCTGCCCTCGGGCTCCGGCGCGCTCAGCTGCTGGGCACCACCCGGGTCCCCGATGGCCCCTCCCCCGCCGCCGGAGTCCCGGACGGCGACGTCGTCAGCGCACCCGGTCAGCGCCAGCGCCACACCCACGGCCAGGACCGGGACCACACGACGGCGGCGGCGGCCTGGGGCTGACTGGGACATCTCGAAGGCTCCTCGCAGGGACGGCGGACGGCTCGGCAGGACGCTGCGGGCCCGATGGCCCACGCGCGCAGGATCCGTGTCCAGTATGGGGCCAGCCGCGGGACACCACCTGAACCGACGCGCGGACGGGCCGCGTGTCAGCCGAAGCTCACACGCGGCCCGTCGTCGCTCGCTCCCTCAGGCGGTGGCGACGTCCAGCTGCACCACCGCCCAGGACAGCGGCGGCAGCGTCGCCCGCAGCGCGCCGTCCTCCAGTCCCACCTCACGCAGGGGGGTCAGCCCGACGGCGTCCTGGTCGTCCAGCACATTGGCGGCCTTGCGGTCACGGCCCTCCGGGATGCTCAGCACCTCGGCGGAGACCACCGCCGTGGCATCCAGCCCGTGCAGATCCAGGGTGAGGTCGTTGGCCTCCTCCAGCGAGCGGTTCGCCACGAACAGCGACAGCCTGCCGGTGGTCTCGTCCCAGGTGGCGGCGGCGTCGACGACGTCGACGTCACCGAACCTCGTGGTGGAGACCTGGTCAGCGTCCACCGCCAGGCGCATGATCTGCCCGCGGGCCATGGCCGCGATGCGGGCGAAGGGCCAGAAGATCGACTGTCGCCAGGCGGGCCCGTCCTGCTCGGCCAGGATCGGGGCGATCACGTTGACCAGCTGGGCCTGGTTGGCGATGCGCACGCGGTCGCCGTGGCGCAGCAGCGAGTGCATCAGGGTGCCCACCACCACGGCGTCGGTGACGTTGTAGGAGTCCTCGATCAGCCGCGGGTGCTGCTGCCAGTCCTTCGCCACATTGTGCGGCTGGTCCTCGGTGTCCAGGCCTCGCTGGTACCAGACGTTCCACTCGTCGAAGGAGATGTCGACCTGCTTGGTGTGCTTGCCGGCGGCCTTCACGGCGTCGATGGTGGAGACCACGCCGTCGATGAAGGCGTCCATGTCCACGGCCTCGGCCAGGAAGGAGACGGCGTCGCCGTCGTGCTCCTGGTAGTAGGCGTGCATGGAGATGTAGTCGACCTCCTCATAGGTGTGGGACAGCACTGTGTGCTCCCAGGACCCGAAGGTCGGCATCCCCCGGTTCGAGGAGCCGACGGCGACCAGCTCCAGCGTGGGATCCACCAGCTTCATGGCCTTGGCGGTCTCCTGGGCCAGCCGGCCGTACTCGTCGGCCGTCTTGTGGCCGATCTGCCAGGGGCCGTCGAGCTCGTTGCCCAGGCACCACAGCTTGATGTCGAAGGGGTCCTGGGTGGTGCCGGTGGCGGCGCCGTTCTTCCGGCGCAGGTCCGACCAGTAGGTGCCGCCGGGGTGGTTGGCGTACTCCACCAGGGCGCGGGCCTCCTCCACCCCGCGGGTGCCGAGGTTGACCGCCTCCATGACCTCGACACCGGCCTCCCGGGCCCAGTCGACGAACTCGTGCAGGCCGAAGGCGTTGGTCTCGATGGTGTGCCAGGCGCCGTCGATGCGGGTCGGCCGGTCCTCCACCGGGCCGACGCCGTCCTCCCACAGGTAGCCGGAGACGAAGTTCCCGCCGGGGTAGCGGACCACAGTGGGGCCCAGCTCCTTGACCAGCTTCATGACGTCCTGGCGGAAGCCGCGCTGGTCGGCCTGCGGGTGGCCGGGTTCGTAGATGCCGGTGTACACGCACCGGCCCATATGCTCCACAAAGGATCCGAAGAGCCGGTGGGGGACATCCGCGACGGTGAAGGCGCGGTCGACGGTCAGATGGGCCTTGGACATGGGTCTCCTGTTCTTAAAGGGTGAGGGGATGTCTTGAGGGAGAGCAGAGAGCCCTCGACGGCGGCACCGGCGGCGCCGCCGGGGTGGGGAGGTCACTTCCCGCCGAAGCCGGTGGTGGCCACGCCCTGGACGATCTGGCGTTGGAAGAAGAGGAACACCACGATCAGGGGCAGCGCGGCCAGCACAGCCTGGGCCATCACCTGGGCATAGGCGACGCCGTAGGCGCTGATCACGGTCTGCAGTCCGACCGGCAGCGTCATCAGCAGCGTGTCGTTGATGATGATGAACGGCCACAGGAAGTTGTTCCAGGCTTGGATGAAGACGAAGATCGACACTGCGCCGAGGATCGGCTTGGACAGCGGCAGCACCACCGACCAGAAGACCCGGAGCCGTCCGGCGCCGTCCACCCGGGCGGCGTCCTCCAGCTCGATGGGCACTGCGTCGAAGAACTTCTTCAGGATGAACACGATCGGCGCCATGACCACCTGCGGCAGGATCAGACCCCAGTAGGTGTCGACCATGTTGAACGCCAGCATCTGGTAGTACAGCGGGATGATCAGCACCTGCGGCGGCACGATGATCGACGCGATGACGGCGAAGAACACGGTGGCCCGGCCGCGGAACTGCATCCGGGAGAACGCGTAGGCGGCCAGCGCGGAGATCGCCACGGTGAGGAAGGTGATCACCGCCGAGGTCCAGAAGCTGTTCCACGCCCAGATGTAGACGTTGCCCTCGGAGAGGACCGTGTCGAAGGCCGCGAAGGAGATGCCCTCCGAGCCGATGAGCGTCAGCCGACCGGAGGCGGCGTCGGTCTCGGTCTTCAACGAGGTGGCCACGGCCCACACGAAGGGCAGGAGCCAGACCAGAGCCATCACGGCCAGGGCGATGAAGGCCAGGATGCGGGCCGGTGTGAAAGGCCCCTCCCCCGGCTTGTAGCTGCGCTTGACGCTCCCGATCTGCGGGAGTGCTGCCGTGGTGGTCATCGCTGCCCCTTCCTGCGGTTGAGGATGCCCATCTGGATCACGCCGACCACGACGATCAGGGCGAAGAACACGTACGAGATGGACGCCGCGTAGCCGAAGCGGTAGCCGACGAAGCCGGCCTCGAAGATGTACTGCACGATGGGCCGCGAGGTGTCCGAGGAGATCCCGCCGAGCATCTGGTAGGCCTGGTCGAAGAGCTTCAGCGAGGCCAGGATCTGCAGGATGAAGATCACCCCGGTCACGGGCAGCAGCTGCGGAATCGTGATCGACCAGAGCTGGCGCCAGCGGCCGGCGCCGTCCACCGCCGCGGCCTCGTACTGGCTCTCCGGGATGTTCTGCAGTGCGGCCAGGTAGAGCAGGAAGTTGAAGCCGACCGTCCACCACACGGTGGCGATGGTGATGGAGATCAGGTCCAGGTGCGGGGTCTGCAGCCAGGCCAGCGGCTCCAGCCCGACGGTGGAGAGCACCGCGTTGGCCGCGCCGATCTCCGGGTTGAAGATCCACGCCCAGATCTGTGAGATCACGGTGGAGGCCAGCAGGAACGGCATGAAGAAGGAGAGTCGCCACAGCCACTGCCCCGGCAGGCCAGTGTTGACCAGCAGGGCCATGACCATCGCGAAAAGCACCAGGGGCACAGTGGAGATGATCGTGAACCACACGGTGTTGCGGATCGCGCCCCACATCGTGGAGTCGGCGAAGGCCTCGGCGTAGTTGTCCAGGCCCACGAAGTTCCCGCCCGAACCGGCCAGCGACTGGTCGGTGAAGCTCAGCCAGGCGCCGTGGAGCATCGGCCAGACGACGAACATCAGGAACGCGATCATGAAGGGGGCCAGAAAGGCCCAGGCCACCAGGCGCTCCTTCCGGCGTGCGGCCCGTTCGCCGACCTGGGCGATGCCGGTGCCGGGCGGTGCCTTCTCGTCGAGGCGGTCGGTCTTCTCGGTGGTGGTCATTCGGATGTCGCTCATACCTGCTCAGCCCCCTCCGGGTCCACAGGGTTCGGGCTCGCCAGGATGGAGTTCACCAGGGAACGGAAGTCCTCCAGCGCTCCCTCGAAGCCATCTCCGGCCGTCACGGTGGACTGCAGGATCTGGCCGACGTCGTTGGTGAAGTTCGCCCCGGAGCCGGTGAACCAGGCCGCCGGGTCATAGACGAGTTGGTCGGCCGCGTCCGCGTAGTTGGCCTGCGGGAGCAGCTCGTCATACTCCGGGCTGTCCACGATCGGCAGGTACGCCGGGATGTGGCCGGCCTCGGCCCAGCTGAAGGAGCTCTTCAGCAGCTCAGAGACGAACTCGTAGGTGTGCTCCCGAGCTTCGGGGTCCGGGTCGAGCTGATGCGGCAGCACCAGCGAGTGGGAGTCCGCGTAGGTGGCCGGCGTGCCGTAGAGGGTCGGGATGGTGGTGGCGTCCAGCGGGAGGCCCGCGCCCACCATGGTGGGGAGCTCCCAGACGCCGGTGAAGAACAGCCCGGTCTGCCCGGTGGAGAACCCGGCCACTGCCGAGTCGTAGTCGGCGCGGGTGGAGGCGATGGTGCCGTCCACCAGCCGGCTCATCAGCTCCAGGGAGTTGACGAAGGCGTCGTCGTCGATGACCGCCTCGCCGCCGTCGGGGAACTCCATGAGGTGCCCGTGCTGGGCGTAGAGCGTGTAGAAGAGCCTCCAGAGCTGGGCACCATCACCCAGGAACCCGAAGGACAGGGCGTTGCCCCCGGTGACGTCGACGATCGACTCGCAGAGTTCGACGAACCGGTCCGGGCTGTCCGGCCGGGTGATGGTGCCGTCGGACTCCAGGACGCCGGCCTGCTCACAGATGTCCGTGTTGTACATCATGATGAACGGATGGGCGTCGAGCGGGACGCTGTAGAGCTGACCGTTCACGATGCTGTTCTCCCACATGGGCCCGGTGAAGGTGGACTCATCGAGGTCGACCTCGGCGAGGCGGTCCAGCTCCCAGGGATCCAGCAGCCCGCCAGGGACGTAGCCGGGCACGCGGGAGGCGTGCATGACGGCAACCTCGGGGGCGCGTCCGCCGGACCCGGCCATCGCCAGCTTCGTGTAGTACGGGGTGCCCCAGGCCAGCACGGTGGGGCGGACGAAGAAGTCGTCCTGGGAGTCATTGATGCCGTCCAGCAGCTCGGCCATGGTGATGCCGTCGCCGCCGCTGAGCAGATGCCAGAACTGCAGGGTGGTCCGGTCAGCGGGCCCGACGTTGGGCGCGCATCCGGCCAGCGCGGCGGCTCCTGCGCCGGCGAGCGCGCCGCCGAGGAGCTGCCTCCTGCTGAGGATGGGTCGTCTCATAGATGCTCATTCCTTGGTCGGGACCATGGGGTCCGCAGGTGCGCCCCATCATCTTTACATCGATGTAATTCTGCCTCGGAGAACCCAGCCCCTTCCTTCCACGCTCGGCCGAGCGTGATCGAAGACAGGAATTCCATCGATGGAACTACGCCTCAGAGAATCTCCCTGTGGCGCACATCACGATGGGCACCATGCTACTGGAGACCTGACGCCCGTCAAGGCGAGCCCGTCGGGACATACCCCGCGGGGGTGCCCTGGGTGGATTCGCGGAGCACCAGCCGGTGCGGGATCACCACCGCCTGAGAGGGGCCATCGTCGCGCCGCCCCGCCCGTTCCTCGAACCGCGCTGAGAGCAGGTCCAGGGCGGCACTGACGTAGTCGGTCCGGGTGAAGGCCACGGTGGTCAGCGGCGGCAGGGTGAACGCCGCATGCTCCACGTCGTCGAAGCCGGTGACCAGCACGTCCTCGGGCACACGGAGCCCCGCCCGGTGCAAGGCGTGCAGCGCACCGAAGGCCAACGTGTCGGTGAAGGCGACGACGGCGTCGAAGGGCACCTGCCGGGCCAGCAGCTCCTCCACAGCTGCCGCGGCCCCGCCGATGGTCCACTGCTCCACGTCCACCTGCAGCTGGGGGTCCGCCTCCAGGCCGGCATCGCGCAGAGCGTCCAGGTATCCCAGCAGGCGCAGACCGGCGGTGGCCTTGCCGTCCTGTCCGCGCACCGCGCCGCCCAGCGCAGCGATGCGACGCGCCCCGCGGGAGAGCACATGCTCGGTGATCTCCCGGGAGGCAACGCGGCTGTCCACGTACACCCGATCAGCGCGATGCTGCTCCACCTCGCCGATGAGCACCACGGGCGGCAGATGGTCCACCCGTTCGATCACCGAATCCTCCAGACGGACCGGGTTGAGGATGAGCCCGTCGATCAGGTGGGTGCGCGCCCGGGAGACCAGGTCATGCTCCCGCTCGGGCTCTGCCGCGGTCTCCTCGAACTGCACGGCCAGACCCCGCTCATGGGCCTGCTCCACGATCGTGTGGGCGAGGTCGGCGGAGAAGGCCGTGGCGAGATCCGGAAGCGCCACCCCGATGATGCCGGTGCGCCCGTTGCGCAGCCCGCGGGCGCTCAGGTTCGGGACGAAGTCCAGCTCATCCATGGCCGCCTGCACCCGCTCCCGGGTCCCCTCCCGGACGGCCACCGCGCCGGTGAGCACGTTGGAGACGGTTTTCGGGGAGACTCCGGCGAGCTGGGCGACGTCCTTCATGGTGGCGCGCGTTCGAGGGTGAGGCATGGCTCCAGCCTACGCATCACCACCCGGGCGCGGATCGACTCGGGCCGTGTCGAGGAGACCGGCCTGTCAGAACAGGACCGTGGCGAAGGTGCCCACCTGGCGGAACCCGACGCGCAGATACGCTCGAAGCGCCGCGGTGTTGTAGCTGTTGACGTACAGGCTCACCGTCGGCGCCAGGGTGAGGGCATGGGAGACGACGGCGGCCATGCCGGTGGCCGCCAGGCCGCGCCCCCGGTGGTCCGGCCGCACCCAGACCCCCTGGATCTGCACGACGTCGTCGGTGACCGCCCCGTACTCGGCCTTGAAGATGACCTCTCCGGTGGCAGGATCCGTGAACACCTGCGAATGTCCGGCCAGGATCAGGGCGCGGATCCGCTCGCGGTACTGGGCCGAGCCTTGAGCATAGGGAGAGAAGCCCAGTTCCTCGGTGAACATGGCCGCACAGGCGGGCTCCACCTGGGGATAGTCCTCCACGGTGGCGGTCCGCACCCCGGTCAGGGGCTCCACCGTTGAGGCCTGGGTGATCGTCAGCAGCGGCTGATCGGCACGGACGTCGCGAGGACTGAGCCACCCGACGGCGTCATAGAGCTCCAGCACGGCCTCGGCGGGGCCATAGATGGATGAGACCCGGCGCCGCATGGCCCCCACCGCCAGGCCGAACAGCTCCGCCTGGGCGAGGTCGGCGCCGACCGGATTGATGTTGGACCCCACCCAGCAGGCGGCCGCGAGCTCCTTCCGGGTGACGGTGCCCCCGACGGCCGGACCCTCCTGTCCGGGCGGCCTCGTCGTCTCCGGAGGCGCGTCGATGCCCAGGAAGACCGCACCGTTGCGCCCCTTTCCCGGCCCGGCGCCGCCGCGGGCGGCGAGCGTGGTGATCACCGAGACGTTGGAGACGGGATCCGCCGCCATGAGTCGGCGCAACGCCGGGGTGTCCCCGGCGTCGAGCACACGGACGACCCCGCCGGTGGCCCGGTGGATCCGGCCGGCGAGGGTGTTAGCTGACGGAGACCACAGGGGCACCCGTTGCCTGAGCATCTCCATCGGTGTCCAGATCCATCTCTTCAGCGAGGCGGTTGGCCTCTGCGATCAGCGTCTCGACGATCTGGTCCTCCGGCACGGTCTTGATGACCTCACCCTTGACGAAGATCTGTCCCTTGCCGTTGCCGGAGGCCACACCGAGGTCGGCGTCGCGCGCCTCCCCCGGCCCGTTGACCACGCAGCCCATGACGGCCACGCGCAGCGGGACCTCCATGCCCTCCAACCCTGCGGTGACCTCGTCCGCCAACGTGTAGACGTCCACCTGCGCGCGTCCGCAGGACGGGCAGGAGACGATCTCCAGCTTCCGGGGCCTCAGGTTCAGCGACTCCAGGATCTGGCTGCCCACCTTGACCTCCTCGGCCGGCGGAGCGGACAGCGAGACACGGATGGTGTCACCGATGCCCTTGGCCAGCAGGGCACCGAAGGCCGTCGCCGACTTGATGGTGCCCTGGAAGGCCGGCCCGGCCTCCGTCACACCCAGATGCAGCGGCCAGTCGCCACGCTCGGCGAGCATCTCGTAGGCCTGGACCATGATCACCGGGTCGTGGTGCTTCACGGAGATCTTGAAGTCGTGGAAGTCATGCTCCTCGAACAGCGAGGCCTCCCAGACCGCCGACTCCACCAGCGCTTCAGGGGTGGCCTTTCCGTACTTGTCCATGAGCCGCTTGTCCAGGGACCCGGCGTTGACGCCGATGCGCAACGAGGTGCCGTGGTCCTTGGCCGCCTTGGCGATCTCGCCGACCTTGTCGTCGAACTTCCGGATGTTGCCGGGGTTCACGCGGACCGCACCGCAGCCGGCCTCGATCGCGGCGAACACGTACTTGGGCTGGAAATGGATGTCCGCGATCACCGGGATCTGCGACTTCATCGCGATGATCGGCAGCGCCTCGGCGTCCTTGTCCGTGGGGCAGGCCACACGCACGATGTCGCAGCCCGAGGCGGTCAGCTCGGCGATCTGCTGCAGGGTGGCGTTGATGTCGTGCGTCTTGGTGGTGGTCATCGACTGCACGGAGATCTGATGATCACTGCCGACGCCGACACTGCCGACCTGGAAATTCCGCGTCTTCCGGCGCGGAGCCAGGACGGGCGGAGGGGCGGACGGCATGCCGAGGTTGATGGCGGTCACGGACTCTCCTGGGTGTTGACTGGGCGAGCGGGGAGGTTCTCCCGGCTGCTCCCATGGTACGCCGCCGAGCTGACGAGCTCCCATTCCTAGCCGCAGGGGTGGCCAGGCTCACCGTGTTCGGGTCGAGCCCGACCGCCCCTGCACGCTGACCGGCACGGCTGCCCTGCCCGTTGGCCTACTGGTTCGAGAAGGCGGCGTCGAAAGAGGCCTCAGGACGCTTCCACAACAGCGAGCGGATCCGCCCCACCGCCTCGGCGGCACCGTGGAGGCGGTCCATGCCGGCGTCCTCCCACTCGATGGAGATCGGTCCGGAGTAGCCGATGTGCTCCAGCGCGCGGAAGGCGTCCTCCCAGGGGACGTCCCCGTGGCCGGTGGAGACGAAGTCCCAGCGGCGGCGCGGGTCACCCCACGGCAGATGGGAGCCCAGGATGCCGTTGCGGCCGTTGGGCGGACGCAGGCGGGTGTCCTTGCAGTCGACGTGGTAGATGCGGTCAGCGAAGTCGGTGATGAACCCGACGGCGTCGATCCCCTGCCAGAACATGTGGGAGGGGTCCCAGTTCAGGCCGAACGCCTCCCGGTGGCCGATCGCCTCCAGCGCTCGGACGGTGGTCCAGTGGTCATAGGCGATCTCGGAGGGGTGCACCTCCAGAGCAAACTTCACCCCCTGCTCATCGAAGACGTCCATGATCGGGTTCCAGCGGTCGGCGAAGTCCTGGTAGCCGGCGTCGATCACCTCGGCCGGCACGGGTGGGAACATCGCCACGTACTGCCAGATCTTCGAGCCGGTGAACCCGACGACGACGTCCGCACCGAGCTTGCGGGCCACCCGCGCCGAACGCTTCATGTCCTCCGCGGCGCGCTGACGCACGCCTTCAGGGTCGCCGTCGCCCCAGACATAGTCACGCAGGATCGCCTGGTGACGGAAGTCGATGGGGTCGTCGCAGACGGCCTGGCCGCCCAGATGGTGGGAGATCGCCCAAACCTTGAGCCCGTGACGCTCCAGGACCTCCAGGCGCGAGGCCACGTAGTCGTCGTCCTCGTCGGCGCGTTTCAGGTCCAAGTGGTCTCCGCTGGCGGCGATCTCCAGGCCGTCATAGCCCCATTCGGCGGCGCGGGCCGCCAGCTCCTCGAACGGCATGTCGGCCCACTGTCCGGTGAACAGGGTGACGGGATGGGAGGCGTGTTCTGTGGTCATGTCTCTCCTTCTCAGATCCAGGGATCGGGGATTCGATGCGGTCGCTCCGGCGGAGGTCGCTGCGTTCACGGGACAGGGACCGTCACTCCTGCCGGCTCCCCGACCGGCGCGACGTCCACCCAGGCGCCCGACTCCGCGGAAGCCAGCACGGCGTCGATGATGCAGTTGGCCCGGACGCCGTCGGCGAAGGTCGGCAGCCCCGGGGGATGCTCCCCGCCGATGCGGGCGTAGGTGTCCCTCGCGAAGGCCGTGAACGCGTCCAGGTAGCCCATCGGGTGGCCCGAGGGCACCACGGAGAGCCGCGAGGCGTCCTGACCCATCGTCGCCGGGTCGCGGGAGATCGTCACCGAGCCGTCGGTGCGGCCCAGCCACAGCTCGTCGGGGTGCTCCTGGTCGAAGAACACGCTGCCGTCTGCGCCCGCGAGCTCCAGGGTGAGCTGATTCTTCCGCCCGGCGTTGACCTGGGAGACCATCAGGCTTCCCAGGGCCCCTCCTGAGAGCTCCACGGTCAGGGCGGCGGCGTCCTCCGTGACCACCTCGACGCCGCCCCGGCGGGGGTGAGCGATGGTCGTGGCCGCGCTGAGCCGCACGATCCGCTCCCCGGAGACGAACTCCAGCAGGTCCACCAGATGGGACCCGATGTCCCCGAAGGCCCGCGAGCGCCCCGACACCTGCGGGTCCACCCGCCAGTTCGACTCGCCGGCGTCCAGCAGCCAGTCCTGCAGGTAGGCCCCACGGACGGTCAGCAGCCGCCCGATCCGACCCGACGCCGTCTCCTCCCGAGCCTGCCGGACCATCGGGTGGAACCGGTAGACGAACGGCACCGAGGCGACCACACCGGCTTCTTCGGCGAGCGCGGTCAATGCGGCGGCCTCCTCGGCGTCGACGGCCAGCGGCTTCTCGCAGACCACGTGCCGTCCCGCTTGGAGGGCGGCCCGGACATGCTCGCCATGGCGGGCGTTCGGCGAGCACACGTGGACGACGTCGCTGCGGGAGATCAGCTCCTCCACGCCGGCGGCGGGCTCCAGTCCGAGCGGAGCGGCCGCCGCCGCACTGCGCTCCGGGGACGAGGAGGCCAGTCCCACGACCTCGGCGCCGGCCGCACGGGCGGCGGCAGTGTGGGTACGGGCCATGAACCCGCCCCCGATGATGCCGACTTTCAGGTTCTGCATGGATGTCTCTTCCTTCTGTGGACCACGTCTGTGTCTGTCTGTCGTCCGGGCTGCTCAGCCCGGGATGCCGTCGTCGGGGGCGGACCTCACTTCACGGCCCCGGCCGAGAGTCCGGTGACCAGGTGCCGCTGGACCAGCATGAAACCGATGAGCACCGGCAGCGAGACCACCACCGAGGCGGCCATCAGCTGATTCCAGTAGACGTCCGTCTGCGACGCATAGGCGCGCAGCCCGATCGCCAGGGTACGGGTGTCCGCGTTGGTCATCACCGAGGCGAAGAGCACCTCACCCCAGGCGGTGATGAAGCAGTACACCGAGACGGCGATGATCCCGGGCCGTGCGACCGGAAGCACGACGCGGACCAGCGCACCCATCCTGCCGGTGCCGTCGATCATGGCGGCCTCCTCCAGGTCTTTGGGGATGGAGGCGAAGAACCCGCTGAGCATCCAGATCGCGAAGGGCAGTGAGAACGTCATATAGGTCAGGATCAGGCCCAGGTGGGTCCCGTTGAGCTGGATCCCCACGGTCCGCTGGATCTGGGTGAAGATCAGGAACAGCGGCAGCAGGAAGAGGATGCCCGGAAACATCTGGGTGGAGAGCACCATCATGGAGAAGGTGCGCGCTCCCTTGAACGGGAACCGGGACAACGCATAGGCCGCCAGGACCGCCAGCGTCACCGAGCAGATCGTCGCCGTGACCACCACGATCAGGCTGTTCATGAAGTAGTGGGCCAGCGGGACCGTGGACCAGATGTCCAGATAGGGCTGCAGCGTGAACGTGGAGGGCCACCAGCTGAACACCCCGCGCACGTCCTCGAGCGGCTTCACGCTGGTCACCAGGACCACGTAGAGCGGCAGGACGACGATGGCGGTGAGGAACGTCAGCCCCACGGCACGCAGGATCTTGAATCCCCGGGTCTCAATCATGGAGCGCCTTCCCCTTCGGCATGACCAGCTTGATGTAGAACGCCGAGGCGATCACCAGGGCGACCAGCAGCAGCACGCTCATCGCACCGCCGACGCCGAAGTTCCAGTAGTTGAACGACTGTTCGTAGATCAGCGGCGAGATCAGTGTCGCCTCCGGCGGTGAGGCCGGACCGAACAGCACATAGGGGATGTTGAACTGGTTGAAGATCCACAGCGAGAGGATCAGCAGCATCACCACGTTGGCCTGCCGGATCATCGGCAGGGTGATGGAGGTGAACTGCTTCCACAGGCTCGCGCCGTCCATCGCGGCGGCCTCGTAGACGTCGTCCGGGATGTTCTGCAGTGCGGCCAGCAGCATCAGGAACGCGAACGGCCAGAACTGCCAGACCGTGACGATCACCGTCACCCAGAAGGCATTGCCGCCGAGCAGCCAGAACGGGCCCGAATCCAGGATGCCGAGGTCCTGGACCAGGATCCTGTTGATGACGCCGTCGCGCTGGTTGAACATGAACGCCCAGGCGATGGCCCCGACGTACTGCGGCAGCGCATAGGGGGTCAGGAACAGGGTGCGCAGGAAGCCCCGCCCCTTGACCTTGGAGGTCAGCAGCACGGCGGCGAACATCCCCAGGGCCCAGGCCGCGCCGACGCTGATCACGGTGTAGACCACCGTGCGCAGCAGCGCGGCGTAGAACTGGCTGCCGATCGGACCCTCCGGGTCCAGACCGGTGACGAAGTTCTCCAGGCCGACGAACGGCGCCTGCAGCCAGTTGCCGATGGTGAACTGGTTCAGCCCCAGGAAGGCGATGTAGACGCCCAGCACCATCGGTATGATGTGGATCAGCATCTCCATGACGCTGGCCGGGGCGATCAGTCCGTACGGGAACAGCCGCGACCGGCGGCTGGCACCGGCGGTCTGCACCACCTGACTGGCGACGGCGGCCTGGGCACGACGCTGGTTCCTCTCACCGGGCGAGGGGCGCGTCGTCGACGCCTCCCGCCCTGCCCCGGCGACGCCCTGGTCAGGCTCCGGCGGGTCCTTCAACTTCGGTTCGACCGGCATGCTCAGCCTCCGTCACATCTGCGATTCGGCCGTGGTCAGAGCGTCGCGCACGTCGTCCTCGGTCACCTCGCGGCCCTGGGCGACGTCGGCGAGCAGGTCCCGCATCGCCGTGCCGACCACCGTCTCCATCTGGCTCTCGGACGGGTAGAGCGGCATCGGCTGGGCGTGGTCCTGCAGGATCTGCTGCTTGAGCTGGATCTCCTCGGACTGGAACGCCTCGTCCTCATAGAGGTCGTTGACCACCGGCAACCCGGTGAACTCCTGGTTCAAGTAGGTCTGCTCCTCGTCGCTGGTCATGTGGGCGACGAACGCGACGGCGGCATCGATGTTGTCGGAGTTCTCAAAGACACTCATGTTGATGCCAGCCACGTGAGACTGAGTGGCCTCCAGGCCGGTGGCGTCGGCGTCGAGCATCGGCATCGGGGCCGCCTGGTAGTCCTCGAAGCCGCGGTTGTCGAACACGTTGCCGGGCGCTTGGTCGAAGACCATCGCGGCCTGTCCGCTGGCGACCTGCTCCACGGACTCGGCGCCGTTGACCAGCTCCGCATCGGAGGGCGAGACCACGCCGTCTGCGCCCATCAGCTGGATCCACTCGTTGACCCCGGCGACCACGGCGTCGTTGGTGAAGTCCGGCTCGCCGTCGTCATCGTAGAGCTCACCGCCGTGCTGCAGCCCCCTGATGAAGGCGGCATGCGAGTTGTTGGAGATGCTGGCCCCGGCCATGGTGAAGCCCCACTGATCGATGCTGCCGTCGTCATTGGTGTCCTGAGTCAGCTCCTGGGCGACCTCGACGAACTCCTCCCAGGTCGCCGGAGGCGCGTCGATGCCGTTCTCCTCGAAGATCTCCGTGTTGTAGTACAGCGAGTAGCTCAGCGCGTACAGCGGCACGGAGGTGGGCGCCTGGCCCTCGGCGCCGCCGGTGGCCCAGCTGGACGGGATGAAGCGCTCCTCACCGCCGATCGCCTCCAGCGCCTCACCCTCCCACTCGAGGAACGCCCCGGTGGCCTGCAGCGAGGTGGCCCAGGTGTTGCCGATGTTGAGCACATCCGGGGCGTCGCCGGAGGACACGGCGGTCAGGATGCGGTTCTGCAGGTCGTTCCACGGAATGACCTCCAGCTCCACCTCCACGCCCGTCTCGTCGGTGAACCGGTCGATGGTCTCGGAGAGGACCTCTTCGTCCTGGGTCACCGACTCGCCCTGGTTGGAGGCCCAGTAGGTGATGCTGCCGGAGAGGTTCTCCGTGTCCACCTCCTCAGCGGGGCTGGAGCCGCAGGCGGCCAGGGAGCCGACGGCGAGCACGGCCAGCGGCAAGGTGGTCATGCGGCGGAGAGTCCGGCGACGGGGCGCGGAACGACCGGTGAGTGCCATGACAGGGTCCTTTCATCAAAGGTGAGAGTGGTGACGAGCGATGGTGAGGGCCCTTGCTTCAGGGGCCCGGGAGAGCTCAGAGGGACGGCTGGGTCGGATCCCAGTCCGCGTCGAGAGGGGCGGAGGACTCCACGGTGCTGGTGACCTCCACGAACTGACCGGACTCCACGGATTCGGCGATGGAGACCATCGCGTCCAGCACGTGGAAGGCCAGGTCGCCGGGGACGCGTTCCCGGCGACCGGCGCGGATGGACTGGGCCAGCTCCACCACCCCGGTGCCGCGGGTATGGAAGGAACCTTCGGCCGGGATCACCTGAGGCTCCTCACCGCCGGTGTGCAGCGTGGTCTCGCCGTCGAACATGTTGGGGTCGGGGAACACCGCGGTCCCTTCGCTGCCGGCGATCTCCACGAAGCCCGCCCGGGGCAGCTTCGAGTCGAAGCTGAAGACCGACTGGGCGCTGGCCCCGGACTCGAACTCGATCAGGGCGCTCACATGGGTGGGGACCTCCACCGGGAACTCCGTGCCGGCCTTCGGACCGGAACCGATGACCCGAGTGGCACGGGCCTGGGAGCCGGTGGCGGCGACCCGCCGGATCGGCCCGAATACCTGGACCAGAGTGGTGAGGTAGTACGGGCCGATGTCGAACAGCGGACCGGCCCCGCGGGCGAAGAGGAACTCCGGGCTGGGGTGCCAGGACTCGGGACCCGGCACCTGGAAGAGGGTCAGCGCGGTCAGCGGGGTGCCGATGGAGCCGTCGCGCACGCTCCGCAGCGCGGTCTGCAGACCCGCCCCCAGGAACGTGTCCGGCGCAACGGCGACCCGCACCCCGGCCTGCTCCGCGGCCTCTTTCAGCCGGCGTCCGGACTCCCGGTCCAGCGCATAGGGCTTCTCCCCCCAGACGTGCTTGCCCGCGGCCACAGCCTGAAGGGCCACCTCCACGTGCACCGCCGGGATGGTCAGATTCACCACGATCTCGATGTCGTCACGCGCCAACAGCTCCTCATAGCTGCCGGAGTGCGGCACGCCCCAGGCCTCAGCCTGCTCGGCGGCCCGCTGCGTGTCGATATCAGCGATGAACCGCACCTCCAGATCGGCGAAGGCGGTCAGGTTCTTCAGGTACTCGTTGCTGATCACGCCGGCGCCGACGACGCCGACGCCCACGCGGCCTCCTCCCGGGGAGCTCTGCTCGGCCGCCGGGGAGGCGGCAGTGGTCGTGCTGAAAGCCATGGGGGTCTCCTGGTGTCTTCTCATGGGGTGGTTCATCCTGCTCCGCTGGGTCAGGCGCCCTGCGGGGTGCCCGCCAGGTGGGCGTGGCTGGCGACGACGGCGTCGAAGATCTCCCCGGCGAAGTCGTCCAGCTCGACCACCGGCAGGGCCTGCGGGGCAGCAGCGAGGATCTCCGCGATGGGCATGCTGCCGGAGCCGACGGCCACCTGATCGGTGTTCTCCTTCGTCTTCGGTCCGTCCTTCACATGGATGGCCACGACGCGCTCTCCCAGACGGCGGAGCAGGTCCGGAGCGGACTCTCCGCCGACCTCGGCCCAGTAGGTGTCCACCTCGAGGTCGACGGCATCCCCTGCCGCCTCCGCGAAGACCTCGAGGGCGGGGACGCCGGCGATCCGGTTCTCCAGCTCGAAAGCGTGGTTGTGATACCCCACGCGCAGGCCCTGGTCGGCGGCGCGGGCCGAGGCCTCGCGCAGCTCGCGCGCCACCCCCTCGACACCGTCTCGGCTGCTCCAGCGGGCGGGGTCGATCATCGGATCGACGACGGTGCCGACGCCGAGCCGACGGGCGGCGGAGAAGACCGCATCCAGGTCTGCCCCCGCGAGCTTGACGTGGGCGGTGGGCGCCGAGAGCCCCAGCCGGGCCATGGGCTCGGCAAGCTGATCGGCGAAGTCCACGAGACCGAAGGGCTCCACCTGGGTGAACCCGATGCCGGCCAGACGCTCCAGAGTCTCCCCGGCGTCCGTGGTCAGGTGGTCTCGCACCGTGTAGAGCTGGATGGACAGAGAGTTCACGATGATGGTGCTCCTTCGGGAGGGTGGACGGATGATGCGGGCGGCGCTGGTCGAATGCTGATGAGAGCGATCTCTCCGAGCTGTGAGGCGGGTCACTCTGCGTTCTCTGCACACAGTAGACGCACTTCTGTCGATCGTCAACAGAACTGTGACTCGGATCTTCAGAGGCGCCGCAGTTTTCGATGGAAGTGTGCTTGACTGGTCCCATGCACGTGGCCAGAAGCATCAACGCCCTCGGCGGAACAGGAGCCTCCGACGTCTTCCAGCTCCTGCGTGACGGTGTGCCCAAGAGCCGCACCGAGCTGGCCGCGCTCACAGGGATGGCCCGCTCCACCGTCAACGACCGGCTCTCCGCCCTGACGGAGCTCGGGCTGATCGGCCCGGCCGCCGACGGCGTCTCCACCGGAGGTCGTCCCCCGCGGAGAGTCGCCCTGCTGCCGGACGCTCGTCTGGCGCTGGCCGTGGACCTCGGAGCCAGCCATGTGCGTCTGGCGGTGGTGAACCTGCTCAATGCCCAGCTGAGCGCCCATGAGGAATCTCTGGACATCGCCGCCGGCCCGGAACCGGTACTGGCCCGGGTCATGGAGCTCGCCGACGAGCTGCTCGCCGGGCTCGGACGGGACCGCCAGGACATCATGGCCGTCGGCATCGGCCTGCCCGGTCCGGTGCACTTCGACTCCGGGCGCCCCTCCCGCCCCCCGATCATGCCCGGCTGGGACGGCTTCGACGTGCCCGGCTGGTTCCACCAGCACGTCCGCGTCCCGGTGCTGGTGGACAACGACGTCAACATCATGGCGCTCGGCGAGCACAGTCGGCTCTCCCGCCCGGTGGAACACTTCCTGTTCGTCAAAGTCGCCACCGGGATCGGCGCCGGGATCATCTCCGGGGGCCGCCTGCAGCGCGGCGCCCAGGGCATCGCCGGCGACATCGGGCACGTGCGCGTCCGCTCCGGCGACGGCGTCTTCTGCCACTGCGGCAACGAAGGCTGCCTGGAAGCGGTCGCCTCCGGCTCACGACTGGCCGAGCAGCTGCGCCGCGCCGGCCACCGGGACATCTCCGGCGGCCGGGACGTCGTGCGGCTCGTGGACGCCGGCGACCTGGACGCCATCCGCGCGGTGCGTCAGGCGGGCCGCGACCTCGGCGAGGTGCTGGCCGCCAGCATCAGCTTCCTGAACCCGGAGGTCATCGCCGTCGGAGGTCGCATGGCGGGCGCCGGTGAGCACCTGCTGGCGGGGGTGCGCGAAGTCGTCTACCAGCGGGCCATGCCGCTGGCCACCCAGCGCCTGGACATCCACACCGCCGCCCAGACGCGCGACGCCGGCCTGCTCGGCGCCAGCCTGCTGGCGCTGCACCATGCGCTCTCCCCCGCGGGCATCGACGCGCTGGCCGACGCCTCCTCCGCCTGAGCCGTCGCCGCGCCTCCGCCGATCCGGGCCAGTCCCGTCCGGGTCAGCCGCTGGGTCAGCCGAAGAGGCGTATGGGGTTGACGATGTCGGCATAGATGAGCAGCAGGCCCATCACCAACAGCATCCCGGCCACCACATAGGTCAGCGGCAGCAGCCGCGAGATGTCGAACGGTCCAGGATCCGGACGCCCGAAGAGACGGGCCAGCCGACGGCGGAAGGCCTCATACAGAGCTCCGGCCACATGCCCGCCGTCCAGCGGCAGCAGCGGGATCAGATTGAACACCATCAGCGCCACGTTGACGCCGGCGATCAGCGAGATCAGGGAGGCGAAGCGGGACTCCAGCGGGATCTCGTCCTGCACAGAGAGCTCCCCGGCGATCCGGCCGACGCCGACCACGCTCAGCGGCCCGTCCGGGTCACGCTCGGCCTCGGTGAAGGTGGAGACGGCCACGTCATAGAGCCGCACCGGCAGGTTGGCCACCACTTCGAGCACAGCCTTGGACTGCGTCCACACCATCGGGCCGGCCTCCCAGGCGGGCTGGCGGACCAGCTCCTGCTCGGCCCCCATGCCGATGAAGCCCACCGGCTCGGTGACCAGCGCCCCGTCGCCGTCGCGTTCGACGCGCCCCAGCCCGTCCAGCACGGGACGCTCCGTGAGAATCGGGGTCAGGGCGGTGCTGTGCCGCTCGCCGTCGCGCACGTACTCCACGGGAGTCGAGGCACCGGCCGAGTCCCGGATCAGCCCGGTCAGCTCCTCCCAGTCCTCGACCTCCTGTCCTCCGTAGGCGACGATCTCGTCACCGGGCCGCAGGCCGGCCTCATAGGCGGGACCGGCGGGGTCGTCGTCGGTGCAGGCGGTCTGCCCGGCGTCGGCGGCCTCGGCCGAGACCACGCACTCGTAGACCTCGCGGACCTGGGTGTTCGGCTCAGCGGTGCCGTGGACGGTGATCATCCCGGCGGTGAGCACCAGCGCGATCAGCCCGTTCATCGCCGGTCCGCCGAGCATGATGATGATGCGCTTCCACACCGGCAGACGATGGAACATGCGGTCCTCGTCTCCGGGCTGCAGCTCCTCGGCGGCCACCTCTCGGGCCTCGGCCGACATCTGCTGGAACAGCCCGGTGGACTGGGAGCTCACCGTCCGCACCGGGGCGTCCCCGGCGTCGGGGGAGCCTGGCACCGTGCCCGCGTGATCCTGCGCGCCGGGGCTGTCCTGCGTGCCGGGGGGCTCAGGTGCCGCGTACTGGGCCCCGATCTCCCGCAGGTAGGGATCGGTGGGGCCGCGATCGTGAGCCTCCGAGCCCTGAGCCTCCGAGCCCTGAGCATCCGAGCCCTGAGCATCCGCGCCGGCGTCCTGCTCCGGCGGCGGATACATGCCGATCATCGCCACGTAACCGCCCAACGGCACCGCCTTGACGCCGTATTCCGTCTCACCCCGGCGCTTCGACCACAGGGTGGGCCCGAAACCGACCATGTACTGGGTGACGCGGACCTTGAACAGCTTGGCAGGCACCAGGTGCCCGATCTCATGCAGGGCGATCGACAGGATGATCCCCACGGCGACGACCAGGATGCCCAGCGTCATGAGCAGAACCGTCATGCCTGGCTCTCCCCCACCTCGACGGCGCGGGGCGCCCGGTACGTGGGCACCGTCACCGCAGCGGCGGCGATGAGCTCATCCGCGTGGGCCCGTGCCTCACGTTCCACCTCCAGCACCTCGTCCAAGGTCGGTGCCCCGGTGCTCGCCGTATGCGCCGCAAGCACCTTCTCCACTGTCGGCAGGATCTCCGTGAAGCCCAGCGCACCGTCGTGGAAGGCGTCCACCGCCTGTTCGTTGGCGGCGTTGTACACGGCCATGTGGGTGGCGGAGGCCGCACAGGCCTGCTTGGCCAGACTCACGGCGGGGAAGGCGTCGTCGTCGAGGGGCTCGAAGTCCCAGCGCATCGTCTGGGTCCAGTCGATGGCGGTGTCCACCTGAGGCAGCCGCTCCGGCCAGGAGAGTCCCAGAGCGATGGGCACATACATGCGCGGCGGCCCAGCCTGCGCCAGGGTGGAGCCGTCCTGGAACTCCACCAGCGAGTGGATGACCTGCTGCGGATGCACCACGGCGGTGACGTCCTCCAGAGGGACGTCGAAGAGCAGATGGGCCTCTACCACCTCGAGCGCCTTGTTGACCATGGTGGCCGAGTTGGTGGTGACCACCCGCCCCATCGCAAAGTTCGGGTGACGGAGCGCCTGAGCGGGGGTCACTTCGGCCAGCTGAGTGGGGCTGCACCCGCGGAACGGACCGCCCGAGGCGGTGACGATCAGCCGACGCACCTCGCTGCGACCGGTGACCACCGGGGCACAGAGGCCACGCTCGTGCCGTCCGGAGCTGAGCGCCTGCGCCAGGGCGGAGTGCTCGGAGTCCACCGGCACCACTTGGCCGGGACGCCGCTGGGCGGAGGCCACCAGCGCCCCACCGACCACCAGGGACTCCTTGTTCGCCAGGGCCAGCGTCGTCCCGGAGGCGAGCGCCGCCAGCGTGGGCCGCAGACCGATGGAGCCGGTCATGCCGTTGAGCACGACGTCGGCGCCCAGCTCCCCCGCGCACGCCACGGCGGCCTCTTCCCCGGTGAGGATCTCGACCTCGTGGGTCACACCTGTGTCCCGCAGCGCCTGGGTCAGGGGAGGCTGATCCGGATTCGCCGCCGTGCCGCCGTCGACGGCGATGCCTGCCGCCCGGGCCCCGGTGGCGCGCACCTGGTCGGCCAGCAGCCGAGTGTTGGTGCCCGCAGACAGCCCGACGACGTCGAAGCGCCCGGGGTTCGCGGCGATGACCTCGAGCGCCTGGGTGCCGATGGAGCCGGTGGAGCCCAGCAGGACCACACGGGACGCGCCGTCGTCGCCGGGTCGGATTCTCGGCACGGGATCCGGACGCTGCGGCCCGGCAGGATCGGAGGCGGGGTGGGAGGACATGGCCCTATTATCACGGTCCCGCCTGGATATCCGGGAATCGGGGGCCCGTCCCTGATGACGCCTGATGCCCCGGAGAGGAGACCTGATGCACGTCCGTGGAGCTTGTGCCGGTACCCTGGACGCACTGCACCTGTCCCCACCTTCGGCCGTGCTGCCGACGACGAGGAGCCACATGATGATCACGCTGCGGGAAGTACAGCCGAGCGACCTGGATCAGTTCTTCCTGTTCCAGCAGGACGCCGACGCCGCCCACATGGCCGGCTTCGCCTCCACGAACCCGACTGACCGCGGCGTCTTCGACCACCACTGGGGCGAGCTGCTGAACTCCCCGGACACGATCGTGCGCACCATCGACTTCGAGGGCCAGCCGATCGGCTCCATCGCCGCCTTCGAGGACGACGGATCCCGCGAGATCATGTTCTGGACGGACAAGCAGTTCTGGGGCCGCGGCATCACCACCGAGGCCGTCTCCAAGTTCCTCCATGACTTCCCGGAGCGCCCCGTGCGTGCCCGCGTAGTCGTGGACAACGTGGGAACCCTGAAGATCCTGCAGGCGCTGGGCTTCGTGGAAGTCGGCGAGGAGTCGAACTTCTCCAACGTGCGGGCCGCGGTCGTGCAGGAGAAGATCCTCCAGCTCAGCTGATCCCGGCGCACGCGGCCTCCTGACCACCGCGGTTCGCTGCTGAGGTTCACAGCGGAGCATGACGGGCGGTTCGGGCCCCGCGCAACGGTGAGAACACGATGATCAGCGCGGCCACCACGAACACCGCCACGGTGATCCAGAGGGTCTCCTGCAGGCCCAGCGCCCCTGCCGCTGCACCTCCCAGGACCGCACCGGCGGCCCCACAGCCCCGGTTGGCCGTCCGCATGGTGGAGTTCATCCGCCCCAGCATGCCCCGCGGCGTCACCGACTGCTGGAACCCGGCCTCGGCAGGATCCTCCACGCCCATGGCCAACCCATAGAGCGTCTTCGCCCCGGCCAGAGCCAGCACGGAGCCCGCTGAGGCGTCCGGGACCAGGATCACCGCCGTCCAGGCCAGGGGCATCAGCGTTCGCCCGAGCAGCACCGTGCTCCCCTCCCCCAGGCTGCGGGCGATCCACGGGGCCGTCAGCGCTCCGGCGAGTCCGCCCACTCCCGCGCAGGCCAGGACGACGCCGTAGAGGGCCGGAGAGATCCCCAGGTACCGCAGCGCGTAGAGCGCGAACACCGTCATCGCTGCACTGTTGGCCAGGAACCAGACGTGGGTGGACAGCGCCAGGGGCGCCAACGTCCGATGCCGGTACACGAAGGCCAGACCCTGACCCATGGAACGGGGTCAGGCCGCCGTCGAGACCGCTCCGGCCACGGTCGCGGGCCGGCGCTGGCCCCATCGCCACCGTGGCCAGCAGCCCCGCGGAGACGAGCCGGCCTCCCGCTGTGAGCAGCAGGGTCATCGGCGCGCCGACCCAGGCCACGAGCACACCGGCGGCGGCCGGCCCCGAGGTCTGGGCGACCGTGCGGGCCTGGCCCAGCCGGGCGTTGGCGAGCACCAGCTGCTCACGGCCCACCAGGTCCGGCACCGCAGACTGCTCGGCCGCCACGCTCATGACTCCGCAGGCGCCGATGAGGAACAGGACGGCCGCCGTCGTCGACAGCGTGAGGTGCCCCAGCCACCAGAGCATCGGAACGGTGAGCAGAGCGAGCCCTGCGGCAGCGTGAGAGACGACCAGCACCGGACGCCGCGGCCACCGGTCCACCAGGGCGCCGGCCAGCAGTCCCAGGAGCAGATACGGCAGGAACTGCACGGCGTGGATCAGCCCCACCTGCTGCTCGGTGGCCTCCAGCACCTGGACCACCAACACGTCCACGGCCACCACGCTGATGCTCAGCCCTGCCGCGGTGATGGCATCGGCAGAGAAGAACCGCAGGAACGGCCGACGTCGCAGGGGCTCGGCCGGGGCTGGACGCGTCTCCCGCTCCCCCATGCGCGATCCCCCTCGACTCACCGTGCGTGTTCCTCGACCTCTGCACTGACCTCTGCACTGACCTCTGCACTGACCTCTGCGCTTCTCCACCTGCATGCTGCACGCCTGCGGCAGGACCGCGGCAGGATCGCGGCAGGATCGCGGCGGCGTGATCATCGTGCCACACACCGGTGACGCGCATCACTGGCAAGCGCATTCCTCGGGTAGACTCGCCCATCATGACGTCATCACTGCGCTGGGGAATCATGGCCACCGGCGGGATCGCCCGCTCCTTCGCCGACGACCTGCATGCCGTGGAGATGGAGGTGGCGGCAGTCGCCTCCCGGAGCCGAGCCTCGGCTGACATCTTCGCCCGTCACCATGGTGTCCCCCGCGCCCACGGCTCCTACCAGGAGCTCGTCGAGGACCCAGGCGTGGACATCGTCTACGTGGCCACGCCCCACCCCTTCCACGTCGAGCACGCCCGTCTGGCGCTCGAGCACGGCAAGCACGCTCTGGTGGAGAAGCCCTTCGCCCTGAACCGGGCCGAGGCCGAGCAGCTGCGAGACCTGGCCCGCGAGCGCGGCCTGCTGGTCATGGAGGCCATGTGGACTCGACACCTGCCCCATATGGCCAGGATCCGTGAGCTGGTCAACGGGGGCGCGATCGGCGAGATCCGCGCCCTGTTCGCCGACCACACCCAGCGACTGCCCACCGAGCCGAGCCATCGGATCAATGACCTCGCCCTGGGCGGAGGGGCCCTGTTGGATCTGGGGGTCTATCCGATCTCCTTCGCCTGGGATCTGTTGGGCGCCCCCACCTCGGTGACGGCCCAGGCGCGCCTCGGAGAGACCGGCGCCGACACCGAGGTCGCCACGATCCTGCGGCACAGCGGCGGGGCACTCTCGACGTCGTTGTCCTCCTCCCGCGGCGTCGGTCCGAACACGGCGCACGTCGTGGGCTCGGAGGGCCGCATCGACGTCGATCGGGTCTGGTACACCGCGGCGAACTTCACCGTCTCCGCGCCGGACGGCACCGTGGTGGAGCGCTATGAGTCCGACGTGGTGGGCCGGGGGATGCATCTGCAGGCCCGTGCCGCCGAACGGTACGTCCAGCAGGCCACCCTCGACGGCGATGTCCTCACGGTGGACGACTCGGTGGGCATCATGGGCACCCTGGACGAGATCCGTGCCCAGATCGGCCTGCGCTACCCCTCCGAGTCCTGGCCTTCGGGATCTCCCCACCCGGACGAGGATCACCGATCTCAGCCCGCAGGATGATGACACCGCGCCGCGACCCCTGATGAACTGGCCCTCACGGGGCGGAACGGACGGTCGCTGACGAGAGTCGGCTCAGCGAGGCCCCACAGCACAGACGAGGGGATGATCACTGTGCCCTTTGACCGCTCGATGACCAGGCCCTCCCCGGCCTCGCACCCCGAGCCGCCCGCACGGCTGCGCATCTGCGAGAGCTCGCTGGAGACGGTCTCGCGCCCGGAGCACGCCGCCTACACCTTCACCCTGTCGGTCATCGCGATCATCACATTCCTGCCGCCGGCCGTCCTCGGCGTCGCGCAGCTGGCACCGGGGGCGGAGCCGATGAGCTCCTGGACCCTGCCGACGCTGCTGGTGAGCTGCGCTCTGCTGGGGGCCGGGCTGTGGTGGATGGTCAGCGCCTCCACCATCACGGTGCGCGCAACGGTGGAGGACGGCGTCGCAGTGCGCACGTGGCGCGTCGTGCGCACCGAGATCCCCTGGCAGGCCATCGAATCGGTGCGCCCCGGCCCGACGGGAGGAACCATGGAGGTCGGTCCACGCTGGTACGGCCCCGGGCGCATCGGCTACACGGGCGGGAGCACCTCGGTGGTCATCCGCATCCACCCGCTGTATCGCAAAGCGGCCCGCCAGGGAAGCATCGGAGGAGACACGGTGCGACGACTCGCCGCCGAATATGTGGTCTCAGTCCCGGAGCCCGAGGCCGTGGCCTCCAAGCTCACCGCCCTGCGCGCCCGGGCACTCGACGCCGCATGAGAGTTCAGGTCCGGGCAGCACCGCCGCCGGCCGACTCCGCGGCGGCCCGCCGGGCGGCGTGATACGCCTCATCCAGGCGCTCCAGCACCGAAGGCCCCTCCGGGCCGGGACCGGCCTGCTCCTGCCCGAGGTGGTGGCGGCGCAGCTCATCCATGAACTCCTCCCACAGCTGAGGGCCGCCCTCCTCGAGCAGCTGCGCCCGGACGCTGAGCTCCTCCGTGGCCGGTCGATGACGTCGCCCCCAGGCGCCGAGCTGCACCAGCACAGGAAGCAGCTGGATGCCGGCTTCGGTGAGGCTGTAGATGCGGCGCTGCCGATGAGACGGGTCGGGCTCGCGCGTGAGGACCCCCGCTGCCAGCAGCCGCTTGAGGCGATCGCCGAGGATGTTCGAGGCGATGCCCTCCTCGGACTCCTCCAACAGGCGGCGGTAGTGCCTGCGGTCTCCGAAGATGATGTCTCGGATGATGATCAGCGACCAGGTGTCCCCCAACGCCTCCAGCGTGAGGTTGATAGGGCAGCCGGAGCGGTGCTCATGGGCGGGATCAGCTGACATGGACGGCGCCCTCCTTCCTCAGGGACAGGACTGCTTGCATTCTACACCCGGTTATGCTGGGATGTGACTCACCGCATGCACCACGCAAGCAGTTGTCCCACACACCTGGAGGCACCATGCAGTCCCCGTCCGAGACGACCTCCTCCACGCGGAAGATCTTCGCCTTCCTGTTCATGTCGCTGGACGGATACGTCGAAGGCCCGGACGGCGAGCTGGACTGGAACCTGACCGACGAGGAGTTCTTCACCTGGAACATCCGGCAGTCCCGCGAGATCGGCGCCCTGCTGCTGGGACGCCGCACCTTCGACCACTTCGCCGAGTTCTGGACCACCCCCTCGGCGGCCGCTGCCATGCCGGAGGTCTGGACCTTCATGAACACCGTGCCGAAGACCGTCGTGACCGGCCGCGACGCCCCGCCGCAGGACTGGGACGGAACCCGTGTGGTGGACGGAGACGACCTGGCCGGCGTCGTCGGCACGCTCCGCGACGAGACCGGCGGGGACGTCGCCGTCCTCGGCAGCCCGACCCTGACCTGCGCACTGCTGGAGCAGGGCCTCATCGACGAGCTGCGGCTCCTCGTCCACCCCGTGCTGCTCGGCGGCGGCCGCCGGCTCACGGACGCCCTGCGGCACCGGGTGCTGCTCGACGCCGGCCCCACCACCGTCTTCCGTTCAGGCAACACGTTGCTCACCTACCGCCCCCGCACTCTCGAGAGGACACCATGACGCGCCACACCGCCACACACCTGCTGATTCACCGCTTCGTCCCCGGCACCGGGCCCCAGGAGGGCACCACCGAGCTCGACGACGAGATGAGCGCCTGGGAGGCCCTGGACACCGAACTGCGCGAAGCGGGCCAGCTGGTGGCCGCCTACGCACTCCAGGAGCAGACGGTGCGCTTCGGCGCCGGGACTGACGAGGTCTCCGAGACCACCGACGCCGAGGCCACTGAAGGCCGCAGCATCGTCTTCGCCGTCCATGCCGTGGCCGCCGCCGACGACGCCGAGGCCCACGCCATCGCCGAGAAGATGCCGCATCTGGAGTATGGTTCCACCGAGGTGCGCCCCCTGATGACGGACCAGCGATGACGCAGTTCCTCTACGCAGCCACTGTGACGGTGGACGGGCGGATCGCCGGTGCCGACGGGGACATGTCCTGGCTCCTCCCCCACATGGGCCCCGACCCGATCCTGGACCGGCTGATGCCGCAGATCCAGGCCCTGTTGGTGGGGCGCACCACCTACGACGGGGACGACCCGCATGCCGGGGACGCAGAGAAGGAGGGCGCATTCGAGGGATCCTGGTCGGGCCCGCAGGTGCTGCTCACCCACCGGCCGCCGGCCACGCCGCCACCGGGGATCACCGTCACCACCGACCTCGACGTCGCCCTGAGCACGTGCCGCGCCGCCGCCCCGGACGGCATCGTCTCCATCCTGGGCGCAGACGTCGCCCGTCAGTGCCTTGAGGCCGGAGCCGTGGACCTGGTGATGGTCACCACCGTGCCGGTGATGCTGGGCCAGGGGACGCCCCTTCTTCAGGGCTCGACCGGCCAGATCGACCTGGACGTGGTGGAGGAGAGTCCCCGCACCCGGCTCTTCCGAGTGCGTCGGGACGGGGAACCTCGAGACCGCAGCGACAGCTGACGGACCCCGGTGGAGCCCTCGGCGCCTCACCGCGAGAGGGCCTGGGCGGCCTCGGGCAGATGAAGGCGGGCCAGCACGGCCTCGGCACTGCGCGGCGGCGACTGCCGACCGAATCGGCTCACCGCCACGGTGAGGAGGAAGGACAGCGGGATGCACCACAGTGCCGGATACAGGAAAACCTGCGCCCCAGCCGTGTGCTCCCCCAGCCCCAGCCCGATGACCAGGGACAGCGACGACACCACCGCCCCGGAGACTATGCCCGCGATCGCACCGGCTTCGGTGAGCCCGCGCCACCAGATCCCCAGCAGGATCAGCGGACCCAACGCGGAGGCGGTGAACGTGAACACCATCGCCACCGCACCGGCGAGCGCCACCTGGCTGGTCACGGCGCCGACCAGCAGCGGCAGGCCCACCGCCGCCACGGCCCCACGCCGGAACCCACGGACGGTGCCGGAGAAGAACTCCTGGGACACGACTCCGGCGATCGAGACCACCAGACCGGAGCACGTGGACAGGAACGCGGCGAAGGCCCCACCCGCGACCACCGCGACCAGCACATCGCCGGCCGCGCCCTCGAAGACGGCAGCGGGCAGACGCAGCAGCGCCGCATCGGCGGTTCCTCCGCCGACGTCCGCGGCGGTGCCGCCGGACGGCGCCGGGGTCACGGCGCCGCCGTCGTCCGCCGCGGGCCCCAAGCCTCCTTCGGCCACCGGCAGCACCAGCCGGGCCAGCACCCCTAGGATCACCGGCAGCAGATAGAACATCGAGAGCAGGCTGAGCAGCAGCAGCGTCGTGCGCCGGGCCGCGGCCCCGTCCGGGTTCGTGGAGAACCGCACCAGCACGTGAGGCAGCCCGACGGTGCCCATCATCAGCGCCAGCGCCAGCGATGCGGTCTGGTACAGGCCGGCGCCGCCGTCGAGGGCCTGCGGCAGCAGCCCGGTCTCCCAGATGTCGCCGAGCGGGGGCAGCGCGTCGGTCAGCGGAGAGCCTCCGGCCGCCGCGTCGCGCTGCAGGCGCAGCAGGATGAACACGCACGGGATCAGCAGGGCGCACAGCTTCATCCAGTACTGCACCGCCTGCGCGACCGTGACCGACCGCATCCCGCCGGCCAGCACCGTGGGCAGCACCACCAGCACCACCACCAGCGGGCCGACCCACCCGGGCATCCCCGCCGTCGTGCTCAGGGTCAGGGACGCGCCGTGGAGCTGCGGCACGACGTAGAGCCAGCCGGTCATGATGACGATCAGCGCGGTCAGGCGCCGCAGCTGCGCGGAGCGGAACCGCAGCGTGGCGAAGTCCGGCAGCGTATAGGCCCCGGAACGTCGCAACGGGGCGGCCACGAACAGCAGCAGCGTGAAGAAGCCTGCCGTGTAGCCCACCGGGAACCACAGTCCCTGTGCCCCGTAGGAGACGATCAGCCCGGCCACCCCCAGGAAGCTGGCCGCGGAGAGGTAGTCCCCGGCGATGGCCGAGGCGTTCATCCACGGCGGCACCCGCCGGGAGGCCACATAGAAGTCACTGGTGGTGCGCGACCGCAGACCACCGACGCTGATCGCCACCGAGAACACGCAGACCAGGGCGACCGCGAGAAGCACCGCAGACGGGGAGCTCATGGCCGCCGCTCCACCCCCTGCGCCTCTGCCGCGCCGATCGTGGTCAGCAGGCGTCGCTCGGCGGCATCGCTGGCGCGCACGTGCAGCCAGCCGCCGAGGATCAGCAGCGGATAGAAGCAGACGGCCGGCACCACCCACGGCAGCGGCACCCCCAGCACCGTGACGTCCGCGAGCCCCGCCACGGTGGAGAGCAGCAGGTAGAGCACCACCACCAGCAGGAAGAAGCCCAGGCCCAGCAGCACGCCCAGTCGCAGCTGGTGCCGGATCAGCTCCCTGACCTGTCCGGGGGTCGCTCGCCTCCGGACATGCCCGCGCCGTGGGGCGAGCAGGACCTCCTCCTCCTCCGGAGCCGTCGCTGGCCCTCGCACACGCACCCGGGCCGCCCGCTGGGCGTCCAGGTGCTCTGCCCCGGACGGGTCAGGATGAGCCGGGTGGGTCATCCCTGGCCGCCTCGACCGGCGCCGCGGACCCTGTGGACCTCCAGGCGCTCCCGGACATGGTGCATCAGCCGGCGGCTCACCGCGATCTCCTGCTCCGTGCCGGCAGGATCCCGCAGCTGCACCGACATCCGGCCCTGACGGTGGAGCACCCGACGGACATGGTGGAGGTTGACCGCCGAGGAACGGTGCACCCTCACGAAACCGTGCTCGGCCCACTGCTCCTCCAGGTCGCTCAAGGCGATCCGCAGCAGATAGGAGCCCTCGGCCGTGTGCAGACGGGCGTAGTCCCCCTGTGCCTGGACCCAGCGGATGGAGGCGATGTCCAGCAGCACCGTGGTGTCACCCTGCAGCACCGAGACCCGCTGGGGCGCACTGTCCGGCGCGGGTTCGGCGGCCGGCCGCAAGGCGTCGGACGCACGGCGCAGCGCCTCAGCGAGTCGAGCGGCGCGCACCGGTTTGAGGAGGTAGTCCCGAGCCGCGAGTTCGAAGGCCTCCACCGCCGGTGCGGCGTCCGCGGTGACGAAGATGATCTGCGGTGCGGCATCGTCGCCGGGCAGCTCACGGGCCAGGGCCAGACCGGAGGGGCCCGGCATGTGGATGTCCAGCAGCACGACGTCGATCCGGCGGGTGTCCAGCTGGTGCTTCGCCTGAGCCGCGTTCGATGCGGTGTGGATCTTCCCCACCTGCGGGTCGGCCTCCAGCAGCCACTGCATCTGCGCGACCGCCGGCGGCTCGTCATCGACCACGAGGACCCGCAGCGCCCGCTCCTGCGGAGCCGATCCCGACCGGGACGATTCAGGACGGGACGATTCAGGACGGGACGCTCCTGACGGCACGGCGCTCATGGGGCTCCCACCTCCGCGTCCGGGGCCTGCTGCGGCTGGAACTTGGGGATGCGCATGGACACCATCATGCCTGCTCCCACGGCGGTGTCGATCACCAGACCCTGGCCGCCGCCGTAGGCCTGGCGCAGCCGCAGGTCCACATTGCGCAGCCCGATGTGCGAGCCCTCGGCCCGACCGGCCAGCACGCATGCCATATGCTCCGGGTCTGCCCCGACGCCGTCGTCCTCCACGGAGATGAGCGCGTGGGTCCCGTCGTCGGCAGCCTTCAGCCGCACCGTCACCTGTCCGTCCTCGGAGTCGAGACCGTGTAGCACCGCGTTCTCCACCAAGGGCTGGACCGCCAGGAAGGGGATCTGCACTCCCAGGACCTCAGGAGCGACCTGCAGCTCCACCTGCACCCGGTCCTCGAAGCGTGCCTGCTCCAGCAGCACGTAGCGTTCGACGGCGTCCAGCTCCTCCTCCAGCGTGGAGAAGTCCCCCTCGGCCCGCAGGCTGTATCGCGTGAAGTCCGCGAAGTCCAGGACCAGCTCCCTGGCGCGGACAGGGTCCGTGGGGATGAACGCCGCGATCGCGTTGAGACTGTTGTAGATGAAATGCGGAGAGATCTGGGCCCGCAGCGTGCGCAGCTCAGCCTCCACCAGCTGTCGACGGCGCGACTCGGCCAAGCGTCGGTAGTCCGGTCCCTCCGCCTCGGCACCCGCGGCGCCGCCCTGTCCGTCGGCGTCGGCGCCCTGGGCGCCCTCCGCGGCTGCGGCGGGTCCTTCAGACGGGCTGGTGCGCCGTGTGGCCAGCAGCAGCACGCAGGCGGTGAGGACACCGACCAGGCCCATCAGGGCGACCATCGCAGGGCTGACGTCGAACATGGGGACCATCGTAGGCCAGCCCTCCGTCCCCTCCTGCTGAGCTGCGGTGGCCGCCGACGAGGACATGACCGCTCGTCGCACGGATGACGCCGCTCGCCGCAGTCACCCCGTGATCCGCTTCACGTGACCTGGATCACTGCGGCACTGTGGTCAGCGTGCACTTACGGGGAGACCCCTGTCACCGACCCGCGACGCCGCTGCTGCGGCGCCGCCCCGCCGACCGCTGACCGGGCGGCCGGCGCAGCGATGACCACGAGGAGGAGCGATGAGCTCACCGACCGCGACGCACGCGGCGACCGTCGACTATCAGGAGGTGCAGAGCCGGCCTGAGTTCCAGGAGCTGAAGAGGACCCACCGGAGCTTCGTGTTCCCGATGGCGGTGGTCTTCCTCGCCTGGTACCTGGCTTATGTGCTGCTGGCCGCCTTCGCCCCGCAGATCATGGCCATCCCGGTGCTGGGCAACATCAACCTCGGCATCGTGCTCGGACTGGCGCAGTTCCTGACCACCTTCCTGATCACCGCGGCCTATGTCTCGTTCTCCACCAAGGCCCTGGATCCGAAGTCCAGCGCCATCCGCCATGAGCTGGAGGCCGCCGGCGTCGGGCTTCCCGACGAGACCCCCACGGCCGCCGACACGTCCGAGCCGACCCCGACGACCCCCGCAGGAGGAGCGAGCCGATGACCGCCGCCCTGACGTCATCGACACCCCTGGCAGCCCTGCCGAGACTCAGCGCCTCCGGCGAGGAGGAGGTGCTCTCCACCGAGGTCGGCAGCCCCTGGGCGAACATCGGGATCTTCCTGATCTTCGTCGGCGTGACCCTGTTCTTCGTGCTGCGCGCCTCGAAGAACAACAACACCGCCGCCGACTACTACGCCGGCGGACGCTCGTTCTCCGGGACCCAGAACGGCACCGCGATCGCCGGGGACTACCTCTCGGCGGCCTCCTTCCTGGGCATCGTCGGAGCGATCGCCGTCTACGGCTATGACGGGTTCCTCTACTCCATCGGCTTCCTGGTGGCCTGGCTGGTGGCGCTGCTCCTGGTGGCGGAGCTGCTGCGCAACACCGGCAAGTTCACCATGGCCGACGTCCTGAGCTTCCGTCTGCGCCAGCAGCCGGTGCGCATCGCCGCCGCGGCCTCCACCCTGGCGGTGTGCCTGTTCTACCTGCTGGCCCAGATGGCCGGCGCCGGCGCGCTGGTCTCCCTGCTGCTGGGCATCGACTCCCATGCCGGGCAGTCGCTGATCATCGCCGTGGTCGGCGCGCTGATGATCGTCTACGTGTTCATCGGCGGCATGAAGGGCACCACCTGGGTGCAGATCATCAAGGCCGCCCTGCTGATCGCCGGTTCCGCGATCATGACCGTCTGGGTGCTGGCACTCTACGGCTTCAACTTCTCCGACCTGCTGGGCGACGCCGTGGACCGCACCGGCCAGGAGGCCCTGCTCGAACCGGGGCTGCAGTACGGGCTGGACTTCCTGACCAAGATGGACTTCCTGTCCCTGGGCATCGCCCTGGTCCTCGGCACCGCCGGCCTGCCGCATGTGCTCATCCGCTTCTACACGGTCCCCACCGCCAAGGACGCCCGGAAATCCGTGGTCTGGGCGATCTGGCTGATCGGCGCCTTCTACCTGTTCACCCTGGTGCTCGGGTACGGGGCCGCCGCCATGCTGAACCAGGAGGACATCCTCTCCGCCCCCGGAGGCCAGAACTCGGCCGCCCCGCTGCTGGCCTATGAGCTCGGGGGCACGCTGCTGCTCGGCGTCATCGCCGCCGTCGCCTTCGCCACCATTCTGGCCGTGGTCGCAGGCCTGACGATCACCGCCTCCGCGTCCTTCGCTCACGACATCTATGGGCAGGTGATCAAGAAGGGGAAGATCGACAACAAGGGCGAGGTCCGCGCCGCCCGGATGACCGTGGTGGTCGTGGGGATCCTCGCGATCCTGGGCGGCATCGGCGCCCAGGGCCAGAACGTGGCGTTCCTGGTGGCGCTGGCCTTCGCGGTGGCGGCCTCCGCCAACCTGCCGACCATCCTGTACTCGCTGTTCTGGAAGGGCTTCACCACCCGGGGCGCCCTGTGGTCCATGTACGGGGGTCTGGGATCCTCCATCCTGCTGATCGCCTTCTCGCCGGTCGTCTGGGGTGCCGAGACCTCCTTCTTCCCGGAGATCGACCTGGCCCTCTACCCGCTGACCAACCCGGGCCTGGTGTCCATCCCGCTGGCCTTCCTGCTCGGCTGGATCGGGTCGAAGACCTCCACAGTCCGCGAGGACCCCGCCAAACAGGCCGAGATGGAGATCCGTTCGCTCACCGGCGTGGGCGCGGAGAAGGCCTCCGAGCACTGACAGGCGGCTTCCCCGGCCCACTCCCGAGCGCGCCGGAGCGCAGACGGCGAACGGCCCCCGCACGCGACGTGCGGGGGCCGTTCGCCGTGGATGTGGCGGAGACCTCCTGGCGGCAGGAGGAGGAGACGCTCGCTCAGCCCACTGAGGCCATGATCTCGGTCATGCGATCCAGGAAGGCGTCCACCTGGGCCTCGTCGTAGCCGTTGGATCCATGCGCGCCGGCGAAGATGATGGTGCGGACCTCGTCCACACTCATCGGGTTCTCCCCGTCCAGGTACTGCTCCAGCTCCCGGCAGAGCTCGTCCACCTGCTCCTTGCGATAGCCCAGCGCCGAGGAGTGCGCAGGCTCCCGGAATCGCTTCCCGTCGGGACGCTCCAGCCGCACGCGCAGGGGCGCGGCCCGTTCGGCGAGCAGCTCATACCAGGCGTCCTCGCCGTGCTGCTCGATGTACCTGTCCCGCTCGGCGGCGGCGAAGGCGTCCTCCAGACGGTCCAGGGCGCCGTCGACCTCCGCGGGGTCATAGCCGCCGGAGCCCATGGAGAAGCTGGCGTCCCGGATCTCCGAGAGCGCCATGCCGGTGCCGGAGTCGTAGGCCACACGAGCTCGGGCCATGAACTCGTCGACCTCGTCGCGGTTGTAGCCCTGCTCCTCGGGGTCGAGCAGGGTGAACAGTGCGTTCTCTGTGTGCGCCATGCTCTCAGCCTAATGGAACTCCCCCGGAATCCCGGGTGAGCGCCACGATCACGAAATAGGCGGTGGGCATCGCGAACACCAGGGAGTCCAGCCGGTCCATCACTCCCCCGTGCCCGGGAAGCACCTGAGACATGTCCTTGAGCCCCAGCTCGCGTTTGACCATCGACTCGGAGAAGTCCCCTGCCGTGGCGGCGACGACGACCGCGGCGGCCAGCAGGGCTCCGACGTGCAAGGGCTCGCCGAAGATCAGCCACGAGGCCAGCACCCCGACGGCGATGGAACCTCCCATCGAGCCGGCAAAGCCTTCCCAGGACTTCTTCGGGCTGATCTTCGGGGCCATCGGATGCTTGCCGAACAGGACGCCGACGATGTAGCCGAACGTGTCATTGGAGACCACCAGCAGCACGACGACGGCGAGTCGCCACTGCCCGTCGGGCTGACTGAGCAGCAGCACCGCGAAGGAGATCAGATACGGCACCCAGCAGGCCACGAACATCGAGGACATGATCGACCGCCCGGGGTCCTCCACATGCAGCAGCGCGGCGGTCACCGCGATGGCGGTGCAGGTCACCATCAGTGCCAGGGTGAGCGCCTCCACCCCGCCGAAGTATGCGGACAGCGGCATGGCGGCCGCACCCAGGAACAGCGGCACCTTGGGCAGCCGCAGCCCCTGCGTCTCCAGGGCTCGGGCCACCTCCCAGACGCCCATGGAGAGCAGCACGACCGCCACCATGATCAGCAGCAGCGGGAAGAACATGATCCCCAGCACCGCCGGGATCAGCAGGGCGGCGCCGGTGATGATCGCCGCGGGCAGGTCCCGTCCTGCCCGCGGCGTGCGCACCGGCTTCGACGCCTCAGACGGCTCGTCGGTGCGCTCGGGTCCTGTCATGGGCCTCAGACCTCGAGGAGCTCGGCTTCCTTGCGCTTGGCCATCTCATCGATGCGCTCCACGTGCTTCTTCGTGGCCGCCTCGAGCTCCTTGAGGCCCCGGTCGCGCTCGTCCTCGCCCACCTCGCCGTCCTTGACGGCCTTGTCCATGGTGTCCTTGGCCTTGCGGCGTGCGTTGCGGACCGAGACCTTGTGGTCTTCGCTCTTGGCCTTGATGAGCTTCACGTACTCCTTGCGGCGCTCCTCGGTGAGCTCCGGCATGGTGATGCGGATCTGCTTGCCGTCGTTGGACGGGTTCGCCCCGATCTCGGAGTCCGAGAGGGCCTTCTCGATCTCTCGCATCGCGGAGACGTCGTAGGGGGTGATGAGGATGGTCCGCGCATCCGGGACCGTGAAGGAGGCCAGCTGCTGCAGCGGCGTCGCGGCGCCGTAGTAGTCGACCATCACCTTCGAATACAGCGCAGGGTTGGCGCGGCCGGTGCGCACCGTGGCGAAGTCTTCACTGGTGGCCTCCACGGCCCGCTCCATGAGCTCTTCGGCTTCAACCAGGGTCTCGTCAATCACGTCGGTCTCCTTGAGGTGGGAACTTCCGTCTCAGTCTACGTGGTGCGGACCCGCTGAGGCGGGCCCACACCGGGGGTCGGCATCCGGCGGGGCCGTGCTGACCTGCACCGGGGCCGTCCGCCTCGCTCAGGTGGTCACCAGGGTGCCGATCTCGTCTCCCAGCAGCGCGCGGGTGACGTTGCCTTCGCCCTCCATGCCGAACACCCGCATGGGCAGCTCGTTGTCGTTGCACATGGTCATCGCCGTCTGGTCCATGACTCGGATGTTGCGCCGCAGCGCATCCGTGTAGGTCAGGTGGTCCAGCTTCTCGGCGTCGTCGTTGGTCTTCGGGTCCGAGGTGTAGACGCCGTCTACTCCGGACTTCGCCATGAGCACCATGTCCGCGCCGACCTCCAGGGCACGCTGGGCGCAGACGGTGTCCGTGGAGAAGTACGGCATCCCGGCTCCCGCACCGAAGACCACCACACGCCCCTTCTCCATGTGGCGGATCGCCCGCAGCGGGATGTAGGACTCGGCGACCTGTCCCATGGTGATGGCGGTCTGGACGCGGGTCGGCTGTCCGGCCTGCTCGAGGAAGTCCTGCAGGGCCAGGCAGTTCATCACGGTGCCGAGCATGCCCATGTAATCGGCGCGCGCCCGGTCCATCCCCGCCTTGGAAAGCTCGGCGCCACGGAAGAAGTTGCCCCCGCCGACGACGACGGAGACCTCCACCTTGCCGCCGACTGCGGCGATCTGCTCGGCGATCCCTCGCACGGTGGCCGGGTCGACGCCGACGCTGCCGCCGCCGAAGACCTCCCCGGAGAGCTTCAGGAGCACGCGACGACGCTCGACCCCCTCGGGGAGCTCGAGGTCGGTGGACTGGGCGGAGACGGGGACGGCAGGCTGTGTGGTCATCGGCGTCAGAGTCCTTTCGGGGCTCAGCCCGTCCGCCGAGCCGCTCCAGCGATGCTCGGTGCTGCAGACAGGATCGGCGGCGGGCGGCGAGAAGACGGTGTGGGCGAGAAGACGGTGTGGGCGAGAAGACGGCAGGGACGAGGGGTCGGCGTCGTACGGATGTGGTCGGGTTCCGGGCATGGAAAGGGGGTGACCACCGCGTGTGCGTGGCCACCCCCTGACGTCTCAGATCATGTGCTCTGCCTCATTGTAGGCATGAGCACGGTCCGAGACGAGAACCCGACGACGGGGTCGGGGTGCGTGGAGTGCGAGGCGTCAGTTGCCGACCCGGAAGCGGGCGAAAGCGGTCGCGCCGGCGCCGGCGGCCTCAAGGACCTGGGCGACGGACTGCTTCGGGTCCTTGGCGAACGGCTGGTCGACCAGGACGTGCTCCTTGAAGTACGCGTTGGTGCGACCCTCGATGATCTTCGGCAGGGCCTGCTCCGGCTTGTTCTCGGCGCGGGCGGTCTCCTCGGCGATGCGACGCTCGTTCTCCACGGTCTCCGCCGGGACCTCGTCACGGGTGAGGAACTGCGGCACGATGGCGGCGGCGTGGACGGCCACGTCGTGCGCGGCGGTCTGGGCCGCCTCGGAGTCGGAGTCCACCGCGAAGAGCACGCCGACCTGGGCCGGCAGGTCCTTGGAGGTCTTGTGCAGGTAGGCGTCCACGTAGGCGCCCTCGACCTTGGCCAGACGGCGGACGACGATCTTCTCGCCGAGCACGGCTGCGCCCTCCTCGGTCACGAAGTCGGAGACCTTCTTGCCGTCGACGTCAGCCTCCAGGAGGGCCTCGACGTCGCCGAGGCCGTTGGCCACGGCCACCTCGAGGACCTTCTCGGCCAGGCCCACGAACTTGTCGGACTTGGCGACGAAGTCGGTCTCGGCGTTGACCTCGAGCAGGTAGCCGGTGGTGCCGTCGACGACCTTGGCCAGCACCAGGCCCTCGGCGGCCGAGCGGCCCTCGCGCTTGGCGGCGCCCTTGAGGCCCTTGATGCGGATGGCCTCGATGGCCTTGTCGAAGTTGCCGTCGGCCTCGTCCAGTGCCTTCTTGACGTCCATCATGCCGGCGCCGGTGCGCTCGCGCAGTGCCTTGATGTCAGCGGCGGTGTAGTTCGCCATAAGTCCCGTCCTCCGTTGGGGTTCGATGGGGATCGATGAATCGGATCAGATCGATGAAAGTGCACTCTGCACAGCCCTCACGCCCGCCACCTGGACGGCGAAGCCCAGGTGACGAGCGTGAGGAGCTGACGCGACGAGAGTCTTACTCGGCGTTCTCGGCGGGTGCCTCGGCGGCAGCCTCGGCCGGGGCCTCGGCGGCCTCGCCCTCGGTCTGGCCGGCCTTCTCGGCGGCGTGCTGCTCGAGCAGCTCGCGCTCCCACTCGGCCATCGGCTCGGCGGCGGCGCCGGAGCCGCCGCCGCGCTTCTCCTCGCGGGCGATGAGGCCCTCGGCGACGGCGTCGGCGACCACACGGGTGAGCAGGTCGACGGAGCGGATGGCGTCGTCGTTGCCCGGGATCGGGTAGTCGACCTCGTCCGGGTCGCAGTTGGTGTCCAGGATGGCGATGACCGGGATGCCCAGCTTGCGGGCCTCGTCCACGGCCAGGTGCTCCTTCTTGGTGTCCACGACCCACACCGCCGACGGCGTCTTGGTGAGGTTGCGGATGCCGCCCAGGTTGGCCTGCAGCTTGTCCAGCTCGCGGCTGAGCAGCAGCAGCTCCTTCTTGGTGTGGCCGGAGCCGGCGACGTCGTCGAAGTCGATCTCCTCGAGCTCCTTCATGCGCTGGACGCGCTTGGAGACCGTGGCGAAGTTGGTGAGCATGCCGCCCAGCCAGCGGTGGTTCACGTAGGGCTGGCCGACGCGGGTCGCCTGCTCGGCGATGGCCTCCTGCGCCTGCTTCTTGGTGCCGACGAACAGGATGGAGCCGCCGTGGGCGACGGTCTGCTTGATGAAGTCGAACGCGCGGTCGATGTAGGACAGCGACTGCTGCAGGTCGATGATGTAGATGCCGTTGCGCTCGGTGAAGATGTAGCGCTTCATCTTCGGGTTCCAGCGGCGGGTCTGGTGGCCGAAGTGCACACCGGAGTCCAGGAGCTGGCGCATGGTGACGACAGGCATGGTGTTCCTTTCGATGCCGGGCTTCGAACACGCGGTCGACCGATCATCAGGATCGGAACAGGTGCGTGCAGCACCGGCTGGTTCTTTTCGGTTGGTCGGGTCGTGCCGCCCCGTTCTCCGGGGCTCCTGGCAGAGCAGGGATGCGAGGATCGTGGATCCGACCGCACCGGACCCATGACGGGTCGGCCCTGGAGGGGCCATCCGATGCGGACCGAGCGGATCACCCTCCCTGCGACGCCCCAGGCGACGCGAAGGAGGCAGGCTCTGCGCGTAGTCAGCGTCTGCGGGCGCTCGTCCCTCCCGGTTTCCTTGACGGGAAAGTCCCAGAAGTGGGCAGGGCGATAGAACGTCAGCGTCAACTGCTGGGGATCAGTGTACTACAGACGGATCGCATCCCCCCGGCGCGCAGTCCTCCACAGCACGACGGGTGACCGCGGTGACACGCCGGCCCCTCCACAAGGGTGGCTGCGGCCGTTCCGAGAGACCGGCGAGCGGGCCAGCATGGCGCCATGGATCAGCACCCCACTCGCCGCTCCGGCGTCCCCTCAGCAGACCTCTCGAGCCGCCTGCCGGCCGGCACTGCGGAGGTCCGTGCGCCCCTCCCTCCCACCGGCGCCACAGTCTCCCGGAGCATGCCGAGCGGCCCGGCGGCCGCATGCCAACCGGTCGAACTCGTCTCGCCGCTGACCACGCCGCCGCGTGCGGGAGCCGTGCTGATCGTGGTGCTGCTGGCCTTCGCCCTGATCGGCGCCGGCGGTCCGGCGCCCTCGGCCACAGCCGCCCCGACGGAGCCCGTCGCACCCCTGTCACGGATCTCGGAGGGCCCCGGTGGGGCGGGGCCGTCCACCCCAGGGGCCTGGCGCCCTCCCCTCAGCGGAGCCCTGGAGGTGATCCGTCCCTTCGCCGCGCCGCCCTCTCCCTGGGCGGCCGGACACCGAGGCGTGGACCTGGCGGCCGCAACAGGCGACGTCCGAGCCCCCGCCGACGGCGTAGTGAGATTCACCGGTGCGGTGGTCGACCGGGAGGTGCTGACCCTGGACCACGGCGGCGGTCTGGTGAGCTCCTTCGAGCCGGCCCCGTCGGAGCTCGCCGTGGGCGACACCGTGGCGGCCGGCGACGTCGTCGCGGAGCTGGGAACCTACGCCGACGGAGGCCACCACTGCGACCGTCGATGCCTGCACTGGGGCGTGCGGCTCCAGGGGGACTACATCAATCCGCTGCTGCTCCTGGGCGACCTGGAGCCTTCCGTGCTCCTGCCGCTGGAGGCGGGATGAGGGCCGCTCCGTCTCAGCTCCGTCTCCGCTCCGTCTCGGCACGGCGCCCGGCGGCTCAGTCCCAGGGATCGCTCCGTCGTCGCCACCGCTGCGCGAGGCCGTCGGCCAGGCGCACGAGCCGATCAGCCGAGTCCTCCCAGCTGAAGTCGAGGCTCCTGGCGCGGGCCGCCCGGGAAGCGGCGGCGAAGACCCCGGGCTCGTGCAGCCGGCGGACGGCGGCGGCGAAGGCCTCCGGGCGATCCGGGTCCACGCACTGCGCCCCATGTCCTGCGCCCGCCTGCCCGACGATCTCCCGGAAGATCGGCAGATCCGAGACCACCGTGGGCGTCCCCTGAGCCATCGCCTCGATGACGGGCAGGCCGTAGCCCTCCGCGCGGGACAGCGTCACCAGGGCCGCGGACTCCCGGAGCAGCTGCCGGTACCCAGACTCGGAGATCCCGTCGTGGAAGATCAGCTGGTCCTCCCGCGGCGCGAGGTCCACCAGCTCCGCCCGGCGACGGTCGTCGATCGGGCTGCACAGGTGCAGGGTGTGGTCCGGCAGGCCACGCAGCCCGCGGATCACCCCCTCGACGTTCTTGTAGTCCATGAAGGATCCCATGTAGACCAGCTGCCGGACCGGTGCGACGTGCGGGTCGCGCGGCCGCTGGACCGGTTGCGGCGCGTTCGGAATGACCTCTATCGGCCGGCGAGTGAGCCGGTGGGCGCGCATGAGCCCGCGCGTCGTCTCGGAGACGGTGGCGACGGCGTCCGCTTGGTCCAGCACGAGCCGCTGCGGCCACGGGCTGAGGTGGTACAGCCTCCAGCCCATGCGGATGGGAGCGGGCAGGTCCCGGGGAGGCGTGCGGTGCTCGTAGTAGATGAGGTCGTGCAGCGTGAGGATCAGCGGATAGCGCCGACCCCAGCCGCCCATGGTCTGCATCGGGGAGAAGACGACGTCGGGACGGTGCGGGTTGATCTGCCGGGCGACCCACGGCTCGGCCGCCGAGGTGGGGGCGCTGATCCGCAGCCAGGGCACCCCCGCGGGCAGCAGGCGCAGCTGCGCGGGATCGCTGATGAGCATGGTGACGTCCGCCCGGTCGGCGACCGCCTCGACCAGAGAGGCGGAGAAGCGGGAGATCCCGTCGTGGACCCGGGTGCGGGTGTATCGGGCGTCGAAGAAGAGTCGCAGCACAGGTGCCATTGTGCCAACCCGACGCGGTCCTCCCCTCCTGCACCGTCATTCCTCGGCGGGGCGTTCCAGTGTGCGGATGTCCACACCGAAGGAGAACGTCACCAGGGCCAGGCCCAACGCCACCGGAAGGGCCCGCAGCAGCAGCTCCAGCGGGAACTCCACCTCCCCCAGGTGCCACGGAGTCAGGTGCCACGGCGCCAGTGCGGCCAGCACCAGGATCCCCGGTGCCATGCCCAGCACCTTCCGTCGTCGGGAGTCCGGCAACGGGCGACGCCAGGCCGGTCGGATCCGAGCGCCCAGGGCGAAGCCGGGCCGCAGCAGACCCAGAAGTGCGGCCCACCATCCGACGGCGAGCGCGGCGGCCAGCGCGAGCACCATCAGCACCACAGCATCAGTGGTCTCGTCGTACCGGGCTCCGGCCGACGTTCCTCCCGCCCCGGCCCGGGCCACCGCGCCGTCGAGCCCGTCCATGAGGAGGATCACCCCGGCCAGCAGGATCAGCGGAAGCGGGAGACCGACGCCGGTGGGCACCGGGAGGTCACCGGACGCTGCGACCACCCCGGCGGCGAAGATGCCCAACAGCCCCGAACGCAGCAGGGTGACCGCATCGGCGGCACGGAATCCCCCGGCCCCACGGACCGCGTGCAGCTGGCACCCGGCGAAGGCCAGCAGCCCCGCCCCCACGGCGAGGCCGCCGAATCCCTCATGGGCCACGGGGCCGCCGTCGGGCCCGCGGGAGAATCCGGCCGTGAGAGCCGCCGCCAGGTGATCGCCGAGCCCCAGGAGGGCGAGCAGCAGCAGCGCCCCTGCCAGTAGGACGGCGAGGGTGCCGAGCACAGGCCGATGGCGATGATCCATGCCAGCGATCATAGGCCCGGCCGCCTCCGCACATCTCAGGGGCTCGCCCCGCGGCGGCCATGTCCTCCGCCCCCGCTGACGTGGCAGGATACGACCATGGAGGAACTGCACCAGAGCCCCGGCACCTCGCCGTCCGGCGCCCTGCGCAGCCGCCAGTACTGGACGACCGCCCCCGGGCGGGGTGAGGTCGTCAGCGCCCCCGTGCCCACACCGGGCCCCGGCGAGGTCCTGGTGGAGACTCTCCTGTCCGGGATCTCCCGCGGCACGGAGAGCCTGGTCCACCGGGGCATGGTCCCCGACGATGTGGCCGGGATCATGTGCGCTCCGCATCAGCTGGGCGAGCTGCCCCATCCGGTCAGCCACGGGTACCTGAACGTCGGCATCGTCCGTGACGGAGAAGGACCCGACGCTGCGGCTCTCCGCGGACGGACGGTGTTCACCCTGGCCGGCCACCGGGACCACGTGGTCGTCCCCGCCCAGGACTGCCACCCGCTGCCGGACGGCTGCTCCGCGGAGCGGGCCCTGCTGGCCGGAGCCGCGGAGACCGCCCTGAACGCCCTCTGGGAGGCCGGCATCAGTCTGGGCGACCGGGTTACGGTGATCGGCGGCGGCATGATTGGCCTGAGCACCGCCCTGCTGGCGCACAGGATCCCCCTGGAACGGCTCGAGGTCGTCGACGTCGACGAGGACCGGCGGCAGCTCATCGACGCCCTGGGACTGCACGCCGTCGCTCCTGGGGCGGCCGCACCGGACAGCGACGTCGTCCTGCACTCCTCCGCCACCGCCGCGGGCCTTGCCGAGGCGCTGCGTGTGGCCGGCGACGACGCGCTGATCATCGAGCAGTCCTGGTACGGCGACGAGCGTCCGCAGATTCCGCTGGGAGGCGACTTCCACGCCCGCCGGCTGCGGATCATCGCCTCCCAGGTGGGCGAGGTGGCTCAGCCGCGCCGGCTGCGTCGGGACCGCCGCGCACGCCTGCGCCTGGGGCTGTCCCTGCTTGACGATCGCTTCGACTCCCTGATCACGGGACGCTCTCCCCTGGAGGACCTCCCACAGGTCATGGATGCCCTGGCCTACGGCGACCCAGCCTGGGCAGGGACCATCTGCCACGTGGTGGACCACCGATGAGAGCCAGCGCCTCCCGCGCCCACCCGCGCCCACCCGCGCCTCCCCGCCGCCAGACGCCGACACGACAGGAGCACCCATGAGCACCACGAGCACGCCGTCGATGACCCGTTTCCGGCTCACCGTGGACGACCACCTGATGATCGCCCACAGCCTGGCGGACCCGTTCTTCGGGCCCGCCCAGAACCTGCACGGAGCGACCCTGCACATCCGAGCGACCTTCGAACGCCCCGGGCTGGATCCGCACGGGGTGGTGATGGACATCGGAGCCGCCGCCGAGCTGCTCTCCGGCGTCCTGGACCCCCTGCGGCACCAGAACCTGGACGAACACCCCGCCTTCGAGAACAAGCTCAGCACCACCGAGGTGATCATCGCGTACCTGGCCCAGCAGCTGGCCCAGGTACTGCCGGCCGACCACGGGCTGACCGCCATCGAGGTCGAGGCCGAGGAGAACCCTCGGGCCAGCGCCTCCGTGCGGATCGAGCTGTGACTCCTCCGGACCGACTGATCTGGGTCGAGCCGGATCTGCCCGGCCCCAGCGGAGGCTCCCTGTACAACGCACGGGTCATCGCCGGCCTGGACCGCCTCGGCCTGCCCACCGAGGTTCTGCGCATCCCCGGCGCCTGGCCCTCCCCGGACGAGGACAGCCGCGCGGCACTGAGAACCACCCTCGCCGCCCGACGGACTCAGCACCCCGCCGCGGCCGTGGTGGTGGACGGTCTCATCGGCTCCGCCGCACCGGAGCTGTTCAGCCCGGACCCGAACGGTCAGGCGCGCCCCGTCGCCGACATGCTACTGATCCACCTGCCGCTGGAGGCCGAGCACGAACGCCCCGGAACGGAACCCGCCCAGGTCCCGGGGCCGGCGCCTTCCGATCAGTCGTCGGCCGAGCAACGAGCGGTGACCTCCGCCGCCCGAGTGGTGACCACCAGTCAGTGGGCCGCCGAAGACCTGCACCGACGTCACGGACGGGACGACGTCGACGTCGTAGTCCCCGGTGTGGACCGGCCCGACGCCGGGCGGATGGCTGCCACCCAAGCGGTGGAGAGGCGCGCCGGGCCCTGGCGACTGACCGTGGCGGCCTCCCTCACCCCGCGGAAGAACCACCTCCTGCTCGCCGAGGCGCTCGCGGCTCTCCTCGACCAACCCTGGGTCCTCCAGGTGGCGGGCCCCGGCGGCGAGACGGACCACGGCTCCCACGTGCTGACGGTGCTGCGACGCCGCCTGCCCGGCCGGGTGATCCACCACGGTCCCCTCACTCCAGCGCAGATGAAGGCCCTGTGGGAGGACACCGACCTGGTGCTGCTGCCCTCCTGGGCCGAGACCTACGGGATGGTGGTGGTCGAGGCCTGCGCCCACGGCGTGCCCGGGATCGTCTCCGCCGGTACCGGCGCAGTGGAGGCGCTCGGCGCCGCCGGCGATGTCGCGGACCCGGGCCGGCCCGAGCAGTGGGCCCTGCGTCTGCGCCGTTGGATGGAGGATCCCAGCCTGCGCGGCCGGTGGGCCGAGGCCGCCCGCACCCGAGCCGATAGTCTGCCCACATGGGAGAAGACCGCGAACCACTGGCGTCGGCTGATCGGATCTCTGCCGAATGGCTGAGCCTCCGCGAAGCCGCCGACGCCGCCGCCCGGGAGCCCACACGCCCAGAGGTGGCCGCCCTGCTGGCCGAGCTGCGTCCCACCACGGTGGTCGACGTCGGCTGCGGCACAGGGGCCGGCGGCCGGTGGCTGCTGCCCCTGCTGTCCGGCGATCCGGGCTGGCTCCTGCTGGACCATGACCCCGACCTGCTCGCCGATACCGCCGAACGTCTTGCTGCGCGGGGTGCGACGGGTCCGGTGGAGACGCGTGAAGCCGACGTCGCCGACCTCGGCGCCGCGCTGGACGGCGCCGCCGGGCACACCCTGACGATCGCCTCCGCACTGCTGGACCTGCTCACCCCCTCCCAGGTCCAGGAGCTGGTGCACACCTGCATCCGGCGCAGCGCTCCCCTGCTCGTCGCCCTCACCGTGACCGGCCGGATGACGGCGGACCCCGGGCACCCCGAGGACGGGCTGGTCACCGAAGCCTTCAACCGCCACCAACGACGCGGCGGCCGCTGCGGGCCCGACGCCGTCGCCGTCCTGACGGACGCCGCCCGCGGCCAGGGGAATCCGGTGCGCACCTGGGAGACCCCCTGGCGGCTCGGCCCCGACGACGCCGTTCTCCTGCGGCAGCTGGTGGAGGACCGGGCCGCCGTCGCCGCGGAGCAGCTGGACGCTGAGGGAACCGCCCCTGCCGACGGCGCCGAGCGGGCGCGGCGCTGGCGCGACGACCGGCTGGGGCAGCTGGCGGCCGGCCGGCTCCACCTGGAGATCGGCCACCAGGATGTGCTGGTGGGGCGTGCGGGGCTTGAACCCGCGACCAAAAGATTATGAGTCTTCTGCTCTGACCAGCTGAGCTAACGCCCCAGATCGGTCACCCGTCCCGGCGCCTGGACGCCGAGGGTGAACCGAGGACATCCTATCGGGTGCGCTGGCGGCGCGGACGGCGAGCCGCCGGACGCCACCCCTGAGCCTTGCCGTACTGCCCGGGGTCCACCCAGTCGGCACCGCGATAGAGCTGCTCGAAGGCCTCCATGGTCTTGGTGATGCTGTGGCGCGAGGCGATCTCCCGGCTGCGCCGGCCCATCGCCTCCCGCTGCTCTGAGCTGCGGGTGACGATGTCCTCCAGCTTCGCCGCCAGGTCTGCGGCGTCTCCCGGGGCGAACAGGTGCCCGTTGACGCCCGGCTCCACCAGATGCGGCAACGCCAGGGCGTCGGCCAAGACCACCGGGAGGCCGGCCGACATCGCCTCCAAGGAGACCAGCGACTGCAGCTCGGCGGTGCCCGGCTGGCAGAAGACGTCAGCCTCCAGGTACGCGAGGCGCAGCTGGTCCTCGTCGACGTGGCCGCGCATGCGCACCCGGTCCTGCAGGCCCAGCGCCAGGATCTTCTCCGCGAGCACATCACGCTGCTCGCCGTCGCCGACGATCTCCAGTCCGATATCGAGGGCAGGATCGGTGGCGGCGACCGCGTCGATGAGCACATCGACGTTCTTCTCCACGGCCAGCCGACCCACGAACAGCACGGTGGGCCGCTGCCCAGGTGCGATCTCCTCGCCCGGCCGCAGCTGATAGTGGTCCACATCGATGCCGTTGGACAGCGGCAACACGTGGTCGAAGCCGGCACGCTCCCGCATGGTCTGCGCGGCCAGAGGCGTCGGGGTGGTCACCACCGAAGCCTTGCCCATCAGCCGGCCCATGTCCCGCCAGGAGTTCTCGGCCACGATGCGGCAGAACCAGTCGGGGAACGGCAGGAACGGGTCCAGGTTCTCCGGCATGAAGTGGTTCGTCGCGATCGTGCGGATCCTCCGCCGCTCAGCGGCCTCGATCGCGGCCTTGCCGATCATGTAATGGCACTGGACGTGGACGACGTCGGGCTGGACCTCCTCCATCAGCCGGTCCATGGCGGGTTCCACCAGCCAGGGCAGGCACAGCCGGTAGTACTCGTGCGTGGGAGCCTTGAAGGACCGGAACCGGTGGACCGTCGCATCCTCGGTGTGCTGGACCAGGTCCGGTCCGGAGTCGTTCCGGGCCGCTGCGATGTGGACCTCGTGACCCATGCGGGTCATATGCCGAGCCAGCCGATGACAGAACACGGCCGCCCCGTTGACGTCCGGCGGGTAGGTGTCCGCCGCGATGAGGATGCGCAGCGTGTCCTGGGTCCTGGGCATGAGCCGCTCGTGTCCTCCTGGGATAGTCACCCGCCCGACTCCCGCGCCCACTGGGCACGATCGCGGGGCCTGATGCCCCGGCTTCGGAGCTGGCGCGCTTTGCGGTGCGCCTTCACAAGATAATCGATGGACGCCAGGATGTGCATCAGACATCCCGCCGCGAGCACCAGCTCCGCCGTGATGACCAGCACAGTGCCCTCCAGCTGCGGTGTGCGGCCCAGGAGGATCAGCGGCGCACCCACCAGCAGACAGGCGGTGCGGATCTTGCCCAGCACCGAGACGGTCAGTTGCGGGGAGCCGGCGAAGCGCACGGCCGCGTGGACGAACAGCACCAGATCAGGGATCACCACAGCGAGCACCACCCACAGCGGCGCCACCGAGAACACCACCAGCGTGATGGTGACGATCACCAGCGAGAGCCGGTCCGCCAGCGGGTCCAGCCACTGCCCCACTGTGCTGAGCTGGTCGAAGCGCCGCGCGATGTACCCGTCCACCCAGTCGGTGGAGCTCAGCACCGCCAACACCCAGAACGCCCCGAGATAGGAGCCGGTGGCGACCAGCCACACGAAGACCGGAAGCAGCAGAAAGCGCACGACCGTGACGACATTCGGAACGGTCCAGAATGTCTCATGCAGGGTGTACTCGAAACCCTCCCGGGTTCCGGCACCGATGAATCTCACAGGGTCCTCTGCTGGTCTCGGCGGGGAACCCCGTCGACGATCGCCGACGGGGACGGGTCGTGTGAAGTTGTGGTCAGAGGCAGCGCGACCGTGCCCCGAGTTCGTGTCAGCCGAATCTTTCTCCGCCGAGTCCCGTGCTCAGCGCTTGGTCAGTTCCCTCAGGAACACCGCGCCGGCAGCCGCGGAGGCGCCCAGCACCGCCAACGGCTTCCACCGGGCCGCGACGAAGTCTCCTGCCGACGGTCCCTCGTGGTCGGCGCCCGAGCCCTGTGGGGCTTCACCGGCGTCGGCGTCGCCCGCGGAGCGGCCGGCGCCGCGCAGCTTCTCCTTCAGGCCGGCCACGCCGCCCTGGGCCTCGGACTTGAGCGACTCCTTGTCGCTGCGCTCACGGATCTCATCATGCAGGGACCCCAGGTGCTCCCGTCGCTGAGCGGTGCGCCGCAGCAGCTCCCGGTAGCTCGGCTTCTTCGGGCTGCCCTCGCCGGGAGTCTTGGCCTGCTGCTTCTTGCGCTCCTGGGCCTCCCGCTTGGCCTCCTCCTTCTTCCGGCGACGCTCGGCATCCTGCCGGTCCAGCGTGCGCGGGTCGAAGCTGCTGCCCTCCTTGGCCACCCCCAGGTCCAGTCGGAGCCCTCGGATCGCGTCCTCGGGCATCAGCGGCATGGCTTTCTTCAGGCGCAGCAGGCCGATGAGCACGAAGACCGCCGCGATCAGCAGGAAGATCCCGGCGACGATCAGGGCGGCCGCCCAGAGCTCGAAGATCAGTCCGAAGGCCGCCACGGCGGCGACGATCAGGGCGACCACCAGGAAGGTCAGAAAGACCAGGCCGACGACCATCAGGGCGGCGGCGATGCCTGCCGCGATGCCCTTGGTCTTCATCTGGCCGATGGCCAGCTGGATCTCGTCATTGATCTGCTTCGGCCCCAGGCGCAGGACGACCTTGATCAGGTCGACGAGCGATGGGCGGGGGGCAGCGGTGCGGGTGTGCCCTGCTCCTTGCTGAGCCAAGACAGCGCCTCCATCCTGAAATGACTGGTCGGACCTGTGGGACTGGCACAGCGGGCTGCGCAGCCTTCCGTGACCAAACTACCACCAACGCCCCTGGTGACCGGGACAGGGCTCCGCCGCCACCATCCCGTGCGCCGAGCGCTGGGCGGCGGGCACTACCATGGAGGCATGCCCGAGCAGCTGGACCTGGACGAGCTCTACGCGAACACCTTCACCGCGGAGGATCGCGCCGCCTTCGAAGCGCAGCCCACGTCCGAGAAGAAGTTCCTCGTCGCATGGGCGTTGGCGCTGTTCCTCGGACCGATGGGCGCCCAGCGCTACTACCTGGGCCGACTCCCCACCGGGGTTCTCAAGACCCTGATGTTCGGCACCGCGATGGTCGGCTTCGCCACGGGCGCGGTCAACCTCGGCTTCATCTTCATGGGCGTGGTTGGCGCTTGGACGATCATCGATCTGTTCCTGCTGCTCAGCGGCACGATGTCCGACCGTCAGGACGTGCGGCTGGACGGCTTCCGCCGCTGGGCCGGTCCCTGCGCCGCCGTGACGGTGCTGTTCCTGGTGGGCCTGCTCATCGCCGCCCTGGTCATCGGCACCAGCTCAGCGGTCAGCGGCTGAGCATCCTTCGTACGCCGACCCCGGTCAGGCCGGGTCGATCTGACCCACCGGGGTCCGCTTCTCCGCCTGGAACTGGTCCTCCACGCGCCCGAAGGCCCAGTAGGCCGAGAGCGACATCCCCCGGCGGGGCAGTCCCCGCTCCTCGACGAGCAGCCGTCGCATCCGCTTCATCTGCTCACGCTCTCCGTGGACGAAGACCTGCACGTCCCCGGCAGGGATCTCCAGGCTCGCCACCGCCTCGACCAGCCGGGTGCTCTCCGGCGTGAACTCGCCGCCGCGATGCAGCCAGCGCACCTCCACCCCGTCCGGCGCAGCCAGCGACACCTGGTCTTCGACGGAGGGCACTTCGAGCACGACGACGCCGCGGGCGTCGGCCTCCAAGGCTTCGACCGCCGCCGCGATGGCCGGCAGGGCTGACTCATCCCCGGCCAGCAGGTGCCAGTCGGCCTCCTCGCGCGGTGCGTAGGCGCCCCCGGGCCCGAAGAAGCTGATCAGCTCCCCCGGGCGGACCTGCTGGGCCCAGCCGCCGGCGAGGCCCTCCTCGCCGTGGGTGACCATGTCCACCCACAGCTGGCCGGCGTCGTGATCGATGTGACGGACCGTGTAGGTGCGGGTCACCGGCATCTGCTCCATCGGCAGACGCTCCCGCAGGGCATCGAAGTCATAGGGCCGATCGAGCCCCAGCGCCGGATCAGCGAAGAGCATCTTGATGTACTGGTCCGTGGCGTCCTTGAACTCGAGGGCTGCGAACCCCTCGCCGCCGAGCACCACACGCACCAGGTGCGGCGACAGCCGCCGCACCTGCTGGACCGTCAGCACATGCTGGACCCGGGGCTTCCGGGCACCGCCGGCGTCGGGTCGCACAGGCGCCGGCTGATCCGGTGCCGGCTGATCCGGTGCGGACGGTGGGGTCTGAGCAGACATACGGCAGGTCCTTTCCACGGGTTCTGCACCGCGGAGTCTACAGGAAAGGCATGCCTCACCTGCCTGACCCCGATAACGTCACTCATCCGTAATGGAATCCATGCCCGTGGGGCCGTCGCTCAGAAGACGATGGTCGTCTGGCCGTTGCGGATGACGCGGTCCTCGCAGTGCCACTGCACCGCCCGGGACAGGACTGCACGCTCCACGTCAGCGCCGAAGCGGGTCAGCTGCGCGACGTCGTCCTCATGGGAGACCCGGATGACGTCCTGCTCGATGATGGGCCCCTCGTCCAGGTCCTTGGTCACGTAGTGCGCGGTGGCTCCGATCAGCTTGACCCCGCGCTCCTTCGCCTTGCGGTACGGTCCGGCTCCGATGAAGGCGGGCAGGAAGCTGTGATGGATGTTGATGACCGGGGCGCCCACCTCGCGGAGGAAGTCCTCGGAGATGATCTGCATGTAGCGGGCCAGCACGATGAGGTCCACATTGCCCTTCAGCAGCTCCAGATGCCGGGCCTCGGCCGCTGCCTTGTCACCCTTGTCCACCGGCACGTGGATGTAGGGAATGCCGAAGGGCCGGACGTCGTCGGCGAGGTCCGGGTGGTTGGAGATCACCATGGCGATGTCCATCGGGATCTCCCCCCGGCGGTGCCGCCACAGCAGATCCAGCAGGCAGTGGTCCGCCTTGGAGGCGAAGATCGCCACGCGCTTGGGCGTGCCGGCGTCGGTGAGGCTCCACTCCATGTCGAAGCGCGCCGCCAGACGCGTCTGGACCGCCTCCTCGATGCTCGGCCGGGCGGCGGCGAGTCCGGGCAGGTGGAAGACCGTGCGCTGGAAGAAGCGCCCACCCGCGACACCGGTGCTGTACTGGTCCAGCGAGATGATGTTGCCGCCGAGATCGGTGATCACATCCGAGACGGCGGCGACGATCCCCGGCTGGTCCGGGCAGCTGATGATGAGCCGGGCGATGTCGGTCGGCGACGCGTCGACGGAGGTCATGGTCACTCCTGAGGTGAAGGCGGCGGGGCGGTCCGAGGACGACGACGGCGGCGACGCCCCGATGAGGAGCGGCCCGACCGGCGTCGGGGGTCGTGGGAGAGGATAGCAGTCACGCCGAGGGCCACGACCTCAGGCTTCCGGCGGTGTCGGCTCCAGTGACACGAACGCCCGCAGCCCTGTTGGCGAGACGTCCCGGACCTCGGTGAACCCCAAGGCCTCGTAGAAGGCCCGCTGCCCGGGCTCGGAATCGGTGAGCAGGACCTTCTGCCTCACCTGACGCACCGGCGCCAGCACCTCCTCGACCAGTCGTCGTGCGATGCCGCGACGGTGCAGCTCCGGCCGCACCAGCACGTCCTGCAGATAGGCGATCGTCTCACCGTCGCTGAGGATCCGGGCCAGGCCGACCAGGCGGCGTCCTCCGTCTGCTCCGTCTGCTCCGTCGGCTCCGTCGGCTCCGTCGGCTCGAGGAGCCGAATCGGAGGCCCAGGCGGTGGCCACCGCGAAGGAGCCCGCCACCGCTCGCTGCAGCCGGGCGGGGTCCCCGGTGTAGGCGGTCCATCCGACGGACCCGTAGAGGTTCTCCAGCTGGGCGGCCTCGGGGACCTCTCCGGCGAGGATCTCCACCTCCGGGTCGGCCATGGGACTCAGACCTCCGTCAGATCGGCCGCGGAGGCGGCCAGACTGTCCACAAGTTCTGGGACCTGATCGTCGACGATCAGCGCCTCCCGCCGGGGACGGGTGAGGAATCCGGCCTCGACCATGTGGTCCACCATGGCCAGCAGCGGCTGCCAGAAGCCCCCGACGTCGAAGAGCGCGACCGGCTTGCGGTGGAGGCCCAGATGCTGCCAGGTCCACACCTCGAAGAGCTCCTCCAAGGTGCCGGCGCCGCCCGGCATGGCCAGGAAGCCGTCGCCCAGCTCGGCCATACGGCGCTTGCGCTCGTGCATGTCGGCGACGACTTCCAGACGCGTCAACCCGGGGTGGGCGATCTCACGGTCCATCAGCCCCTGCGGCATCACGCCGTGGACCTCTCCCCCGGCCCCCAGGGCGGCGTCGGCGAGGGCGCCCATGAGCCCGACGTTCCCCCCGCCGTAGACCACCGTGATGCCGCGGCGCCCCAGCAGAGCACCGAGACGGCGCACCGCACGGGCGTGGGCCGGGTCATGCCCGTGGCTGGACCCGGTGAAGACGGTCAAGGATCTCACGCCCTGGTCTCCTCGCCCTTCAGCGCCGGGAGGACCTCCTCGGCCAGCAGGGGGGCCAGGTCTTCCGGCATCGGCTCAGCAGCCGGGGAGAGCCAGCGCAGCTCGGCGATCTCGGACGCCGGGGCGGCGTCGACGGCGGCAGGTGCGGCGTCGTGGAGGAAGATCTCTCCGGTGACCAGCCGACCGGGCTCATTGGCCGCTGCGGCGTGGAAGGTCCCCAGTTCGCGCAGATCCTCCGGCCAGAGCTCCACGCTGAGCTCCTCAGCACATTCACGCACCGCGGTCTGCACGGGGGTCTCGCCGGGCTCCGGCTTGCCGCCGGGCAGCATGAACCGGTCGGTGCCGCTCTTGCGCACCGTGAGCACTTCGCCGTCCGAGTTGCGGATGACCACCGCACTCACATGGATGGCGTCGGCGGACTCTGCCCGCCCCGGAACGGGCGCCGTCAGCGCCACGTCCGAGAGGGCCGCATGCCTCGGCGGGGAGGCGTCCTGGGGATGTTCAGTGGTCAGCACGGCGTCCATGGTAACCACGGATCATGGCGAGGTCAGGCCTCCTGCCGCCCACAGACCCGTCGTAGAACGTGATCAGCGGCACGGTGGCAGTCCGCCGCCGCCGCGTGATTCCGCGGGTCTCGACCCTCGGCAGAGGCTCGGCGAACCCCAGCACCCCCGCCCGGCGTGTGGTGATGTGCGCCTCCTCGGCCCGTCCGATTTCCCTCGGCCGAGATTCGACTGCTACACTCTTTCAGTCGCAATCCTCCATAGCTCAACGGCAGAGCACTCGACTGTTAATCGAGGGGTTGCTGGTTCGAATCCAGCTGGGGGAGCTCATCGCATGAGGGCCTCGACTCGCCACGAGTCGGGGCCCTCTGCCATTGCCGCTCGCTGACACCGTCGCCCTCTGCTCTCGTCATCGCCGGTCAGAGCCGAGCAGCCACCCCATCGCGGATCCGTCGGACGGACACCGTCCCCGGGCAGGCGGTCGCCACCACATCCCCGTGAGGGATGATCTGAGTCTGCGGGTCCAGACCGCGCTCGCGGCATATCCGGGTGCACAGCTCGATGGAGATCTCGTAGGTGTCCTCGCTCGGCGCCCGCTCCGGGTCCGCAGAATGCTCGATGCCGATGCTGCGCCGATTCATCGCCAGGTCCCCCGCATGCCAGGCGGTGTTGATCTCGCTGACGTACTGGTGCAGAGCGCCTTCACCGATGCCGTAGTGAGCGCTGACCCCCGAGCCCGGGTCGGCGAACGTCGCATCCGCCGCGGCCAATGTGCCGACGATGTAATGGATGACGATGCGGTCCACCGACGTGCCCTCCCGTCCCGCCGAGTAGTTCTCCGTATGCTTCCACACCGGCTCCATGGCTCAGTCCCCTCGGCCCAAGGGGCACCCCAGGGGGTTCGCCGGATTGCGGCGCCGCCCGTCCTCGTCATACGCAGTGGGCCGGATCAGCCCCTCAGCGCCCTGACCCGGATCCGTCGAGGAGCTCGCATCGGACGCACGGGCGGGGACAGCCCCGACGCTGAGCCCGACGGCCGCCGCTCCGGCACCGCTGACGAGGAACAGAGTTCGCCGTGTGAGATCCATGGGGTGCAAGCTACTGGAGCGTTGCGCAGGGATCAAGGGGTCAGGAGGCGCGTCACGACGGATCATCGGGCGCGGAACGTCGCCGGCGCGTCCCCGTCGCCGGTCGCCGCGGCCAGGACCAACTCTCCGAGCAGCGGGGCGAACTTCGCCCCATGACCTGAACAGGGCGAGACCACGGTGACCCGCTCATGCCGGTCGATGAGGAAGTCCTCGTCGGCGGTGGTGGTGAACAGACAGGTGGTCTCCGCATACGGGGTCGGTTCCACCCCGGGCAGCCTGTCGGCCACGAACCTGGTCACCCGGGCCCGTCCGGCGTCGTCGATCCTGCCGTCCTGATCCGCGGCAGACCCGATGACCTTGCCGCCGTTGAACTCGGCGACCTTCTGGCCCCTATGGTCGGCGTCGCGCCCGCCGGGCAGCCCATAGACGGTGATGTCACGGTCCCCGTGGATGAACGTGGGCCAGGCGGAGGCCTCCGCCGCTCCCCCGCGGTAGGGGTAGTGGAAGGCCTGCTCCTGCCGGACCGTCAGCCGGCGGTTCGCCGGGAGGAAGCCGGCGGGCAGCGGCAGCTCCCCCAGAAGCCGCGGAAGCCAGCCGCCCGCGCAGACGACCAGATGCTCGGCATCCCAACGGCGCCCGTCCGAGGAGGTCAGCCGGACCCCGGAGGCGGTCTCCTCCACCCGGCTGACCTCCCAGCCGGTCTGCAGCCGCGCACCGGCCCGCTGGGCCAGCCGCAGCATGGCGGCCACCGTACGTTCGGCGTCGAGCACCCCTGCCCCGGGGTGCCACAGCACCTCCGAGTCGAAGGAGAACATGGGCCACCGGTCAGCGGCCTCGGCGGCGCCGAGCAGCTCGTGATCGACCCCGGCCCCGGCGAGCACCTGTGCCAGCTCAGCGGGCCTGCGCGCCTCCCCGTGGTCCAACGCCCCGGTCAGGGTCAGCAGCGGCTCCTCCGCCTCGCGCTCCAGCTCCTGCCAGCCCGCGGCCGCCTGCACCACCAGATCGGCGTAGAACCGGTCCGGATAGGCGTAGCGAAAGATGCGCGCCGATCCGTGGGAGCTGCCCAGAGGCCCGGCGGGCACGTCCCGCTCCAGGACGGCGACCTCGTGCCCGGCCTGCGCCAGGCGCCACGCCGCCGAGGCCCCGGCCAGACCCGCCCCGATCACCACGTGACAGCTCGACTCCCTCATACGTCCCAGCTCCCTTCACCGTCGCCGGCAGGCACACACCCCGGTGAGACCGGTGTGCCTCCGGCCGGTCACAGGAACCGGCCCAGGGTGACCACGTCCTGCTCGGTATAGTCCAGACGATCATAGAAGGCATGCACCGCCTGGTTCTCCCGGCGCACCATCAGCATCAGCTTCGGGATGCCCCGGGCACGGAGCCAGTCCTCGGCGGCTCTGACCAGACGCTCACCCAAGCCCTGACCCCGCAGATCATCACGGACGGCCAGATAATAGATCCATCCCCTGTGCCCGTCGTGGCCGACCATGACGGTGCCGCGCAGCCGACCTCCGCTCGCCCCGTCAGAGGCCCTCGACGGCGGCAGGCACAGCACTGTGGACTCTTTGCCCTCGAGGGCGCGACGGCAGTCCCCCTCCGGGTCGTTCCACGGTCGGGTCAGACCCGCCTCATGCCACAGCGCAACCGCGTCCGGCACGGCGTCGGTCGGGAGCTCGACGACGTCTCCGGGAGCCGCTCCCGCCGGCTGACCGGTCACCGGTGCACCGGCCGGATGGAGAGCTCCTCCACCATCGAGGCCTCCGGCATGTCCACCGCCAGTCGAACGGTGTCCGCCACGGACTGCGGGGCGATGTAGATGCTGCCGTCATAGTCCGTGTTGCCCATCTGGGTCTGCAGGTCACGTTGCATGTCCGTGTCCACCCGGCCCGGATGGATCGAGGTCACCCGCACCGTGCCGCGCTCTTCGTCACGCAGCGCGTCGGTCAGCGCCCGCAGGGCGAACTTGCTGCCGGAGTAGATCCCTCCCCCGGCCCGGGACGAATAGCCCGCGCCGGAGTTGATGGCGATGACCTGGCCGCGGGCCACCCGCAGGGCCGGCAGAGTCAGACGGGTGAGCTCCGCCACGGCGAACACGTTGACCTCGAACACGTGCCGCCACAGCTCCGACGTTGCCGTGCCGACCTCTCCGGAGTCGGCGACGCCGGCGGAGTGGACCAGCACGTCGAGGCGCTCGAGCCCGGCCTCCTCGACGGCGGCGGCCACCGCGGCGGAGTCGGTCAGATCCGCCGCGAAGCCAGAGGCGCTCGGCAGCGCGGCGACCACGGCCCCGACACGATCGGGCGTCGTCCCGCCGACCAGCACGTGATGGGTGCGGCCGAGGTCCTCGGCGATGGCCCGGCCGATGCCGCGCGTCGCGCCGGTCACCAGCGCCAGGGGACGTTCAGTGGCTGCTGCAGTCGATGTGCTCATGGGCCTCAGCCTATCGAGCTGGACTGACCCGTGCTCACGGCATGTCAGGCGCGGGCGGCGCCGTGGTCGGCCGGGTCCGTGCCGTCGGAGACGCCGCGGCTCGAGTCGGAGGCCGCCCCGGGCCCGCGCGAGGCCCCGCGACGCACGATCTGCATGATCACCGCGAGACCCATGGCGGCCAGCCCGGGCATGGAGACCAGCAGATCCGGATAGATCAGCGCCAGGCCGCCGCCGACGAGCAGGAACCGTTCGGGCAGCGTGCCGCGCACCACCAGATGCCCGGCCAGCCCCGAGGAGACTCCGACCATGCCCACGATCACCGTGCTCAGGGCGATCACCAACTCCTGCCAGGAGCCCTCCAGCAGCAGCGCCGGCTGGAGGATGAACACATACGGGATGAGGAATCCCGCGATGGCTATTCGCAGCGCCGAGACGCCCGCCGCCATCGGATTGGCATTGGCGATGCCCGCACCCGCATAGGCGGCCAGACACACTGGTGGCGTGATATCGGCGAGGATGCCGAAGAAGAACACGAACAGGTGGGCGGCGATCAGCGGGACGTCGAAGTTGTTGTAGAGGATGGGTGCGGCCACCGTCGCGGTGACCACGTAGTTCGCCGTGGTGGGCAGCCCCATGCCGAGCACGATGCAGGCCACCATGACCATCACCAGGACCAGCAGGAAGCTGCCTCCGGCGATGTCCACCAGGCCCCGCCCCAGCTGCCCTCCCAGCCCGGTGGCGGTCACCGTGCCGGCCACGATGCCAGCAGTGGCACAGGCCGCGATCACCGGCAGGGCCGTGCGCGCACCGGCCACCAGCAGCTCCACCATGCCCCGCGGCCCCAGCCGTGTGGAGGAGCGCAGGAAGCTCAGCACGAACGCGGTGGCGATGCCCAGCAGGGCCGCCCGCATCGGCGACATCCCCGAGAGCAGCGTGCCGATGATGACCGCCAGAGGCAGCAGCAGGTCCGCCCGGGTGATCAGCGACCGCAGCGAGGGCAGCTCATCGATCGGCAGTCCCTTGATGTGGTTGCGCTTCGCCTCGAAGTGGATGGAGAGGAACGCGCCCAGGAAGTACAGCAGGGCCGGGATCACGGCGATGACGATCAGGTCGTTGTACTCCACGTCCGGCACGTTCTGCGCCATGATGAACGCCGCGGCGCCCATGATCGGCGGCATCATCTGTCCACCGGTGGAGGCCGTGGCCTCCGTGGCGGCCGCCACATGAGGCTTGAACCCGGCCTTCTTCATGATCGGGATCGTGAAGGAGCCCGACGCCACGGTGTTGGCCACCGAGGAGCCGGAGACCATCCCCTGCAGCCCCGAGGCCGCGATGGCCGCCTTGGCCGGGCCGCCGGTGAATCGGCCGGCCGCGCGGAAGGCCAGGTCGTTGAAGAACTGACCGATGTTGGTGCGCAGCAGCACCACGGCGAAGAACAGGAACAGGAAGATGAAGTTCGAGGACACCTGGATCGGCGTGCCGAAGACCCCCTGACCGGTGGACAGGAACGTGCTGGTGGCGAAGTTCTCCACGGACATGCCCCGATGCGGGAACAGCGGGCTGTGGTTGCCGAAGATCGCATAGACCATCGCCAAGGTCGCGATGATGACGATCGGCAGGCCCACGCAGCGCCGCGTGGCCTCCAGCACCAACAGGATGCCGGCGACGGCGACGACGTGGTCCAGGTCCGAGTAGCCCAGGATCTGCACGGCGTTGCCGGTCAGGCGCTCATACTCGACGAAGATGTACAGGTTGCAGTACACGCCGGCCGCGGCCAGCAGTGCGTCGTACCACGGCACTCCGCGGCCCCGCCCGAGCAGCGTGTCCTTCCAGAGCACCCCGGTGGCGGGGCGGTCCAGCAGACGCCTGCTCGCCGGGTACAGCAGGAAGATCAGCGACGTCGCCCCCGCGAGATGGAGGGAGCCGTGCATCCAGTTGTTGAACGGTCGCTCCAGCGCCGCGTACAGGTGGTAGAGGGTGAAGACGACCGAGATGGCCCCCACGAGCCAACCCCACCAGCCCAGGTCCGTGCGGAACCGGCTGGAGGTGTCGTGCTCGCGGAGGACCTCCTCGGCCTTCGCCTCTGCGGCAGGATCGACCTGCCCACCTGCCGGGAGGGCGTCCCGACCAGGTGCGTCGCTCACGGCAGGTCGATGCCCTGCTCGTCGTAGTACCGCTCAGCGCCGGGGTGCAGCGGCACGTCACCGATGCCCAGCAGGGCCTCCTCCATGTCGATCGACTCCCCGACATCCAGGGTGATCTCGTCCGCGTGCTCGAAGATCGCCGCGGTGATCTCGTAGCCGAGGTCCTCGCTGACCTGGGTCGTGGAGGCGGCCAGGGCGGCGAACACCGACACGGTCGCGACATCCTCGTCGAGGAAGTCGTAGGCCTCGGCGGAGATGTCATACGGCTCCGCACCCGAGTCGCCGGAGATCTCGTCGGCGGTCGCGTCGTCGAGGCCCAGCAGATCCACATCCGTGGACGCGGCCAGCTGCGTCAGCCCCGCCACCGGGGTGCCGACGACGAAGATCGAGGCGTCGATCTGGTTGTCGGCCAGCATCTCGGTGGAGGCCCCGAAGTCGGTGACCTCCGGGGTGTAGTCCCCTTCCTCCAGCCCGTGGGCCGCGAGGATGGCATCGGAGATCGCGCGCGTACCGGAGCCGGCGTCGCCGACGGCGATGGTGGCGCCCTCCAGGTCATCGACCGAGTCGAAGCCCGAGTCCGCCCGCACCACGATGTGGGCGGCCTCCGGGTAGAGGTTGGCGATCCAGCCGATGTTGTTCAGCTCGACGCCGTCGAGGTCGTCCAGCTGACCGTTGACGCCGTCGTTGGCAGTGTCGTTCTGCGTCAGGCCGAGCTGCCACTCCTCCTGGAACATCTGGCCCAGATTCTCGCCTGAGCCCCCGGACTCGACATAGTTCACCGAGTCAGCGCTGGTGTTGGCCTCGAAGATGTCCGAGAGCTCACCGCCCAGCGGGTAGTAGGTCCCTGCGGTGCCCCCGGTGCCGAAGGTGAGATCGGTGACGAAGTCCTCCTCGCCGCCGACCTCCACGTCCTCACCGTTTCCCTCAGCGTCGTCGCCGCAGGCGGACAGGGCGACCATGGCTGCGGCCGCTGTGACAGCGGCGGCAGTGCGTCGGATCCTCATGGGGTGTCCTCCTCATTCACGTGTGCGAGCAGGTCAGAACGGGGGTCCCCCTTCTGACCTCGTCCAGTAAGGCTATGCGGACACAGCGCTCTGCAGGAGGATGGGAGGCCCTGGTTACGGAATCGTTACCTCCGCCACATCGGCCCCGACGGGATCGTCACCGTGCCAGGTCAGACGGATCGGCGCTGTCGGCCCGGCCGACACGCCCCAGACATCCCGGTCCCCAGAGCAGCCGGCGACTGGGTCCTCAGAGCAGCCAGCGGCGCATCGACGCCAGGCACGCCCGCAGATCTCCGGCCGTGACGTGCTCGTCGTCGGTGTGGGCCAGCAGCGCGTCGCCCGGGCCGAAGTTCACCGCCGGCACGCCCAGCGCGGAGAACCGGGCCACGTCCGTCCATCCGTACTTCGGCTTGGGCTCCCCGTCGACGGCGGCCAGGAAGGCCTCCGCGGCGGGATGCTCCAGGCCCGGCCGGGCCCCGGGAGAGGAGTCGGTGACCTCGATGAGCTCCTCGTCCACGCCGGCGGCGCGCAGCACCTCACGGACGTGGTCGTGGGCCTGCGCCTCGGTCTTGTCCGGGGCGAAGCGGTAGTTGATCTCCACGGTGCAGGCGTCCGGGATGACATTGCCGGCGATGCCGCCGGTGATCGAGACCGCGTTGAGGCCCTCCCGATACGCCAGGCCGTCGACGTCGACCGTGCGCGGCTCATACGCCTCCAACGCGGCGAGCACCGGCGCGGCGGCGTGGATCGCGTTGCGACCCTTCCACGCGCGGCCCGAGTGCGCGGCGACCCCCGGCACGGTGACACGCAGCCGGCACGTGCCATTGCAGCCGCCCTCCACGGCACCGTGGGTCGGCTCCAGGAGCACCGCGAAGTCAGCCTCCAGCAGCTCCGGAGTGCTCCGCAGCACCCGCCCCAGGCCGGATTTGGCGGCCTCGACCTCCTCGTGGTCGTAGAAGACCCAGGTGACGTCGCATGCCAAGCTCTGTGCGGCCGTCATCGTCCGCAGCCGGTCCGCGACGTCGGCGGCCAACGCCAGCTGGACGGCCACCCCGCCCTTCATGTCGGTGGCTCCGCGACCGTAGAGGACGTCGCCGTCGGGGCGCTCGCCGTCATCGGCGGATGCGTCCGCACCGTCTGCGGCGACCCACTGCGGCGGGACCGTCCCGCGGAAGCCCGGGGTGCCACGGGTCTCCGGGTCGCTGGGCAGCGGCACCGTGTCCAGGTGCCCGGCCAGCACCACCCGCTGGTCCGCGCCGGTCTCGGTGCGGGCGATCACCGTGTCGCCGTCCCGGTGCACCCGCAGGCCGCCCAGGCCCAGCAGGGCAGACTCCACCGCATCGGCCAACCGGGTCTCGTTCCCGGAGACCGACTCGCAGGCGATCACCTGTTCGGTCAGCTGGGTGATCTCTGCGGTGAGGTCCAGCATCAGCGGAGCGGCGGGGGCGGAGGCACCGCCGGGAGCAGAGTCGGAGGACGTGGCGGAGGAGGTGCCGGAGGTTCTGTCAGCGGAGGTCTCATCGACGGGCATGACCCCACTGTAATCCGTAAGATGGGCGGCATGACTTCGACCGACACTGCTGCATCCGCCTCCCGCATCGCCTCCGGCCACGGCCTGGCCACCGTCACCGCCGACGGGACCGTGCTCGACACCTGGTTCCCTGCCCCCGTGCTGGCGCCGCTGGCCCAGAACCAGGACGCCGCGCTGCTGGCCTCCCTCGAGGCCGCCGTCGGCGAGGACAGCGACCGAGGAGTGCGCACCGAAGTGGTCTCCATCGAGGCGGACCTCGACGCGCCGGCCGCCGGCACCTCGGACGTGTGGCTGCGTCTGCACCTGCTCTCGCACCGTCTCGCCCAGCCGAACACCCTCAACCTGGAGGGCATCTTCGGCCACCTGACCAACGTGGTCTGGACCAACTTCGGGCCCTGCGCGGTGGACGGCTTCGAGGCCACCCGTCTGAAGCTGCGCTCGCGCGGTCACGTCACCGTGCACAGCATCGACAAGTTCCCGCGCCTGGTGGACTACGTGACGCCGGTGGGCGTGCGCATCGGTGACGCCGACCGCGTCCGTCTCGGCGCACATCTGGCTGAGGGCACCACGGTCATGCACGAGGGCTTCGTGAACTTCAACGCCGGCACTCTCGGGGTCTCCATGGTGGAGGGCCGCATCTCTGCAGGCGTCGTGGTGGGCGACGGCACTGACGTCGGCGGCGGCGCCTCGATCATGGGCACCCTCTCCGGCGGCGGCACGGAGCGTGTGGCCCTGGGTGAGCGGGTGCTGCTCGGCGCCAATGCCGGCGTCGGCATCTCCATCGGCGATGACTCTGTGGTGGAGGCCGGCCTGTACGTCACCGCCGGCACCAAGGTCTCCGTGCTCGACGACCACGGCAACGTGGTGGAGGTCGTCAAGGGCTCTGCCCTCTCCGGCGTCCCGAACCTGCTGTTCCGTCGCAACTCCGTGTCCGGCCGCCTGGAGGCCGTGCCGCGCAAGGGCCAGAAGGTGGAGCTCAACGCGGCCCTCCACGCCAACTGAGCCGCAACGTCGTGACGCCGGACCACCCGCCCCTCGGGCGTCCGGCGTCACGACGGTGGGCGGTTCCTGACACTGCGGCGGAGACGGACGAACACCTGATGGTGAAGCAGAGATGATGAGCAGACACCGGGCGGAGCGCCCGATCGTGGCGACCCGCGAGATGGTCCGCCGCCGGCGCCGTCGCCGCGCCCTGGCGGTGCTTGTCCTGCTGGCGATGGTCCTGGCGGGCGTCGTCTGGGCCACCTGGCGTCACATCGACGAGCAGGAGTATCTGCTGGACGCCCGCTGCGAGGTGCAGGTGGGCGGGGAGCTCCACGTGCTGACCCCGCACCAGTCGGCGAATGCCGCACTGGTGGCGGCACTGGCGGTGGACCGGGGACTTCCGCGGGAGGCCGCCGCCGACGCCTTGGCCATCTCCCTGCAGGAATCTGACCTGCAGGTCCTCGAGGCCACCGACGAATACGACGCCCGCGAGCTGTTCCGCAGCGGGTCACCCAGCTGGTCGGACGATGACGGCCCGGTGGAGGTCGCAAGCTCCGTGGAGGGCTTCTACGACGCCCTGGAGTCGGCTCGGGACCACGAGGACGACCCGTGGACGCCTGAGCTCAGCGTCTCCGAAGCCGCCGACGTGCTGGAGCGTCCCATGGACCCCAGCTTCTACTCACGCCACGCGGAGCGCGGCAGGGCCTTCGCGGCGCCGCTGACCGGTGCGCAGCCGATCGGCATGACCTGCCGCCTCACCCGCAAGGACGCCCCCGACCCGGACCCTGACGGCCTCGCCCACGAGGTGGCGGGGGTCCTGGGCACCGCCCTTGAAGTGCCCGACGACGCCCAGGAGGCACTGGAGGCTCTCGGGTCCGAGGACGAGGACGACGCCGAAGGCGCAGACGACGACTCGGACGCCGACGAGGACGAGGGCGCCGATGAGGACGAGGGCGCCGATGAGGACGCGCGGGACGAGCTCGAGGAGTTCGGGCCGATCCTGATCGACCGCAGCGCCGCCGCCGGTGATGACGCGGACGGCGCCGGTCCGGAGGCCGGGACCGTCGTCACGGTGAGCATGCCCGGCGGCGATGAGGACGACGAGCAGGCCGACACGACCCGGGAGCTGTGGACCCTGGCGCACTGGGCCGTGGCCACCGCCGACGTCTACGGCACCCAGACGGTCCACGCCGGGGCCTTTGAATGGAGTCGCGACTCCGGACGCTGGTCACAGGTGGAGGAGATCTCCGACGACGCCGTCGTCATCGGCTTCTGAGCGGCCCGCACCACGCAGATCGAGGCGTCACTTTCCCGGACATCTCCTGGTACTCAAGCGCGGCGGATTCTATGAGTCGTTGCACCAGCTGATGGTCAGCTGGTGAGGATGATGTCTCTCATCTTCTCAGCTGGGGTGGCCCACTGAAGTGTCTTACG